>DATLWV010000070.1:0-20169 GCA_035576145.1 Terriglobia bacterium
GGGACAAAAAGAATACCTTTTTTTGAAAACGAACCCGAGATGTTGTTGAAAACAAAGTGAAATGTCCCAAAAACGAACCCAAACGAACCCAAAAACGAAGCCGAGAAGTTGTTGAAAACACGTAGCTGTGGAAAAAACGAAGCCAAAAACGAACCCGGCCATATTGTTGATAACAAATGAGGTCGAAAAAACGAACCCGAAACGAACCCGAGAAATTCCAGCCACAATGTAGCCAAACTGAACCGATTCCCTGCCCCGCAAGCCGGAATACCTCCCACCGGGCAGCCCTGAAGCCCTGACGAACCGTTGACACCGCCTCTGCCTTTGGGCACTCTGGAACATCGTGGCGCCAGTTTCGTAACCTGAGCGCACACGCCGCTTCAACAACTAAGCGAGGTCAAACTCTCAAGCCAAATGAAGGCTCGTCCACATTTCGAAATCAGCGTGATGGGCAGCGAGGTGCGACTCGGCGCGCGCACGGTCATCATGGGCGTGCTGAACGCCACGCCAGACTCTTTTTCGGACGGCGGCCTCTATCTGGACCCGGCGGCTGCCATCGCTCGCGGGGTTGAGATGGCGCGCCAGGGGGCCGACTGGATTGACGTGGGCGGGGAATCCACACGCCCGGGCTCGCGTCCGGTTTCGGCTGAGGAGGAATGCGCGCGCGTGCTGCCCGTCATCAAAGGCCTTCGCCGCAAGCTGCCTTCAATCCCAATCTCGATTGACACCACCAAGGCCCTGGTGGCCGGGCGTGCCATCGAGGCGGGCGCCGCCGTTCTGAACGACATCAGCGGGCTGCGCTTTGAGCCGCGCATGGCGGACCTGGCACGGGCGAGCGGCTGTCCGCTCATCCTGATGCACATCCGAGGCCGTCCGCGCGACATGCAGCAAAGGCCGTTTGCAAGGTCCGTCTGGCGCTCGCTCCAAGAATGCCTGGCGCGCTCCATTGAACGTGCACTCGCGCACGGGGTTCACCGCCGACAACTGATTCTCGACCCCGGCCTGGGCTTTGGGAAAACCCGCCGCCAGAACTTTGAAATCCTGGCTCATCTTGACCGGCTGCAGCACTTCAAACTGCCCATCCTGGTGGGGAGTTCGAGGAAGTCGTTCATGCAGGCAATTGTCCGCGGAGAAGGGCTTGTGCCCAACGCCTCAGCAAAGGACAGACGAGCCCGTGTCCCTGATATTTCCGGGAAGAATCTCCTCTCTGCATTGCCGTTTGGAGATGCGGCAGCGGTGGCCATCGCCATCCTCAACGGCGCGCACATTGTCAGGGTGCATGATGTGGAGCAGATTGTCCCCGCGGTCCGGATTGCTGACGCCGTAGCCGAAGCCAGCGTGCAAGCCACACGACGGAGTTCCTGATTGCTGACAAAGAGTCTGTTGAAGCTGCCGAAAAACCGCGCCTGGCACACTGGGCAGAAAGAAGGAAAGTCAGGGCCCAGGCGACGGGTGGACTTCCATGCCGAAAGGTTCGCGCAGCCCTGTTTCAACCGCCCGCATGGCCTGAGGATAACGCCCGGCGGTGAGAGAAGCGGCGCGGTACTGTGCAAGGGCCTTGTTACGGCTGCCGCTGATGTCGTCCAGGCGGCCCAGGTAGATGTGGCACCAGGTCACGATGCGGAGGTCAGTGGCGGCATCGAGGGTTTCTTCAAAATATTTCCGGGCCAGGTCCGGCTTGCGCGTATTGCTGGCCACCACGGCCATGCCAAACAGCGCTCGCTCGCTTTTCGGGTCCTTGCTGAGCACCTGTTCGAAGACCGCCTTGGCGCCGTCGTAATTGCCGGAGTAGATGTTATTGTCACCCTCATCCAGCAGCCGCTCGGCCTCTGTCGCCGCGGCCGCCACTGCGGTCTGTTTGGGCGGTTCCGTGAACTTCACTTTGCCCAGCCTGATGCCTTCCTCGGCAGGGTTGATGCCCTTCACCATTTCCTGGTAATAATTGCCCATCGAGGCTTCCTGCTTTTCAAACTGTTGCAGGGCGTCGTAAAAATAAGGCACCAGGATAAACCCCGAGGCCGTCAGCTGTTCAATCTGCCTGGTTGCATCAGGGGCAGTCACTTTGTCCAATCGCAGTTCAGCGGCCCGGATGAGGCATTCGGTGACAAGCAGCGAGAAGTCCGACTTGAAATCGCTCCGGAGCGCCGGCGCTTTCCTTGCCACCGCTTCGAGCGCCTCAGCGTGCTGGATGTCAGGGCCATATTTCACCGCCAGGGGGTCCAGCAGAAAATGAAGATATTGATGTCGGATGTCGCGGATCCTGAGCCTTTCCGACGGCGTGATCACCAGGTAGTAGTTGGAGCCGTAAATGCGGGCCTGGACCTGGTTTGGAGCTCCAAGTATGTCCAGATAGATGATGTAAGTCCGGCCGAGGTAGGACCCGGCAGGAAAGCGGAGGTAGGCATCAGTCAGCTCGATGTTTCGGCGGACAGGGGCGCTGTAACGACCGATGGCGGAACTGAAATCGACCGAAGCGCGGGCCCAGAGATTGACCATTTCCGCCTGTTTGTAAAACAGCTTAAGCAGCGGAACCAGGCCTGCAACGTTTTTGGCGTCGGGCGGAAGATCAGCCTGGGCCACCGTCAATTTGAAGTCAGGTGGAGGCCCCAGCAGAAGAGCAAGCGAAACGTATTGCCCCAGGTTCCTTCCGGGATCACCGACGACCTTGTGCGCTTCATAGAACGCCCGGATGTCGGAAATGACGGGAATCTGTTTGGCGGCAAGGTATGCGTGCACGGCATCGCGCGCCTTGCTTCCCCCGCCTGAGTCGTAACCGGCGGCGTTGAGGGCCGCGAGGGTGCAGAAAAGCTGCTCGCTGGACTCAACAAGCACCCTTCCCTGCTGGGCCCGTGACGGCACGGGGAGAAGCAACAGGGCGAGCATCAGAATGGCGGCATTTTGAAAGGTGCAGGTGGAAACACTCCTCCGCTCATGCACTATTGGGATGCGCAAATTTTCAGGCAGGAGATTCGAGCGTTTCCGGTGCAAGCAGCCTAACCTCGCACCGTGATTGTTCGGAATGAAAGAACCACCTGGCCGCTGGTGGGCTGGCCAAAGGAAGTGGCGGGTTGGAAAAGGCTGTAATACATCATCTGGTCAAGCCGCTGCATCAATCCGGGCGTCTCCTGGCCGGAGATGATCTTGTACTTGGTAACACGGCCCTGCGCGTTGACATAAGTCACCAGGACCAGCGGTTGCGCTCCCGCGTCAAGATTCACCGGGGGCAGGACCTGAATGCGCGGCGGCGTAACGAAGGGAACGTCAGGGATGTTGCTTGCCTGAGGTGTCCCCGCGCCCAGCATCAGGACGATGCAGATCAGCGCCACAAGAGACCCCGCAACCGAGGGAAACAGTACGGGCCGAAACATATTTTCCAGACGCACCAGAAAGCGCTGGAAAACATTACGGTGCAACTCCTGTGACATCTGCACACGCAGTCGCAAAGCCAGATCCGGCGGCACTTGCTGCCGGAACAACCCCTGAAGTTCCGTCTGGAGGGCCTCATACCGCTCCAACTCGGATGTGCAGGCGCCACAGTGCGCCAGATGATAACGGACTGAATGGATGGCTTCCGCCGGGCACGCTCCGTCAATATAGTCCGAAAAGTAACCGCGGATTTCAGAGCAAGATTCGAATATCATATGGACCTGCTCAACCGGGCGGCAAGTTTGCGTTTCAACGCCTCCCGCCCCCGTCGCAAACGGGACTTGACTGTCCCTTCGGCAACCCCGAGCACCTCCGCGATTTCATCGTAGCTGAGCCCTTCAATTTCTCTCAGCACTACGACTGCGCGGTAAGGTTCGGCAAGGTCCGCCAGAGCGCGTTTGACCTCTGCCTGGCATTCTGCCTTTTCGTATACGCTGTAAGGCGTCTCACGTCCACTCCTGTAGATGGACGATTGCACCTTCAAATGCAAGGCCTCATCATCCATGGAGAAAGGCTCATGGAGCAGACGCCGGCGCCAGCTCCGGCGATGATTGGACGCCTCGTGCACGGCGATGCGGTAAATCCATGTCTTCAGGCTGCTTCTGCCGGTAAATTGCCGGATGCCCCGGAGGATCTTGATAAGAACATTCTGAAGAACATCGGCAGCTTCGCCGTGCTCGGCCATCATGTGGGAAATCAGGTTAAACAGAGGGTTCTGATAGATCGCCAGCAGGTAGGCAAACGCCTCCTCCGATCCCGCCTTCAACTCCGCCACGAGCGCGGCTTCGTCGCTGACTACGGGAGCCGTCTGATCGAGAGCGACACCTATCGAGCGTATCGTATTCACTACACCCCCAAGATAGCAGTTTCAAACCTTCAGAGCAAGCCGAACTGGGAATTCTCCCGGATGCGGGGCCTTGTCAGGTTCCAGCCGAAATTGCCGGGAGAAGGAGGCGCTGGCGGGAAACGGCTCCGAGCCGGTTCCGTTGGAACCTCCCAATGCAATATGAGGCTTGTGGGTGCCATTACTCTAGGTGATACCGAGTTCGCGCCTCAGCAGGGAAGGATCAAACGGGGAGCAGTTGAAAGTGCGGCCCTCCATTTCAAAAGTGGGAACCCGCCGCCTTCCCCCGTTGACGCTCATGATGAACGCGGCAGCCTCTGGGATATCCTCGATGTTAATCTCCTCAAACTTCAGGCCGTGCCGCTTCAGAAACTGCTTGGCGCGCCAGCAATCAGGACACCAGTGAGTTGTGTACATCCGGATCTTTTGTTCCACGGTTCTTTCAGACCGCCACAAGCGGGGATGGCGCTGTCACGCAGCCGTCAGCATCCCCTTATCCCGCTAAAGCAGGCTGGAATCACTCACCAGCCAGCTTTGAGAAATGAACCAGCCGGAAAATAAAGGTGCAAATCAGGATCGGGCATGACGGGCGGTTTCCAGACGGCAGATGGCTCGGCGCAGATCATCGCGGGCTTTCTCAATTTCAGGGTCAGGCTCCACATGCGACTTCAAATATTCTTCCACGCGTTTCCGCTTGGTTTCCGCCCGCTCAACGTCGATATCCTCAGCGCGCTCTGCGATCTCAGCCAGGACGATCACGCGGTCCGACAGCACCTCGGCGAACCCCCAATGGATGGCCACGTAATGCTTGTTTTCGTTCTGCCGGTATTCAAGAGTTCCAGGTTGAAGTTCAGTCAGGAGCGGAGCGTGACCCGGAAGGATCCCAAGATAGCCTTCTTTCCCGGGGATCGAAACTTCGTCGACTTCCGCTTCGGCAATCTCGCGGTCTGGAGTGACAATCTGCAATTGGATGTATGTAGGAAGCAAATCAGCCATAAGAGTTACCTGCGGAGAACCATGGGACCTGATTTTCGGCCTCGCCGTTTACTACGCTTTCAGCCGCTCCGCCTTTTCAAGGGCCTCGTCGAGGGTCCCGACCATATAGAAAGCCTGCTCGGGGATATCGTCGTGTTTGCCCTCGACGATCTCCTTAAAGCCTCGGATAGTATCCTCCAGCTTGACGTACCTGCCCTCCAGGCCGGTAAACTGCTGCGCCACAAAGAAGGGCTGCGACAGGAACCGCTGGATCTTGCGGGCACGCGCCACGGTCAGCTTGTCTTCTTCGGAAAGTTCGTCCATGCCGAGAATAGCGATGATGTCCTGAAGATCCTTGTACTTTTGCAGAATCGCCTTCACAGAACGCGCAACATCGTAATGCTCTTGTCCCAGGATGCGGGGGTCAAGAATCCGCGAACTGGATTCCAGAGGATCCACTGCAGGATAAATGCCGATCTCAGTCAACTGACGAGAGAGAACCGTCGTGGCGTCCAGGTGCGAAAACGCCGTGGCGGGCGCAGGGTCTGTCAGGTCGTCCGCCGGAACGTAAATGGCCTGCACGGAGGTGATGGAACCTTTCTTGGTTGACGTGATGCGTTCCTGGAGTTCGCCCATTTCGGTGGATAGATTCGGCTGGTAGCCGACGGCGGACGGCATGCGGCCCAGCAGTGCAGAAACCTCAGAACCCGCCTGGGTGAAGCGGAAAATATTGTCGATAAAGAGCAACACGTCCTGGCCGGCAACGTCGCGGAAATATTCCGCCACTGTCAGCCCGGTCAATCCCACTCGAAGTCGCGCGCCGGGAGGTTCAGTCATCTGGCCATAAATCAGCGCCGCCTTCGACTTTGAGGAATCTCCCGGGTGGATGACGCCGGACTCCGTCATTTCCAGCCAGAGATCGTTGCCTTCACGCGTTCGCTCTCCGACGCCGGAAAAAACAGAAACCCCGCCGTGCTTCATGGCAACGTTGTTAATCAGTTCCATGATAATGACGGTTTTTCCCACTCCAGCGCCGCCAAACAGACCGGTTTTGCCGCCTTTCAAATACGGTTCGATCAGGTCTACCACTTTGAGACCCGTCTCAAACATTTCGGACTCGGTGTTCTGGTCTTCCAATGAGGGCGCATGGCGATGAATTGGGAAACTTGTCTCGGCGTTGATAGGCCCCAGGTTGTCCACCGGTTCTCCGATGACGTTCATCACGCGCCCGAGTGTGGCTTTGCCCACGGGAGTCGTAATGGGCTGCCCTGTGTCGACAACCGTCATTCCCCGCACCATGCCGTCCGTTGGCGCCATGGCGACACACTTCACCCGGCCCTCGCCCAGGTGCTGTTCAACCTCCACGACGACGTTGATGGGCTGGGGAACATCAAAACCATCCGACACAACCCGAAGGGCGTTGTAAATGGGAGGAAGTTCGGCCTCTTCAAAAGCCGCTACAACGACCGGCCCGATAACTTCCACAACTTTCCCTGTTTTTTCCTGCGTCATGATTCTCCCTTTGGTGCACTGTCGACCCTTCATCGATGCAATGCTTCGACCAGATGCACCCTCGTACCTTAGTACTCCAATGCCTGCGCCCCGCTTACGACCTCAATGATTTCCTTCGTAATGCCCGCCTGGCGCAGGCGGTTCAATTTCAGCCGGAGCGTTTCGATCAGCTCCTCCGCGTTATTGGTGGCAGAGTCCATCGCCGTCATTCGTGCCGCATTCTCGGCCGCCTGGGATTCCAGCAAGGCCCTGAACACCTGCACCTCGACATACCGTGGCAGGAGCGTCCTCAGAATCTCGGCTGGTGGCTGTTCATAGATGTAATCCGCGTAGTATTCACCCTCAGTGCCAACGCGCGGCTCAATGGGAAGGTAACGTTCGACCTTCACGTTCTGGACCATCGTGGACTTGAATTCGTTGTAAACAAAATCAACCGCGTCAACCTTTTCGCTGGTGTATAGCTCGATAACCTTGTCCGCCAGCTCCTTCGCATGAGAGAACTCCAGCTGACGGAAAATGTTCACATACTCAGCGGTAATATCCACAGGCCGCCTACGGAAAAAGTCACGCCCCTTGCGCCCCACGGCCACCAGCGAAACCTTGCCCACCCCACACTCCCGAATGTAGCTCTGGGAGGTGCGAAGGACGTTGGCGTTAAAAGCGCCGCACAATCCGCGGTCTGCCGTTACCACCACCAGCAGGATATTCCTTTCCGCGCGCCGGGCCAGCAGGGGGTGCTGCTGTTGTTCCAGCCGGGCTGCCAGACTCTCCAGCAGCGCCATCATCTGATTGGCGTACGGCCGCGCGTTAAAGATGCGCTCCTGAGATCGTCGCAACCTGGATGCAGCCACAACCTTCATGGCGCGCGTAATCTGCTTTGTATTTTGAACCGAGCCGATACGGCGCCGGATGTCCCGTAAGGTTGCCAATTTCCTCTCGCCTCACACTTACACTTTTGCTGCTTCGCGCTCTGCCTTGAACTTCTTCTTGTAGTCTTCAAGCATGCTCTTGATTTCGGAGCGCAACGGATCATCAAGCTGCTTCTTTTCGAGGACTTTCCTTCCGATTTCGGGGGCAGCAGAATCCATAAACTCATAGAGCCCGGCTTCGAAGGCCCGGCATTCTTCCACTTCCAGGTCATCAAGGAGGCCCAACGTGCCGGCCAGAATCACAACAATCTGCTTCTCTACCGGCAAAGGCAGGTACTGGTTCTGCTTGAGAACCTCCGTCAGACGCTGGCCGCGCCGCAGCTGCGCCTGCGAAGCCCGATCAAGATCGCTGGCGAACTGAGCGAAAGCCGCTAACGCACGGTATTGCGCAAGGTCAAGCCGCAAAGTTCCCGCCACCTGCTTCATGGCCTTGATCTGCGCATTGCCGCCCACGCGCGAGACGGAAAGTCCCACGTTGATCGCGGGACGGATGCCGCTGTTGAACAGGTCCGTTTCAAGATAAATCTGGCCGTCGGTAATGGAGATGACGTTTGTCGGAATGTACGCTGAAATGTCACCAGCCTGCGTTTCAATAATCGGCAACGCGGTCAGCGATCCTCCCCCCAGCTTCTGGCTCAACTTTGCGGCCCGCTCGAGAAGCCGCGAATGGAGGTAAAAGACGTCGCCGGGATACGCCTCGCGGCCGGGGGGACGGCGCAACAGTAGAGAGATTTCACGATACGCCACGGCGTGCTTGGAAAGGTCGTCGTAAATCAGCAGCGAGTGCCGGCCCCGGTCACGGAAATATTCGCCGATAGCGCAGCCCGCATAAGGAGCCAGGTACTGCATGGGTGCGGGATCTGTGGAACTCGCCTCAACCACAATCGAGTATTTCATGGCATCGTACTGTTCGAGGACCTTCACCACCTGGGCAATTGTGGAGCGTTTCTGCCCAATCGCCACATAAATGCAGATGACGTCCCCGCCACGCTGATTGAGGATTGTGTCAATAGCCACCGCGGTCTTGCCGGTCTGTCGGTCACCGATAATCAGTTCACGCTGGCCGCGGCCGATGGGTATCATCGTATCAATGCCCTTCAAACCCGTCTGCAGCGGCTCGCGGACTGGCTGCCGGTCGACTACGCCGGGCGCAATGGTCTCAAGAGGATTGAACTCCGTTGTAGCGATGGGGCCCTTGCCGTCGGTGGGCTGTCCCAGAGCGTTCACGACGCGGCCGATGAGCGCTTCACCCACCGGGACCGACATGATGCGCCTGGTCCGCTTGACGACGTCACCTTCTTCAATCTTGGTGTAGTCCCCAAGCAGCACCGCGCTGACTTGATCTTCTTCCAGGTTCAAGGCAAGGCCTGACACACCATGCGGAAGTTCGAGCAGTTCGGTTGCCATGACGTTCTCGAGCCCGTGAATGCGTGCCACGCCGTCGCCCACGGACATTACAGTACCAACTTCACTGACACTCACGGTACGGTCAAAGTTTTCGATCTGCTGGCGAATAATACCGGTAATTTCGTCTGGTCTGATTTTTGCCATGTCTCTATGCTTTCGCTCGCTCTAAAGATTGAGATTGCCTTCGCAGCGAGTCCGGGTGTGCCTGAAGGCAGGCCCTTTCCATATTCAATTCTATCTCTAAGTACGACGCGGAAGGCACGTGCCGCACGTAAGCCGCGAAAAAACAGAACTTTCAGCCGGCTAGGGAGACGTCAACTGCCCACGAAGACGGTCAAGGTATCCCTGGGCGGAGCCATCGTAAATCGTGCTGCCGACCCGGGCTTGAATTCCGCCCAGCAATTTCTCCTCGCGACGGAACTTCATTTCCACACTCTTGCCGGTCAACTCTGCAAACTTCCCCCGGAGCGCCTCCTTTTCCTCAGGCGTCAGATCCTGAGCGGACGAAACCTGCACCTCAACAATCCCGAGCCTCTCATTGGCAGCCTTCCGGAATGCCTCCAACACTTCTTCCAGCAACGGTATACGGTAGTTCACCAGAAGGACCCGCAGAAAGTTCCCCGCCGTCACGGAAAGCCCCAGCCTCTGAATGACAGTGTCCAGGACGCTTCGTTTCTGCTCCACGGGGATCGTAGGGCTAACAAGGACCTGTCGCAGGTCTTCGCTTTCCCGCCAGATGACCGCGAACCCCTCTAGCTCCTTCTGCATTGCGCCGAAGTCACCCAGAGGACCCAGCACGTCCGCCAGGGCCCGCGCATACCGGCTGGCAATAGCCATTGACATAATTCTGTGACCTTCCGTCCTAAAACGCCCGGCAGTGGTTGCACCCAGGAATTTTCCGCCGTTTAATTGCTCTTCGTCTTTGAGCCCAGGTCAGCAAGGAAGAATCCAACCAGTTTCTTTCGGCTGTCTTCATCCATTCGCTGCTGGATCTTGCCGCGTGCCTGTTCGAGGGCCTGCTCCACAACATAGTCTTTCAGCTCCAGCTTGGCTGAATTGGTAGCAGCAAGAATCCGTGCCTTGGCAAATTCCTCAATCCTGTGCGCCTCGTCCTCAGTGGCCTGCCGCATTCTTTCCTGCTCACTCGCAATCTCAGCTTCAGCCCGCTCCTTAAGCGCCCGCACCTCATTCTGGAGCCCTGCCAGTTTTTGTTCCGCCTCAGCGAGTCTGGCCTGCGACCTTTCAAGTGCCTGGCGGCCTTCCTCAAGACTTCTTCGAATTGTGTCTGAGCGCTCGTTGAAGAATCCTTTGCCTCGTTTCCGGTATAGATAAACCAGAAAGCCTGTAAGCAGAACGAAATTGATTGTCTCAAAGAGCAGTTCATGATTCGCTCCGCTCTCCTCCGCCTGTTCGGGTGGAGGAGCGGCGGCCAGCAAAGGGACCTGGAGTATATGAATTGAGCCCAACAGTAACACTGCAAAAAGGCTTGCACGTAACGTCCGGCTCATGCCTGTACCCCTCCCTGCCCGCCCGGCGACAGATGAGGGGCAAAAAGAGCATCGGTAACTTCAACGGCCAGCGATTCAGCTGCAGCCTGAAGTTCCAGCTTGGCCAGGGCCGTTTCTCTCTCAAGGCTTGCCTGGGCTTTGTTCACCACGGAGTCCGCACTGATCCGAGCCTCCTGGATCCTGCTGTCGCGCTTGCTCAACGCTTCCCGGCGGGCATCTTCGCGATGCTGATAGATCTCCTGGCGGGCCTCCTGAATGGCTTTCTCATACTCAGCGAACCTCGCATTTGCCCTTTCAGCCTGCTCCCGGGCTTCAGCAAGAGCCCCGCTTGTGGCTCTGGCGCGCGCATCCAATGTCTGGGAAAGGGGTTTAAAGAACAGGCGGTTGAGAAACGCCACCAGGAACAGGACAAAGACTATTGTCGGAATCGACTGGACAAGAAGTTGTCCAAGCTGGTTCGCGATTTCACCCATAAGTGTCAGTCAGTCGTACAGATTGGAATATTTGTGATTACAAAAGATTAAAAATTTAGCACGTCGGTCTTGTGTGTGTCAAGAAAACGAGGTCTTCAATTCCCCGTCCGCAGTGGCTTACTCGTATCGGATGAAACCTGGGTTTACCACACCGTGGGGATCGAATTTCTTCTTCATTTGCAACACTTCTGTCCACTTGTCACCGTAATGGGCCTTCCATTGGGCGGCGTCAAAGGCAATCCATCCGGAAAGGTAACGTTTCCCGCCCATCATAGTGGCCCCCTGGCTGGCCATATTGAGACGTGGAAGCACTTCCTCAACAAAGCGATGTGGCACGGCAGGCAGGATGCCAAACCCCATTACAAACTCGCTCGATGGGTGCATAAACAAAGGAACAGAAGAAGACTTGCCACGGCCCGGCCATAGCAGTATGTGTCCTCCGGCAACCGCTTGTGGAGGCAGGTTCATGAGGACCTGCCCGATGTAAAGGGGGGTTGTCTCCCAGGGAAGGACGCATTCCATCCACGGATGCGCATAATCCCAGAAACCAGCGCGCTTCCAGATGGCGAACAGGGCGTCGAGCCGCGCGTAGAAATCGACAAGGTTTCCCTCTTCGGTATGGACATGCTTGTAAAACTTCAGCCCACTCAGCTTTTCATCACTTGGGGCGTTAGGACTCGCGTCAATTTCAATCGTGGCATGTAGCGGGAAGAACCACTCGGCGAACGCCTGGCGTGTGTCACCAACCTGTTTGAACCCTTGCGGGCAAGGTGTGCACCAGGATTCAAGGAAATCGAACCGTTCATCCGTCATAACCCCCTTCAAGTCCTCAAGAAGGACCGCCATGTCGTCATAAAGCAGGTAGTACGAGCGAAATCGGGGCAGGTGAGGACGTATCTTGAGGGTGGCGTTTGTCATGACGCCGAACTGCCCCATACCCGCCCGGACGGCATTGAAGAGGTCCTGGTTTAGCTCGCCGGAACAACGAACGATTTCTCCCTCACCCGTCACCACTTCAAGCTCGAGGCAGTTATCAGCCTGAGTTCCATTCCGCCAGGAGGCAACGCCCAGGCCTCCGGTAGAAAGCGTGCCGCCGATTGTCACGTCCAGATTGTTGGTCAGCACAGGAGGCGACAACCGTTGGGGTGAAAGATGCTGCACCAGGTCACGCCACTTCAGGCCCGACTGGCAGGTGACGGTTCCCTTCCCCGGATTCACCTCCGCAATGCCTTTCAGTGAGGACATATCCAGCACAATCTGGTCGGAAAGCGACTGTCCGGTCTGCGAATGGCCGCCGCCACGGGTCGAAACTGAAAGTCCGTTACGAACTGCAAATTTGATGACGTTCGCCACATCCTGGCTTGACGCTGGCCGGACCACCGCAGCCGGTTTCCGCACAATGATGCGGCCGAAATCGGTGGAAACTGCTTCGCGCGATGCGTCGTCCACAAGCACCTGCCCGCTGATTTCACGGGCGAGATCGGCGGTCCAGTTCATCACTTAGCCTCCTGAATGAATTTCGAGGATTTGTCAGCCCTGAGCGGTACAGCCTGATCATTGAACCTATCACAGTGGGTGCAGAAGCTACAATCCCGCTGCCGTTGCGGAAAAGAGCCTTGCCGGTCCTATCAAGATAATTCCGGCAATCAAATCCCTGGAATCATGTACTGCGATTGCCGCCTATGGCCGGAGCCACCTTACCCTATGGTAAAGTAAAGTTTGGGCGTTACCTCCCGTCATGAACCCCGATTTGCATGTGGATGAGAGACGGAGACGGAAGGTAAACTTGTTTGCCTGTTTGTCATCATGTAAGATTTCCGGCTACAAAAAATTTCAACCGGAAGAAAACGATAAGACCTCCGGGGAGGTGTGAATTTGGCAGAAGCGCCAAAATACGATGTTGCAGTGATTGGAAGCGGACCGGGTGGGTACGTGGCAGGGATCCGGTCCGGCCAACTGGGATCGAAAACGGTTCTGATCGAAAAGGACAATAAATTCGGCGGAACGTGCCTCCATGTTGGGTGCATCCCAACCAAAGACCTGCTCCTGAATGCTGAGGTGTATGACTACTTCAAGCACGCGCAGGAATTTGGCATCGAGTGCAAGGAATACTCCATTGACTGGGCAGCCGTCCAGGCGCGCCAGAACAGGGTGGTCACCAAGCTGGCCAAGGGAGTGGAATTCCTGCTGAAGAAGAATAAGGTTGAGATGGTCCAGGGCTTTGCGCAATTGTCCGGACCAGGCCGCATCACTGTAACGGATGCAAACAAGAAAACCCGTGAGATCCACGCAAAGAACATTGTGCTGGCTACGGGATCCGAAGCCAAGATGCTTCCGGGGCTTGAGCCGGACGCCAAGACGATCCTGACAAACAAGGAAATCCTGAGCCTGAAGAAGGTCCCCAAGTCGATGGTCGTCATCGGTTCGGGCGCCGTTGGAGTGGAATTCGGCTCGATTTTCAAACGGTTTGGAACTGATGTCACCATCCTCGAAATGCTGCCGTGCATCGTTCCTTTGGAAGATGAAGAGGTCTCAGCGACACTTGAGAAGTCGTTCAAGAAACAGGGCATCGCTGTTCACACGCAGGCGAAGGTGGAGAAAGTATCAAAGACAGCCAAAGGCGTGACAGTTGATTTTACCGACGCCCAGGGCAAAGCCCAAAAAGTCGAGGCAGAAACGTGCCTGGTGGCCGTTGGTCGTTCGCCAAACACGCAAGGAATCGGCATTGAAAAGACCCGCGTCAGGTTGGAACGCGGATTCGTCAAGGTTGATCCTTACATGCGGACGGATGAGCCCGGTGTCTACGCCATCGGAGACATCGTTGCGGGAAGTCCCCTGCTGGCCCATGTCGGGTCAATGGAGGGGATCGTGGCCGTCACCCATGCGGCGGGAAAACCTGTCGAGCCCATCAACTATCGACAGATTCCGAATTGTACGTATTGCGAGCCGGAAATCGCCAGCGCGGGGCTCACTGAGCACCAGGCTCGAGAGGCCGGGTACAACGTAAAAGTTGGAAAGTTTCCTTTTGTGGGAAACAGCAAAGCCACCATCCTGGGTATGCAGGAAGGCTTTGTCAAGATCGTCAGCGACGAGCGTTACGGCGAGATCCTGGGGGTTCATATGATTGGGCCTCGGGTCACCGAGATGATCGCCGAAGCTGTCGTCGTGATGCGACTGGAAGGGACGGTTGAGGACCTGGAGCGCACCATCCATCCGCACCCTACGCTCACAGAGGCAGTTCCTGAAGCCGCCCATGCAGTACATGGGATGGCAATCCACATCTAACTGGAGGCGTCATCTCGCCTGCGAGTATGTGCATGGTCGCGCAATCGACGAGATGACGCTCAGCGTGTCCAATGATCTGCCAGGTTGAATTGCCGGGCGTTGTCGGTTACGAAGAAAGCCTGCGCCTTCAACAAGAGCGGGTTATTGCGCGAAAGGCCGGCGACATTGCCGATACGCTCCTCTTGTTGGAACATCCGCCCGTTTATACGCTGGGGCGCAACGCCAATCGCGAAAACCTTCTCTTCTCTCCAGACCGTTTACGCCGCCTGGGCGCTCAGGTTTATGAAACCGACCGTGGAGGCGACGTCACTTTCCACGGGCCCGGCCAACTTGTCGGTTATCCCATCTTTGACCTCACCCGGCACAGGCGCGACCTGGCTTGGTACATGCACTCGCTCGAAGAAGTCTTCATTCGTGTGGCGGGAGACCTTGGAATAAAGGCGGAACGGGTTGACGGCGCGCGTGGAGTCTGGGTAGGGAATAGCAAGCTCGTCGCCATGGGCGTCCATGTGTCCCGTTGGGTGACATCTCACGGTTTTGCATTCAACGTCAACACGGACCTGCGCTTTTTCGACTGGATCGTGCCCTGCGGCCTGCATGGCAAGGGCGTAACTTCGGTCCAGAAGCTCCTGGGCCGGCCCGTTTCCATGGACGTTGCTATTGAACACGTCATCGGCCACTTTGGTGAAGTTTTCGGAATAGAGATGAAGAGGCCCGAAAAACAGGCAAAACTGAATGGAGAACAAGCCAGTCCGGTCCGCTTGTAAGGCCCAAGATAGCCGCTGGCGCGACATGGCCCAAGCCCAAACCACCAAAGGCAAGAAGAAGACCCCCTCCCCCGATGCTCCAACCCTGGAGCGAATGCTCTATTATCTGAAGCTCACTCGCGAGGCCGAGACGCGAATAGAGCAAGTCTTGTACCGGCAGGGAAAAATCGTCGGTGGCGTGTTTGTCGGCCGGGGGCAGGAAGCCATCGGCGTTGCCTCTGCCATCCAGCTTGTGGATGGCGATGTGGTTCTGCCCAGCCACCGGGATTTTTCTTCTTTTTTCATCCGCGGGTTTTCTCTCCGGGAAATCTTCTGCAACTGGATGGCGCGGCGTAACGGGCCTTCCCGTGGCCGTGACAATACGCTCCACATTGGTGACATGAGCAGGAACGTTATTCCATTCATTTCGCACCTCGGCGACACCTCACCGGTGGCCTGCGGTGTGGGCATGGTATTGAAGTGGCGTAAAAAGGGGAACGTAGCACTCGTCCACTTCGGTGAAGGAACTACCAGTCGGGGCGACGTCCACGAGGCCATGAATATGGCCGCCGTCATGAAGCTTCCAGTCCTCTTCATCTGCAACAACAACGCCTATGCCTACTCGACTCCCACTGACAAGCAGTACGCCGTCAAAGACCTTGCCGTACGCGGAACAGCCTACGGCATGCCGGGAGTCAAAGTGGATGGCACCGATGCGCTGGCAGTGTATTCCACAGTGGAAAAGGCCATCCTGCTCGCCCGCTCCGGACGGGGGCCCAGCTTTATTGAGTGCAAGACGTTCCGGATGACGGGACATTCCGCGCATGACGCGGCAGAATACGTTCCCGAAAAGCTGTTCGCGCAATGGAAAAAGAAAGACCCGATTTCCCGGCTTGAAAAAGTTCTGTTGGCACGAAAAATTCTGAACAGAAAACAGATCGAAGACCTGGCTGAAGAGATCAGGAAGCGGGCCGATGACGCCATCGCCTACGCTGAAGCGAGTCCCCTCCCTGAAGGCGCAGACGCTCTGGCCGGCGTCTATTGCGATGACAATTGCTGGTGGAACAACACCCCTGTAGAGTGAACGCACAAATCAATGCCACAGCTGACCTATCTTGAAGCAATTCGCCAGGGCATCTGGGAAGAAATGGAGCGCGACGCCTCTGTTTTCCTTCTGGGTGAGGATATCGGGCCTTATGGTGGCGCATTTAAAGTGACGGCCGGAATGGTGGAGAAGTTCGGCGAAGAACGGGTGATCGACACACCCATCTCTGAAGCTGCTATTGTAGGCGCTGCCGTCGGCGCTGCCCTGATGGGCATGCGGCCCGTGGCGGAAATGCAGTTTATGGATTTCATCTCCTGCGGATTTGACCAGATTGTCAACATGGCGGCGAAAATTCATTACCGGTGGGGTGCCGCCGTGCCGATCGTCATTCGAGGTCCGTCGGGGGCCGGCGTCCATGGTGGTCCGTTCCACTCCCAATCAAACGAAATGTGGTTTGCGCATGTGCCAGGATTGAAGGTTGTGGCTCCCTCGACGGCTTACGATGCCAAGGGCTTGATCAAGGCATCGATTCGCGACAACAATCCGGTCATCTTCTACGAGCACAAGTACCTTTACCGGCGCGTCAAGGAAGCTGTGCCTGACGGAGATTATGTTGTTCCTTTGGGCAAGGCAGCCGTTCGCCGAGAAGGCAGCGATATTGCCGTTATCACTTACGGAGCAATGGTCTGGACAGCACTGGAGGCGGCGGAAGTACTTGAGAGAGACGGGATTTCGCTTGAGGTCGTTGACCTCCGAACCCTGTTGCCGTACGATGAGCAGTGCGTGCTGACGAGTGTGCGAAAATGCAGCAAAGTGATTCTGCTGCATGAAGACACGCGGATTGGCGGCCTGGCAGGAGAACTTGCAGCGGTGATTGCTGAGAAAGCCTTCGAGGACCTGGATGGGCCGATCGTGCGAGTTACAGCGCCGGACACTCCGGTTCCGTTTTCGCCGCCGCTCGAAGAGTACTTCCTGCCCAACGTCCAGAAGATTGCAGATGCAGCGCGGCAGCTTGCAGCCTATTAGAAGTTAAGAAATGGCTGCTCAAAAGAATTTGCTGCGAGGATCGTGATGCCGACAAATGTTGTGATGCCCCAGATGGGGGAGAGCGTCGCCGAAGGAACAATCATCAAATGGCTTAAGAAGCCAGGTGATCACGTCGAGCGCGACGAACCTCTGTTTGAAATCACCACTGACAAGGTGGATGCTGAAATTCCTTCGCCCGCCGCGGGAATCCTCGCAAAAATCCTGGCTTCAGAAAACGAAACGGTAGCGGTCAATACCGTGGTTGCAATAATTGATGGCCAAGGAGTCGCAGAAGCAACAAAGTCCGTGCCGGAAGTCGCCGAGGCGCCTGCCCCTGAAGTCGAACTTGTTCCCCCGGCCCCGTCCATCCCGCCACCGGCAATGACGCCTCCTGCCGCTCCGGCAGCAGCGGCCGCTGCGGTCCGAGCAGGTGAAAAGCTCCGCTCCTCGCCTCTTGTTCGGCGGATTGCGCGCGAGCACAACGTGGACCTCTCACTAATAAGAGGCACCGGCCTGGGAGGCAGGATCAGCAAGAAGGATATTCTAAAATTCCTTGAAGGGCGGACACCGGCTATGGCCGGAATCCCTGCTGTAAAGCCGGCGCTTCCCCAAAAGCCCAGCCCTGCCTCCGGACCTACAATCGCCTTCACCGGGCCGACTCAGGTGGCCGCCATGACGCCCCAGCGGCGGCTGATTGCCGAGCACATGATTGCGAGCAAAAAGACCTCAGCGCACGTAACAACCGTGTTCGAGGTTGACATGACCAGCGTTGTGCAGACCCGCGAGCGAATGGCCGATGAATTTGAGCGGAGCCAGGGGCTGAAGCTAACCTACACTCCTTTTATTGCGCGCGCCGCGGTCGAGGCAATCAAGCAGTTCCCGATCTTCAATTCCTCGGTCGAGGAAACGAACATCATTTACAAGCAGGCTATCAATCTGGGAATAGCCGTGGCGCTTGAAACGGGGCTCATTGTCCCGGTCATCAAGAATGCCGGAGACAAGAACTTCGTGGAAATGGCTCGTGCCGTTCAGGACCTTGCCGGCCGCGCCCGCTCAAAACACCTGAACGTGGACGAGGTGCAGGAAGGCACGTTTACCATAACGAATCCCGGCATTTTCGGCAGCTTGTTTGGTACGCCAATCATCAACCAGCCACAGGTTGCCATCCTGGGAGTTGGAGTAATCGAAAAGCGGCCGGTCGTCCGCGATGACGCGATTGCGATCCGCTCGATGGCGTACCTGATGTTGACATTCGACCACCGAATCATCGATGGCGCCGTCGCTGACCAGTTTATGGCCTACCTGAAGAATGTCCTCGAACCCTGGCAGGAGCCGGTCCTGTAGCATTCCCACACCTGGGTGACATCATTATTCACGTTTATTGGGATTGAGGATTCGCCAGGCGGTCAACAAGGCTGTTCAAGTCGTCCAGGCACGCCGTACTGTCAAACCCTTGCTGGTTCATTTGAGGAAGAAAGCGGGCGAGATTCTGCGCAAAGAATATCTTGGCGCGGTCCGGCTGGCCCAGCACAGCATACTGCGCGGCCAGCGTTTGCAGCAGACCCAGGGAAGGTTCCTTCTCACGAGACCACCTGGCAAGGTTTTCCCGAAGCACCCCTTGCAGGTAATCGCCGAATTTCGTCGTCATGTCCATGTACTGGCCAGCGGTAAAAGCGTAAACGGAGATCACATCAGCAGCGTCCTCGCTCGGCCCGCAGGCAGTCACTTGCGGCCTGTGTACAACCAGCTCGCGAATCGGGTCGGTACCAATCCTGCGAATTTCCAACCCTTCAAAAGGCCATCCCTTCAGCCCGTCAATATGGCCGATAACCGTGAGGGAGTTTTGGTCAACCTGGACAACGTTCACTGTGGTGCAGCAACGGTTGCCCCCTGAGTAGAGTCCAACCACCATGTCAGGTTTGCGATCACCGGTGAGGTCGCGAAGGTAGACAGGCCGTGACTTGCTATTTGGTACGGGCAGCCCCTGACGCCCGGCAAAATCGTAAAGTGCGGTCCACGCATCCCGGGCGCCTTCCAATGTGTCCACCTGGTAGGCAACCTGGCTTTGAACGTCGTAGACAGCCAGCCGCCCTGGCGCAAACCCCAGAGTGGCGGAATTCGACCGGTAGAGGGCGGCTCGATATTGTCGGTCAAGAGAGAACGTGCTAATCCGCTCGAAGCCGGGTATATCCGGATACCCGCCGCGCACTGCCGACTTGCCCAGAACGTACTGCTCGGCCGAGGTTGCCGCCTCCTTCAGGCTGGAAGGCTTCCAGTCTCGCTGGAGACCCAGTACAAACAGGAACACCAGAATCGCCAGCATCGCCGAAATAATGAACTCACCCTTGCGCATTTCAGTCGAGGAATCTCCGGATGATTACTGGCTCTATCTGCAGCCTTTTCTCCAATTATTTAACCATGAGCCATGAAGATTGTCATGGAGGGGGAAGGAATCCGCTCATGGGTTTGTCCGGCGGAATGAGTCCAGCGTCCATTCATCTTCCTTTTCGTTATGGCGAAGAATGTAAGTGTTCCCGTCGTCGGCAAGGACTTTGAAACAACGGTACCCTATGCCATACCACTGATCGAGAACCTCCATCACTTCAAAGGTCTTGGAATCTCTCTCTTCGGAGCGAAAACGGAGGGGCCGTTCGTCTGCTTTGTAGCCGGCGTAACATTCAACATGAAGCGTCATTGGCACCCAAGGCCAGTAGCTTTAGATGCCCAGTTCCCGGCGTATCGACTGGGCGTACTGGTCGGCAAGCGCGACCGGCTGGATAGAAATTCCCGCTTCCACCAGAATATTCTGCGAAAGCGTCGCGTCATCATCATCTTTGCCTGCCATGCCCTCGACCACAGCCGTCAGTTCGGCGGGTTCGCTGCTTCGGACGTGGTCCATGGTGTAAGCCAGCACTTTGGCCAGATCAATGTCCCGCTTGAGTGAAAGCGCGTGAACAAACTTCATGTGGCCATTCGGCTTGCCCGCAATTTCG
>DATLWV010000071.1:0-9853 GCA_035576145.1 Terriglobia bacterium
CTGCGGTTTTCGCCGGGTGGCAGTGAAAGTGAAGGGTCCGTGATGCAGTCAGGTGAAAGGCATGTCGTGACTATTGGAGACCCACCCCTTATCCGGAAGGTCCTGAATACGCTTTTGACGGATATGGGGTCCGAGGGCGGAGAGATTCTCCGAACCCTCAAGGGGCTCGAGAATTTCTCGAAGGAGAGTTGCGGCAGGCTGATTCTCAATCTGGACACCGTAGAAGAATCTCACGGCGGAATGCAAAAAGAGGTCAGCAACGTTGGAGCCAGCCTTGTGGGCGGAGTCCTGGTCGTAACATGTAAAGTCACCTCACGGGAGTTACTCCGAATCAGAGGGCTCACACGCCGTCATTCCCTTCCAAAGCAGCTGGTTTCGGGTTTCGATTCTTTATTTTCATCCGCTGCCGACAGGATTCGGTCTGCCTTTTCACGTAAGGACAAACCAAAGGCGAACTAAGGGGAGCTTGAGCCGCGCTCATGCTCGATAAGAGGAAACAATTTCGTTCACCTGATTGGTTAATCGGAGGTTTCTATGCGCTTTGATTTTCTTGGACGACAAAATCGACAAGGCTACCGAGCGGCGTCTAACGAGGAAATCGTTGCCTTGCTCGAACCGGGAGTCGAGATTGAGGGCCAGATAAAGCTTTCCACTGGGATGGTGCGCCTGAACTGCCAGTTCAAAGGCACGATCTGTTCGACGGGGACGGTCATCGTTGCCAGCCAGGGAGACATCGAAGCCGATATCGAGGCAACACACATCAGCATAGCCGGCAAGGTGAAAGGGAACGTCCGCGCCTCGGAACATCTCGAGATCACGGAACACGGGATCCTTCTGGGCAATGTTGAAACTCCCTCACTGAAAGTTGATCCCGGCGCCTACTTTACTGGCCACTGTGACATGCCCACTCACGGGCTTGAGAAATCGGCCTCGAAAGAAGTTGTCTCCGAGCGAGAGCGAGCATAGCCAGCGGCCCTCCTGAACGCTGAGAAGTACATCCACGCGAGGGCGTGGACATGACAAGGCAACCCTCTGCTCCGCCTGCCGTTGCCGGTGAACGTCCCTAATTATCACCATGATCGCCAGGTCACTCAAATAACCTCAGCAGCCTCGGTTCGTTAGCTGCGTCGTCCCACTCCAGCAACTTCACCCGCAAACCACCGTTTCTTCGCGAAGCCTGCACAAATACAAACTCGACGGCCTTCCGAATCAGGCGCTCTTCTTCGCTGAACACGATGGTCCAGGTTCCCGTGTTGAAGTACTCCTCGCCGCTGGAGCCGATGCTCTGCAAGTCTGCGTCATGGGTGTGCCCCATGATGACGTATTTGACTTTGAGAAGTTTGGAGATTGCTTCAGCAGGGGCTACAAGATAGCTGGGCTTCCCAGGCTCCTCTGCCGTGAATAGCCATTTCAAGAAAACGATGACTGCTGCGATGACAACGGGGAAGACCGCCCAGCGGATGACGGTGAGCATCCGCGCTGGCCATGGCCCAGTTGTAGCGGCCCAGCGCTTCCATACAAGGCCCTGGATCGCCGCCGGGATGAGAGCTGATAAAAAGGGTGTAACGGCCAACAGGCAGGCAGCAATAATCAGAACAAGCAATACACAAACGAGCGGCAGGACAAGCCGCCAACGAACCGCCCACCGAAGCGTTTTCCACTTTACACCCAAGGGCTCGCCGAGGACGGGTGCTGCGCGCTTTTGGTCCACATCCTGAAGATCTTTTTCCCGGATCTCTGACTCACGGGCCAATGCACTCAAACGCTGGTTGTGCTCATTCTCGCGCAGGGCATAGGCGCCATGGGGGAGCGGGCGCCAGGCTCGTCGCATCTTCCTGAACATGTAGGGCCCATAACCAAACACAAACCGAACGGCCATGATCGGATGCTTGCGAAACAACCACCACACAAACCTAGTTTGGGGCTTGATGTTGTCCGCGAAGGGTTCGATCTTTTCGATCTTGTTAAAAAGATAGCGAACAAAAAACGACCCCCACGGCAGATCAATCTCGTTCTGGCGGGCCTGGGGCCAGCCGGGGATTGCCGGCAGAAGCGGCGAAAGCCAGTACTTGAAGCTATTGACTTCGTCGTACTGGTTGCCGTGTTCCACCCAAAGAAGGTCCTTCTCATAGTAAAACCAGTCTGCAAAGCGGACGGATTGGCTGTTGATCATCGCAACCCGCTGTGCCCGATTCGGGTCAGCGGTCCGAATAGACTTGCGCTTTAAGATTCCTCGCAGTTCATTGATGAATTCCGCCTGGACGCCGGCATAATGAAACTCGACATCATGATTTCCCTTGGTGATTGTGATCAGATTGCCGCATCCGGCAAATTCGGCCAACGCCTCAAAGAACTTCCGATGTCCCTCCACAATCTTCTTGAGCTTGTAAATGGTTTCAGGTTCTCCACACGCAAGGCCATATTCGGGATGCGCCGGGTCCCGGTTCAGGGATGGTGGAGCGTCCGCCTGGGAGGTTACCTGGAGGAAATCAAGGAAGTCTCCGTTGATGATCAGGCGCCACTTTTTTCCCGGCCAGCGGGTCTGGTCCTGGTAGTATGCCAGAAAGCGGGCGAACTCCTCATCAAAGAAAAAGTCTTCGTTTGGGGAAAACTTCCTGGTTTCAGCACGGAGGCCTTCACTCAGATGGAGATCGCTCACTATCAGAAGGTCGTACTGTGAGTCAGGGTTCATGTCGTCCCTTCTGACTTCAGATAACCACGTCATCGGGCGTGTGGCGCGGGTTTTTGTGGCGCCGCATTTTACGGACCCAGGGAGTACAAACGAGGTCCTGCCTACCATCTACCTGTACGCTTTGATTTCGTCGTGAACAATGATAGACACCACGACGAGGACCCACACGGGGAAAACTCCCACTCCGGGGATCGCCTCAGCCACCAGGCCTGGCAAAAGCGCCCACCTTCGGCCAAGAATCAGGAACAGAAGCCCTGCGGTTCCCAGGTCGAGCAGCCACTGGATTGGCAAAGCAAAGGAAATCCAGAATGATAAGAAGTCCGAAACCGCAGCCAACCCCAGAGCCATGGCAAACCTGACCCTGGAGGGGCGATTGATCGTAGCGGGCTGCTGTCCTGTGTTTGCGATAACAGGTTGATTCTCGTTTTTCATCGGCTCCCCAATTGACCTGCAAGCAGTGAAGCACTGTCATCGATTTTCTGGCTGCGGGTTTTGCGCGCGGAATTTCCAGGACCCGCGGTATAGCGGGCATGCGCCGTCACTAACTCTCAGTTAACGAATATTACTGATCGCGTTCTTCGCAGTGTCGTGCCTGGTTTTCATAATGTTGCTGACCATGGTGAATTGGCGGTTTTCGTTCTGCATCTGGTTCTGAAGCTGGAGGTATTGGCGGCTGAAGCTCATCTGTGTTTCCTGAAGCTGCCTGGCGGCCTCGATAAGCTGCTCGCGCGTGGTGCTGCTGCGGGCAGCAAGTTTTCCCAGGTCAGCCACCTTCTTTTCAAGATCCGAATAGAGGGTGGAGAGCTTGTTATGAAGCTCCACCGTGTTGACGTGAATCTTGTTGAGTTGTTCCAGGTTGGAAGCGGACTCGTCAAGCGCGCGCACCGCCTGGGTCTGTACACCGGATTTGTTGGCTCTTGCCTGCGCATGGAGCATGGGCGCAGGAGCCGCCAGGACCAGAAGCAGGGGCAGTAAAACCTTTAGTGGATGCATGGGCTTACTCCTTTACTGGAATTTCCCTTTTGGTCCACCTGCACCCGAGAGTATACGCTCTGCCGGCTCGTTTCGAAGCCAAAACCTGCTGCGGGCAGCGGGAAGTCTCTTTTATTCAGGTGGAATATTGTTCTGGTGGGAAGATGAGATGAGAAAACTTGCCGCGATACCAGTAATTGCTGGAGGGGCGGCTTCAGGCGGAGAACCGCAGAGTTATGCGCTCCGCGCACAGCTCTCAGTTCCTGTTTTTTGAAACCGCCCCGGAAAGTTGGGGCGCCCCCCTCTACATACACCGCAAAAGGAGCGGCGTATGCGCGCCCCGCGAACCGCTGCGGACCTTAAAACCTCAGGTCCAGGCTGGCCGCTTCGTCAATCGAATCCGGTGGAACCGGTATTTCGCGCCTGAAGGATATGTGGATCCGACCCTCATGGCGCCTTACTTCTTCAATCACGCATTTCGGACAGCCATGGCGTTGGCGTATCCTCGCGCCATGCCGTGGGCATATTTCCTGGAATGGGGTCACTTCAGTCTCATTCTGGTTCTTCTCTGCCGTCTCCATTGCCGCATCCTCCCCGAATGGTGGACCCCGATGTGAGACTAACGCGGCCAAGCTGTTACGACAATAGGCCTTTAGTTCCTGGCACCAGTGCATGAGTTCTAGGGGATTTCCCGGCGGGGAACCACCCCATTCTGCACGGTGTCTGGCTGTATGAGGAGTGTAACAGCCTCATAATAAATGGCTTGCTTGTTGTATATCTGATTCCCCGGACGGAGGGAAATGATAGTCGCAGCCCCAGATTTGTGCGGTGGGCTTTTCAGGCCGAACCGGAAAACCCACGGCAGGGAAGGTATTCCGAGGCTGTCGACGTTACTCGCTTTCCCGGATTTCGCGCTGGGCGGCCATCATCCCGGGATCTCGCCGCAATGATCGCGCCGCGCTTTGAAGCAGCGTCAGCTGCGCCGGCGAGAATTGGAGTTTGCCGCGCCTGGCCAAATCCAGGTCCTGGAAGGTCCAGAAGGCTTTCATGATGCCCTGCTGCGAATGCTGCGGGCCGAGCATCAGATGGCCCAGTTCGTGCGCAATGGCATCTCCCAGGATTTCCCGCGAATGCGTGGCCCAAGGCGAGGCGAAGGCCATCACTCGATCGTAGAACACACTCGACATCCCGCATGGTGCAGGACCATCAGTCGCCAAAGGAATAATCGATCGCCCTATCGCCTCGGTTCCGGAGGTCAGTGGCGTATTCGCGAAAGCAAGAAGAATTCGAAGGAGAAAATCGACCCCGGAATTCTCGGGTTGGCACCGGACTGAACGCTGCTTGTGCGAATAATCCAGCCAGACGATCTTCACGCCTGCCTCCGCGAAGAGCGCTGCGGCCTGGTGTTCTGCATCGTGAAGCTCCGCGCCTTCAACTGTGGCGTCATTGTAAACCGCGACCCGGATGACAATCTGGTTCTCCGGTTTGCGTGACTTTGCCTGAATACTTCCCACCGGGCCGGTTGAAAGCCAGGCAACCAGAACGACACTGACAATCCGTGAATATCGCTTGAAGAGTTTCGGAGTTGCTCGTTTCATAACGCTATCCCTCCCTTTGTGTAGGGTGGGCAGCGTCGCCGAAAGGGGCAGGCTCGCCTTATGCAATACCGGGCGAATAGAAACAGGTTGTGGAGTGAGGAACAAAGCGTTGCCGCGATTGCCCCTTGCTGACTCCGCTGCCACAAACCGCCCTGATACAGCGCCAGCCTGGGCCGGAGGTTTGAGGAGAACAATAGACAGCGCCTGATTCCTGGCTGAACCGCATCTACGCTCAAAGGTGATGTGGAATCAACGACATCCTCGCTGGCATTCTCCGCCCGGGTTGATCGTTGCTCCCTGCCGCCGTATAATCGGGGCACTCAGGGGAATCCCATGAAAACAGACCCTGCCCCGGGAACTCGGGTTCGCTTTGGGACCTTCGAGGCAGACCTTAGCTCGGGAGAACTGCGCCGCGAGGGCCTGAAGGTGAAAATTCAGGAGCTGCCTTTTCAAGTGCTAGTGCTGTTGCTGGAAAGACCGGGCGAAGTGGTGACCCGGGAGGACCTGCGCAGCCGACTGTGGCCTGCCGACACGTTTGTAGATTTCGAGCAGGGGTTGAACCGGGCAATCAACAAGCTGCGGGAAGCTCTGGACGACGACGCCAACAATCCGCGTTTTGTTGAGACCCTGACGCGGCGCGGCTACCGCTTCATCGCCCCGGTGGAGGCAGGCAAAGATTCATGGGCACGCAGGTCCGGAGCAATCGGCATCATCGGGCTCGGCGCTGGGGTGATTGTGGCGATTCTGGGCGTTCTCGTTGCCCTCAACATTGCCGGGCTGCGCCATCGTCTCGTTGGACTCTGGTCAGGCACACCCAAAATCCATTCCATTGCCGTGCTGCCGGTTGAGGACCTTTCGGGCGACCCGGAACAGGAGTATTTCGCCGACGGGATGACGGATGAGCTGATCATGGAACTTTCGAAGATCAGCACCCTGCAGGTCATCGGACGGACGTCCACGATGGTCTACAAAGGGTCGAAAAAGCCGGTTCGCCAAATTGCCCGCGAGTTGAACGTGGATGCTGTGATTGAAGCCTCCGTGTTGCGCTCGGGCGACCGGGTGCGGATCAATGCGCGGCTGGTTGATGGATCAACGCAGCGAGTTCTTTGGGAGCAAACCTCCGAACGCAACCTCGGAGACATTCTCGACCTGTCAAGCGCCGTGGCGCGTGAGGTGGCGCGCAAGATTCAAATTACCTTGACGCCGGACGAGCAACAGCGGCTGGCCGCTGCCCGCCCGGTGAATCCACAGGCTTACGACGCTTACTTGCGTGGCCGGTATCTTTGGAATCAGAGGACCGGGGATGCCATGAGGAAAGGCATCGGTTATTTCGAGCAAGCTGTGGAGATCGACCCGAATTACGCGCCTGCCTATGCGGGAATTGCCGATTCCTATGAGCTTCTGGCATTCTACGGCCCTTTCCCCGCCGGAACAGCTTATGCAAAAGCCAGGGAAGCAGCATTAAAGGCGGTCGCTTTAGATGGCTCTCTGGCGGAAAGCCACACATCTTTGGCCCAGGTTTCATTCGCGTACGACTGGAACTGGGCGCTGGCAGAGAAAGAATTCCGGCTGGCCATTTCAATCAACCCGAACTACGCCACGGCTCATCTCTGGTACTCAGGGTTCTTATCACTGATGGGAAGGCACGACGAAGCCCTTGTTGAAATCAGGAAGGCCCAGACGCTGGACCCGCTGTCGCGCATCATCAATACCGAAATTGGGACCGCTCTGTTCTATGGCGGAAAGTACGACCTGGCCATCAGGCAGTTGCAAAGCACCGGGGAGTTGTATCCGGATTTCTGGTACTTAAGATCGTGGCTGGGAAAGGTCTACCTGGCAAAAGGCCTTCAGCGGGAGGGGCTGCAGGAACTTGAATCGGCCGTGATGCTTTCGGGACGTAACGGCTCAACACTCGCCGAGCTTGCCTACGGTTACGCCGTTAGCGGACAACCCGACAAAGCGCGCCGGGTTCTCTCGGAGCTTGAAAACAAGGCGAAGGAAAGTTATGTGTCTCCCTACGAATTTGCCGTGGTCTATACCGGCCTGGGAAACAAGGACCTGGCCGTCAAGTACCTCGAAAAGGCTTTTCAGGAACGTTATATTTCAATGCACTATCTCTTCGTTGATCGCCGCTGGCTCTTCCGTTCGCTCAGCTCCGACCCGCGCTTCCAGTCGATCCTGCGCCGCATGAACTTCCCCCGGGAAAGCGCAGTGGCGGATTGACTGATTTGTTCAGCCCGACGAGGCCACTATGCCAGCCTTCTGGCGTGGGGTAAATGGGGACAAACGAAATGGATGAACTGCGGCGTCGTATAATCAGACCACTCAGAGGAGTCCAATGAAAACGGATCCGGCCCCGGGAACACGGGTTCGGTTCGGTACTTTCGAGGCAGACCTCACCTCGGGAGAACTGCACCGCGACGGCCTGAAGGTGAAAATTCAGGAGCTGCCTTTTCAGGTGCTGGTGTTGTTGCTGGAAAGGCCGGGTGAAGTTGTAACGCGTGAGGACCTGCGCAGCAGGCTGTGGCCCGCGGATACGTTTGTAGATTTCGAGCAGGGGTTGAACCGGGCAATCAACAAGGTGCGCGAGGCTCTGGACGACAGCGCCGACAATCCGCGTTTTGTTGAGACCCTGACGCGGCGGGGATACCGCTTCATCGGCCCGGTGGAACACATTGCCCCCGGCTCGTACGCTGCTGGGAGTGAGGAGACTGCAGGCGGACGCATCAGGGCGGCTTCATCACAACGGCGAACCCTGGCTGTGGCCGCCGGGTTGCTGCTGATACTGGCCGTCGTGGCTTTCGTAGGATGGTGGCGCGCGGCTCGAGATACGTCTCACGTGCCCAACTGGATCGGGGACCTTTTGCCGGGGCCAACCATCTCTTTCTTTCCGCGTGTTTCTCCGGACGGACGCCTGGTCGCCTTTGTGGCCCTGGTTGACAACATTGCGCAGGTTGCGGTGATGGACCCATCATCCGGCAACTGGACAGTACTGACTCATGACAGAAACCATGGTCCGACGATTGGCATCCCTAGCTGGTCGCAGGACGGTTCCACCATTTATTTCGCCCGTTTGATCTCCCAACCGTTAGGGGTCTACTCGGTTCCAGCGCTTGGCGGCGAAGAAAGGCTCGTATTGGCCAATGCGGCAAGCCCTGAATCTCTTCCTGACGGCAGCCTGCTGGTTGTTCGGGTTGACCCCGAACGTAAGTTGCAGATTTACCACTACTGGCCCGTCACAGGGCGCCAACAGGCACTTGGAGCATGGGTGGAGGTCGGTGCCTGGGTGGCTCCCATACGTGTTTTCCCGGAGGGCAAGGAGGCGGTCTTTTTCGGGACTGTCAAAGGCGAATCGGACAAGGTCCCGCATCTGTATGTCGTGGACACCGCCACCGGTAGTTCGCGGAGGCTGGCTCCTCAATTGAGACCTGCTCTCTCCGGGGTTTGCCCTCTGGCGGTGACATCGGACGGCCGGGCAGTCTTGACCAGTCTCCCTTCCGGCAACCTGCATCGCATCGTCGCAATTCCGCGTTCGGGCGCAGGGCCAGTTCGGACCTTGATGACCCTGAACTCGCAACCCGCTGTTATCGATGCCGCACCTGACGGAAGCCTCTACGCCGACCAAGGCGATCGCCCTATAGAGATGCTGCGGTTTGCCGCATCCGGGGGAAAGCCGGAGGTGCTGGCAAGCTTCGACGTCTCAGCAGTGCGGTATGGAGATATCTTTGGGGCTACCGTTGAGCTCTCTGACGGACGGGTCATTCTCCCCTCGCGTGTTTCAGGGCGGTTTCGCCTGCTCCTGGGCAAGCCGGGGGGAAGTTTTGTGTCCCTTTTGCGAGGCAATGAGGAGACGGAGGGGCCGATAGCCCAGGTTGGGAACGATGAAGTCGCGCTCATGGTTGGAAGCCCTCCGGCGGAAGAGCTCGCTATCGCCTCGATCAAAGAGGGACGCATCCTCCGACGGTTCGAAGCGACAAAAGGAAGACAGATCGAGTCTGTAGAGGCATCTCCGGACGGCAAGTCCCTTTTTTATGTTTTCTCCGGAAGCGTCTGGTCCATCTCCAGCCAGGGCGGTAGCCCTCGCAGGATATGCGCCGGGGACAGCGTGACAGTCGACCCGAATGGGCGAGACCTGATCGTCAAATTAAACGAACAAGAGCATGTAATTCTTAAACGAGTTCCCCTTTCAGGCGGCCCGGAGCAGCCAATTCAGGTGAGGAGCAGTCTCCTTGTGGCTCCCTACCAGGTACCCGGTAACAACCTTAACAAGGACGGCAAGCTTTTGGTCACCGTGGCGCCGAACAATTCATGGTTCTACGGGCTGGCGATCCTCGACCTTGCGACGGGAAAGCTCACGCCCGTTCTCCTGGATTACAGCGGCGATGTTAACGCGCACGGCTGGACACGCGACGGCCACATCCTTGCGACCGGAGTGCCCATGAGAGCCCACATCTGGCGCTTCCGGCCCACGAAATGACGGCGCGGTTGAGCACGTCGATTCTGGAAACAGAGTCCCTTATGGCGACCTGACCCGGGCGTGGCTCTAACGCGAGTTGTTCGGCAAGATACAAAATGTATGAACGCTGGCAAC
>DATLWV010000072.1:0-53343 GCA_035576145.1 Terriglobia bacterium
AATTCCATAATTGGTGGGCTCAAAATCCCAAACGTCCCATTCGGGGCCTCCCAGAGGCATTATCTAGCCTACTTAGTGAGGCCTAGCTAAGAGCCTGCCGGAGGCCCTTCTTTCACCGTTGAACCAACAGCAACCGCTGGCGCATCCCCTCGAGATGGCGGCCGAAATTCCCGCCTGTAAAAGTTAACAACCCCGGCATCGCTTCTATGCCGTGAATCCAGAAATTCCCGCGCGCAATAAGCCCACAGCACAGACCCGCTGGTGTGGCTGCCCGTTTGGCCAGGTTGACCAAATTTGGTTTTTGGATTTGGTAATTTGGAAGGGCGCTGGGCACCAAGTCCGAAGCTTACCTTGGGCCATCAAATCTTGTCCTCAGTGCCCCCTTCACCGAATTATGCTTGATCCTGAAGGCCCCGTTTACAATCAAACGGCCTTTCCAACTTCCAGGGTAGTCCCGTCCACCTATGAGATCTTTCTCGCCGAGCACGGTCCAGAACATGTCGTAGCCTTCGTCACGAAGAAATGCCAGGAGACGATCCTTATTTATCAATAATGCCCCTGGGCCGACTTCGTTGACCGAAGGGTCGAAGGCGAGGAGGTCGCCATTTTCTCCAAAGTAGGAGCCGTCAACCCCCTTCCAACACATTTTCATTCCCTCGGCTAACCACCTACATGGGACGTGGATGTAAATCCCTTCGTCGATGGAGCAATCATAGCCGCTTCCTCCCTCCACGTAGAAGCTGGCTGTGGGAAGTATCTCGGCAGGAATGACACAGCCTTCGCCACGAGCTCGCCACGACTGACCATGGTATGGCGTATTAAAGTATTTGTAGGCGGGTGCCCAATGGAATTCCCCCAAGAAAACGCGGTAAAGTTCCTTTGACTCGGGCATCCACCGCCCCCAAAAGTCGCGTCTGCTAGCCCAATTGAAGACCTTTCGCGTATCTGTCCTCTTGACTATGTAAGTCCTCAGCATGTACCAAATGCTCCGTCTGGGAACCTCGAACCTTTCTTCTTCTGGAGGCGTCGGCTGCTCCCAATTGTAGTACGCCTCCATCACAAGCCATCTCGAATGGTCCTCCGGCCGCTCAACCTCCAGCAGCGGGTTAGCCGGTGGGAGATCCTTTGAACTCTTTATCCACTTCATATCATCAGCTTCGAGGTCCCAGGCGTCGTACGAGCTCGGAAACCACCACGTTTTCGAGTGAGGTCGCCAATCTTGTCTTTTTGTCTTTGCCACCAAACAAGATGGATCAATGTCGCGAATAAACGCCTGCCAAGGTCCCTCGTATGGAATAGTTTTGTCCGACCATGATTCGCCCTTAAACTCGAAGTTGTCAGCCACGCGCGCGAGAAATTCGTGATACGCGATCCATTGGTATTTCTTGCCGATTCTCTCCGGCTTAGTAGCCTCCCTCCCGCGATGTGGATACAGATTTATCTGTCTATCGAATTTACCGAAGCGCTCCGTAGTCCATCCCAAGTCAAGGACCTTCTTGAAAATCCATCGTTGAGCGATTGAGAGGTCGAAACGGCCTTCCTCCTCCTCGGGATTCGATCTGGTCAGATAATGCCGGATAAACTTCTCATACTTGCTTCTTTGTGATTTGCCCAGCGACTCAATGAACCCTGCCTCAGCGGACAAGACGCTGGTTCGCAATTCTTCATCTGTAGAGTTCCCTGTGGCTGCCTCTTGGGCCACCTCAGAGCCGGCCAATCGTTCAAACTCGATGTGCGCGAGTCTCTGTTGCAGGACAGCATAAGACCTCAACCGTTTTCTTTGGTTCTGGTTAAGGGACTTTATAAATCTCCCAAGAATTTCCTTTCGTGAGGGCTTACGTCGCGACCCGAGGCGCCGAGATGACCAATTGAACCCCCCCCAGTTTGTCCCAATGATGTAACGTGCAAAGTCTCCAAAACCCATTACAGACTCGTAGATCTCAAGTCGAGCCCACTCCACATCCGGCATGTCGTTCGACCACTTGCGATATTCTTCCAATTCCGCGTTTGAGGGGATCTTTTGAGGCCAAACGGACTTGTAAGGGGGACGAACGAGTCTCTCCTCGATTCCAATATCTGACCCCGAATTCAGGGCAACTTCGACGACGCCCCTAGCGCAGTCGCGGAGCAGGATGTCTGGCGGAGGCGATCCGCTTTCGAAGAACCAAGAAAATACGTCCTTCGCGAGGCCGGCAACACCCGCCACGTCCTCTGAACGCATGGCGCATCCGTATGCAACCGCGCACAGTCGCTCCAGGACATAGGGGTCATTCACTTTCAAGAACATCGCCAGCACCTTGCGTAGCACTCTGATGCGCGGCGTCAGGAGTGCAACCAACGCTTTCGTAGCCCTGTCGCGAAGGTATCTATTGGAGGTTGTGAGAAACCATGCCAAGGCCACTGCCGAGAGGCGTATGGATTCGTCCTGGATATGTTTCTTGTCCTCCCGCGACCAAGCCCATTCCACAAGCCGGTCCACTGCGTTCTTTTCGCCGTACTGTCTATGAAGGTAGATTGACCACCAGGCATCACGCTCCGCAAGAGCATACCTCATCAAATTCTCATGCAGAAAATCAGCGTTGAACGGGTGTTCGGGAACCGGGGCGACAGTTAGCAATGCATCCCAAAAAGCATCGGCAGAATCGCGGAACCGCAGTATGTGGTTATTCACGTATTGGCGAGTTCCTTTTCCAATCGCCTTCGGATCCCTGAAGATTAGGCTCTGGACGAGACCCTCTCGAACGCGGTCGAAATCCGCACAAAGGGGCGCGACTTCCGGGAGCTCCTTCCCCGTTAGCTCCGGCAACTGAACGCAAAGGGCCTCCACAATTCCACCGTTCATCCACGCAGCCCGCTCGTCTTTGACAAAGCGTCCGAGCCGTGAGTTGGGCGAAAATGACTTCGCCGGATTGTCCCTGCTTAAGTGTCGTTCGAGGAGAATTCTTGTTACCGAGTGATCTGTCAGTCGCTCATATGAAAAGCGAATTCCTTCTTCACGCTCACTCCCTTGGCCCGACGGGAATCTGTCAATAGAGAACACGCCCTCCGATATAAGTTGCCTATAGAGGGACCCTTCGTGGCCCTCGCGAGGAAGGAGTGCGTTTATCAGAGAGCGAGCCTCGTCGGCCGCCAGCCATGTCGCTCCCTTGCGTGCCAACACCTCCGAGAACGTCGCGACCCCCTTCTGAACAAGCATTTCACTCTTGTCGTAATCGAGACGCTCCGGTTGGGCCAGCTTGTCGTTCACTGAATCCAGGAAGAAGTCAAAGATGCCAGTAATTCCACGTAGGCCGGGTGGGATTCTTGTTAGGCGGCGATTCCTAATTCCGGTACAGAAGATTTTGAGGAACAGTGGATTCTGAAACTCGGGCGACAGGATTGGAACCGCCGGCCGCTCGATCCCGAAGTAATCGAAAAAAGTCTTCGTGGCTTCATACTCATGGCCTGCAAATCCGTGTTGAGACTGTCTTACGAGCTTGTCCTCTCCCAGCCCGTCTGGAATCACTACATCCAAATACGATGACCGGACACTGATCGCTATGCCGATCCTCGGAAATCTTCGCAAGACCAAGAGAACGCCGGCAAGATGCTTTTGCCAGAGGTTCTTGCCCTCCCCCTCATTCAGGCCGTCAATTAGGATCAGTCCCCTTTCTCCGCGAGCCTGAGCGGCTGCCTCTAAAGCTCCGAGAAGTTCCTCCCGCCCATCGCAGGTTAGTCCCAATAGTTGGATTATTTGCACCCAAGGCTCAGCGGAAGAGAATTGCTCGCCAAGCAACAGCAACGTGGGCTCCCCTTCGCGCGTTCGTTGTTTGGCGATGTCGCAAAAAAGGTGAGTCTTACCTGTACCCGCTTCGCCGATCAACAATAACGCTGCAACATTCGCAAGCCTGGCCGCAGCCCCTTCAAACGTCTCAAGAAATTCACGCAATACCCCGGCAACCTCATATATGTGGTGGACAACATAACCGTACCGATCACTGCGCACTGCCGGGCCTGTGACCCCTGAATTCTCAAGCCCCTTCGATACTGCCCCTTTTTTCTCCGCCCCATGAAACTCTCGCGCCTTCTCCGCGCAGTCGAAGGCCCGATCTCTCAGGTCCGAAGCACTCTGAGTAAGACCCGTCAAGTCTAATGACTCCTCAGCGTTGACCTCCTCGGCCTTCTTCACGGCCGATCGGAAACTCTCGATTCCCTCAATCAGAGTCTTGAAAGGTTCTGCGCCAGCATCAACCTGCAACGATCTCCGCAACTTTGCATATTCCCTAACGAGCCTTCCCCTCAGCGCTGTGATGTTGGTGAAAAACTTCTTGGTACGTCCTAACCCCTCGAAAAGGGTGGCGATCGGAAGCTCGACGTTCACTTCGGGCGTATATCGAGGCCCCGCATTCGCAGTGGCCTCAGACACGCGATCCTTAAACCATTTCTGGTCCAGAACTTCCTTTTGGAACCAAAAGAAGGATCGCCCTCTGTGACGGTCTTGGCTTAAGCGTGAGGCTATTTCGTACTCCCCCCAGTATTCGAACTCAACAGAAATCTGCTTCGCCCTCGCCCAGGAGCCCCACTTGGCAACGTGGGCGTCCCATTTGTCCATGAACGACTGCCGCCCAGGAACTCGTGCGTCAGGGCGGTTAATTGGGAGACAAACGAAGTAGCGCGTAAGCCGGGGATGCTTCTCAAGTGCGGTCTTCACCGAATCATCTATTTGCTGCCACTCACCATTTCCGGGCGGCTCCAGAAAAAATTTTGCCTGCCAGCCCCATTCGTCCCCGTTGCTCAGCACTCGGTAGCACTCTACTCCGGCATCTGGCACACCCTTTCGTACGAACTTAGACGCTGGTTGCACTTGCTCATATTCCGCAAGTTGGCAACAAAGTTCCTCAAACGCCTGTTGCTGCGAACCGTTCCAAGTCCGTAACGCATTCCAATTTGTGCCCATGTCTATCGATGCCTATCCTGTTCCAAGATGCTCTCCTACCTTGTCCTAAGGCACCTAAGAAAATAGGCCCTATTCAGCTTCAGTTCAACCTCCGATGCGAGTATTATAACTCTCCGATGTTAAGCACCAGAGGGGTGGGTGGCGCAAATACTCGCCTTACAGGATTTGCGGTCGCGCGCAGCGAGACGCACATTTTAGGCTTCACGTCCCTCGGTCCTTTGCGATCATTGGCAGGGAGAATTGGGAGACGGGTCTGGAACAACGCCTTCCCAAACCTTCTCAGCTACGCTGAACGCAGACTTCAAAAATCAAGGTCTGCGCCACCTGACAAAATACAGGGATTCTTCACTGCGTTCAGAATGACAGAGGCGCCAGCCGCCCGCTCATTGCGGAAGCATCCCAATTGTGTTGAGCCACGCCTCAACCAACCCGGGCCATTGCGTGATGGGGAGCCTGGTGGGCCGCAGTCCGAACGCATGCCCGCCCTGCGCATACAAATGCATCTCCACGGGAACGCCGGCGTTTTTCAGCGCGATGTAGTACGCCACCGATTGGTTTACGCCGTCCACGTTGTCATCCTCCGCCTGCACCAGGAAAGTTGACGGCGTCTGGCGAGTGACGGGGACATTCGGATTCAATTTGTAGGCCTCTCCGCCAACCCACAGATGCCCCGGATAAACAGCCACGGCAAAATCCGGACGGCAGCTTTGCTTGTCAGCCGCATCCACGGGGGCGTACAACCTGTGCTGAAAGTTGGTGCTGATCTCCGCCACCAGATACCCGCCGGCCGAAAAACCAAGCACCCCAATCTTGTGCGGATCGATATGCCACTCCGTGGCGTGCAGGCGTACCAGCCCCATCGTCCGCTGCGCATCTTCCAGCGCCAGCGTCGACTGCGCCAAGCCGTCGGGCCGGCACTTGCAGTGCCAGTCAAAAGGCAGGCTCGGCACACGATATTTCAGCAGCACGCAGGTGATTCCCTTAGACCTCAGCCAATCGCAGACCTCTGTACCTTCCAGGTCCATGGCCAATATCTCAAAACCCCCGCCGGGAAACACCACAACCGCAGCGCCCGTATTTTTCCCGGCCGGCGAATAGACCGTCATGGTCGGCTGCGACACGTTGCGCACACTCAAAACCGGCTTGCCGCCAATCAGCCCCTTTGACGTCACCGCATACTCCGGGCCCGGAACGGGCTGCGCATCGGGGACGGCACCCGGCCAGATCCGCACTTGCTTATGGCCTGGCGATGGCTGCCAGGCGCGCGTCTGTGCCCTCGCGCCGCTGCATGCAAGCACAACACAGCCAGCAAACATCAATAGCTTATTCACAATTCACAGACCACCTTTCATAAGATTTCTCACGGCAGAAGACTGATCGCTATGCCGGCAGCTAGGACCGCAGAGACAAAACCCGCCTCTGCGCCAGCCCGCGCCAGGGCCGGCGCTCGTGGCACGGGCGTCCCGCCCGTGGAATATCATGGCCGGATGGCCATGCCACCTGCGTCCCATGCGGCCGCTGCGCCGCCGAGGGAAAAGTTCCCATTTCCGCGATGCGCAACCCCGGCGCGCTCACCGCAGGCGGAACACTAGCACGGCGCCGGCGAGCATGGCAACGGCGGCGTAAGCAAAGGCCGCGGCGGGGGAAACGAGAGTCCACAGGCCGCCCACCACGACGCTGGCGCCAAGGTCGCCGATTCCGTTTACGGCGCCCAGCAACCCGTAAGCAGTGCCGCGGATTTCCGGCCCGACCAGGTCTGCTGTAAATGTTCCTTCAAGGGCTTCTTCGAAAGCCATGTAGAACCCGCCAACGGCAAACACGATGGCCAGGTAAACAATCGACGCCACTTGCCAGGCAAACGCCGCGATGAGGCCGGAAGCAGTCAGCGCACCCACCAGGTATCCGACAGCCAAAAGTCCCCGGCGACCCAACCTGTCGGAAAGCGCTCCCACAGGATAGGACGCCGCTGCGTAGATAACGTTGTGCCCCACATAAAGCAGCGCTGCAATCTCGGCGGCGCGGGCCATGCCATGCGCGGGCAAAAGAAGCTCGGTGGCCGCAAGAATCATCAGCGTGTGCGCAAAATCGCCCATGCCGAAAACTCCCACGCCCACAAGAAATCGCCGGAAGCTCTTCGGCAGTTGCCCGAGCGCGGAAAGGAATTTTGCCGGCGTGCCGGGAATGGGCTTTTCGCGGACCAGCAGAGCAAAAACGATTCCGCAGGCGAGGCCCGGAATGAGCGTGAGAAGAAAGATGGTGCGGAACGGGCCGGTGACATTGGCGGCGTGAGGCTGAAAGTGCGCCAGCAGGGCCACGGCGATGAGCGGGCCGAGAATGGCTCCTATGGTATCGCCCGCGCGTTCGAATCCAAACGCCTTGCCGCGCGACTCCGGCGGCACCGACGCCGCCAGAATGGCATTCCGTGCCGGCGCGCGAATGCCCCGGCCGAACCATCCCAACGCGCGCGCAAATAAAATCAGCGGCCAGCCGGCAGCCAGGGCAAAAAGCGCCGTGGAAGTGCCGGTGATGAAGTAGCCGCCGACTGCAATCGGCTTGCGGCGCCCGGTGCGGTCGGAGAGCCATCCCGCAGCCAGCTTGACGAAACTGGCCACGCCGTCGGCTACACCCTCGATCAATCCCAGCGCGGCGGCGGAAACTCCTAGCGCAGTGAGGAAGCCGGGCAGCACGGCCGTGGCCATTTCATGGCTGACGTCTGAAAGCAGACTGGTGAGGCCCATGGCGGCGACGTTTCGATTGAGCCAGGCTGCGGGTTGTTTTTCGGAAGATTGCGGGCCGCTCATGATAGTCGATGGATTCGAGGCAGCATCAGTTAATCTGCCACTGTCAGACCTGGTGTGGCACCTCACAAATTACGTTACTTGTAGCCCTGAACGTCAGGCCGGCAGCTGCCGAGCTAAAGCTCGGCGCTACAAAGACACCAGAGCATCTGGTCGGAAACGTTCATGCAACTTCCCTCAGCGTGCGGCTGATTTTGTTGAGCGTCTCCGCGAGCCCCTTCAAACGGTCTTTCAGATAACCGCTGATGGGTTCGGGCAAGGAGCCGTATCCTTCCAGATAGCGCGGATGGAGTTCCTCGACGTAAGTAATCATGGTGGAAACAAGCGCCGCAGCCTCGCGGCGGGCGCTGCGTTCGGAATGCTCGAGGCCCAGGTCGGACTTCATTGTCCGAATTCGGGAATGGAGGGCCGCAATTTCACGTTCCATCTTCTCGGTCAAGCCCTGCGGCAGTGGGTCGCGCGAGGTGAGTTCCGCTTCGAGGGGCTCGAAAAGCTCCAGCAGTTGGAGGGAGTATTCTTCAAGAAGGCGCAGTCGGACCGAAATCACCCGGCGGTGATTGTGACCAATGAGTGATTGCAACGGTTCGTCTGCCATAAGATAAAGCAGATGCTTCTCCCGCCCTGCAGGATCAGCATGACAGGTGGTCTTTTTCAACAACCTGCCAAGCGTTCGCCCTACTTGGCCGAACGATACAAAATCACGCGGACCTTTTCGAGCGTGATGAGCCCGCCCTCCACCATCTCATCCAGTCTGGGAAGGATTTTTTCAATCCGCTCAGAGTACTCGACCACCTCAATCACAATCGGCAGGTCCTGCGACAGGCGAAGAATGTTGGTGGTGTGGTAGAGGCCCCGGCCGCGGCTGCTGGACCCGTAGCCGCCCACTCCGCGCAGCACGGTGACGCCTGAAAATCCCTCGTGGCGGAACAGCTCGACAATCGCCTGGTAGAGAGGCTTGTGTTCCCAGCGGTCCGACTCGCCAATGTGGATTCGCATGAGGGTCCGTTCACCCTCGAATCGCTGGTGCTCCACGGTATCCTCCTATGATATGAGGTCAGCCAGATGAATTCCCGTCACCGCCAGCAAAAGTCCTCCCACTACGCTGACGCTGATGTAGAGAACCATTTTCATCCAGTCGCCATCTTCGAGCATGCGCGAGCTCTCGTAAGCAAAACTCGAGAAGGTGGTGAAAGCTCCGAAAAAACCGACCGTGATGCCAATGCGCCAGTCCGGAGGAATTGAGAGGTGCTGGAGGGCGTATTCACCCACACCGCCCAGCAGGAAACACCCCACGAGATTCACTGCCAGCGTGCCCGCCGGGAACGAAGATCCGGCACGGTACTGCACCAGGCCGCCCATCGCGTACCGCGCAAGAGTACCCACAGAACCGAACAATATCAACAGGAAGATTCTCAAGACCTTTCGCCTTTCCGCGCACCAGCATGGTCCATAAAAAAACTCCTGATCGCCCGCTGGCGGCCAGGAGTCATTAGTCCTTCTTCAGGACGGTTCCGGCGAACTCCATCGCCTCTGTTCTGTCCTTTTCAGTATACTACGCGAAGACCGGGAGGCAAGCTGCCATGCGAACGTTGAAAGCCGGCGCGCTTTACTTCGTCCTCGTTTTTGGAGCCGGCTTCGTGCTAGGAATTCCCCGCGTGCTCTGGTTTGCGCCGAACCTTGGCGCAAGGGCCGCAGAACTGATGGAGAGCCCCGTCATGATGGTGGTCATCATCTTTGCGGCGCGCTGGGTCGTGCGGCGCTTCTCTCTGCCGCCAACGATTGCAGCTCGGCTTGGAGCAGGCATCATCGCGCTCGCCTTCCTGCTGGCAGCGGAGTTCACGGTTGTGCTCAAAATCAGGCACCTTACGCTTGCCCAATACATCGCCGGCCGGGACCCCGTCGCGGGCTCAGTGTACGTCCTGATGCTTCTGCTTTTTGCATTTATGCCCCTCATCGTGGCGAGAAAAGCTTCAACGCCCTGTCGATAGGACCGGGCACAATTTCTTTCAAAATACCTCAAGATCTATCAAAATAAAGGTCTTGCGTTTGAAATACCTTAGAAAACCCTCTGAAAAAATACTATAGCAGCATGAAAAAAAGGTTGACACAATACCTGCCCACTGGTAAAAGTCGGGTATAGCACTGGTAGTCATGCGTCGGGTCAAGGTCATCAGGCGTCGGGTAGTGGCAGTTTAGTCCCAACAAATTAGATGTGCGGAGCCGGACTATAGGCACCGTTTCGTGGGGATATGCGTGCGTTCGTCCGATCCCTGCTCCGTACGGGGCAAATGCGTCAAATTAAAATTCGACAATGTGTCAGCTTAGGAGGAATTACGCTATGAGGGGTAACGACTCTAATTGCTGCAAGAGGGTTTCAACCTTCCTTGGCAGCCTGATGTTGGCCGGTATCGCTTTTGCAATGATGCTGGCCGTTCCCCGGGCCGGTAATGCCCAGGTCCTTTATGGTTCGGTGGTTGGCCACGTCGCTGACCCAAGCGGCGCCGCAGTGCCAGGAGCGAAGGTTACTCTCACCAACCAGGGCACCAATATTTCAACCTCGACAACAACCAATTCTGGGGGTGACTACACATTCTCGACGATCGTCGCCGGAACCTACACCCTCGAAATCACTCAATCGGGATTTCAGGCGTATAAGCGGACGGACGTTCCTGTCACGATCAATACTGTATCGCGCGCGGATGTTTCGCTAACGATCGGCCAGGTGACACAGACCGTCGAAGTCACCGGCGAGCGGCCCCTCCTGCAGACAGACACTTCTGAGGTCCATGCCAACATTGACGCACCGGCGCTCTCAAACCTGCCTGTTCCGCTGGGAAGAAATTATCAGCAGCTTTATCGCGCCCAGCCGGGCTTCAGTCCGCCGGGTAACAGCCACTCTTACCCTACCAATCCTGCGCGGGCGCTGGCGTTCAATGTGAACGGGGTCAGCAACAACCAGAACAACACCCAGATTGACGGGGTGAGCACGTACAACATTCAGTTGCCGCACGTAAATTCTTACGTTCCCACGCTCGATTCCATCCAGCAGGTAAACGTGGTGACGGACAGCTTTGACGCGGAAGAGGGCTTTGCGGGCGGCGCCGCCATCAACGTGGAAACCAAGAGCGGCACCAACCAGCTCCATGGCGACATTTTCGAGTACCACAACAACAACCACATTAAGTCATGGCCGATGCTCTTTGACAATGCGGGCAGGAATGCCGGCAACAAGCCGAAGTATATTTACAATGACTTCGGTGGCTCGGCCGGCGGACCTATTGTGAAGAACAAGCTCTTTTGGTTCGCGAGTTATGAAGGGCTCTTCAACAACTTTACCGCGCAAACAACCACCAGTAACCTCACCCCGGCAATGCGCGCTGGTGACTTGACGGCGTCGGGAACGGACATCTACGACCCGCTGACGGGGAACCCGGACGGTTCGGGGAGGCAGCAGTTTTATTCCAGCAATGATCCGAACGACGCCGCCCATTACAACGCCCTCTGCGGAAGCGCGCAGTGCTTTAACATGATTCCCACCTCGCGGCTCAACCCCATTTCCCAGCAGATCCTCTCTTTTGTCCCGGACCCCAACCTGGGAGGCGATCAGGACAACTTTTTTGTGTCGGGCGTCCGCGTGTTCCATCGCAATCAGGTGGATAGTAAGATCAACTACAACGTCAACTCCAAGTTCAACCTGATCGGCACCTTCGGGTTTCTCCACTACATCAATGAGACTCCCACGGCCTTCGGAACCGCTGGCGGGGGACCCGATTTTGGATCCGGAGCCAACCCGGGAAGGGGCGACGGAAACTCGTACCGCGTGACCATCATGGGAACCTACGCCTTTTCGCCCAATTTCCTCATGGACGCGCATTTTGGCTGGGCGCAACAAGGCACAAACTCGGTTCAACGGGACCTGGGGAGCAATATCGGCAGCGACGTGTTGGGAATCCCCGGGACGAACGGCACGAGGAACTTTGAAAGTGGCTGGCCGGAATTCGACATCGAGGGATTCGACACCATCGGCCAGGTGGATAACTTCATGCCGTACTATCGCAAGGACCCGCAAAAGCAGTATGTTGCCAACTTCAACTGGCTTAAGGGTCCGCACAATGTCCGCTTCGGATTCAATTTGTATACCCAGGCGCTCAACCAGACGCAGGCGGAAGACCTCTCCGGCGGATACGGCGCCCAGGGCGGATTTAACTTCGGCCAGGCCATTACAGCTCTGTGCTCCACGCCCGGTACTAACGGCTCTTGCGATCTCACAACCGACACCTCGGAGTACAACGGGGCCGCCTCGTTTCTGCTCGGCCTGCCAACTAACATGGGCAGAAACTACCAGATTCCGGACGTGTACCACGTTCGCACGAACCTCTATTCCTTATATGTACGCGATCGCTGGAACGTCACCAAGAAGCTGACCGCCGACTACGGCGTGCGCTGGGAATACTATCCCATACCCACCCGCCCCGATCGCGGGGTTGAAGTCTACGATCCGGCCAATAACACGATCAATCTTTGTGGGTTTGGCAGCGTGCCTTCCGGCTGTGGCGTGGAAATCAGCAAGAAACTCTTCTCACCACGCGTCGGTTTTGCCTACCGCATCACAGACACCTTTGTCGTTCGCGCCGGCTATGGCGTGACCACCGACCCTTACATAGCGATAGAGACCATGCGGAACAACTATCCGATTTCCATCGCCTCCCACATCAACAACACTCTGCCGGGAGGCGACTTACTTCCTGTGTGCGTCGCCTACAACGATCCTGTAAACCCAACAAACTGCGACACTCCTTATGACTACAGGAGTCTTGAGGTGGGCATCCCCTCCCTCGCAGCTCCTGATCTTGGCAACGGCATACTCCCCTTCGACGGGTCGGTTTCCTACGGGGGTTATCCGACAAAGAAATTTGAGCGCGGATATGTCCAATCGTGGAACTTCACCCTCCAGAAGGAATTGGGGTTGGGCTTTACGGGACAGTTAGGATACGTGGCCACGCGTCAGACTCGAATGCTGGGCTTTAAGGATATCAACGCCGGGCAAATCCTTGGCGCCGGGTCATCAGGGGAGCCCCTGTTCGCAGCCTGGGGCCGCAGCGCACCCACCATTAACATCGTGCCGGTCGGTTCCGGACACTATGATTCGCTCCAGGCCGTCCTCAACCGGCGATTTACTGGCGGGCTGCTGTTGCAGGTCAATTACACTTACAGCCATGCCATCGCCAGCATTGACAACAGTGACGGGAGCCCCAACATTCAGGTTGAACGTCTCATGTACCTGAACCAGGCCACCAATAGTTTTGACCGCACTCACAGCCTCCAGATCATGCACGTCTGGGAGCTGCCGTTCGGCAAGGGCAAGAGATGGCTTTCGAGCGGCGGCGCCGGCAGCTTCATCGCCGGTGGGTGGCAATTGAGCGGCCTGGCGAGCTTCATCTCCGGCCAGCCGTTTACTGTGGATTCAAACGGGTCGGGCTTCAACACGCCCGGCAGCAGCCAGACCGCCGACCAGGTCTTGTCCAGCGTCTCCAAGCTGGGGGGAGTCGGCATCGGCCAGCCCTATTACGATACGGCTGCCTTCGCGAATCCCAACGCGCCGCGTCTGGGCACTACGGGCTTCAACATCCTGCGCGCACCGGGTATCGGGAACTACGACTTCTCCGTTTCGCGCGAATTCAACTTTACCGAGCGATTTAAGCTCCAGTTCAGAATGGATTCGTTTAATTTCACCAATACTCCACACTTAAGCGCCCCGCGCCATGAGGTGGGGTCCAGTTCATTCATGACCATTCACGGCGTCAGCAGCCTGGCACGTGAAGGCATCGACGAGCGGCAGTTTGAGTTCGGCCTCAAGCTGCTCTTCTAGTGCGGTTCCAGAGCAGGGGCACGTTTCGGCGTGCCCCTGCAACCATCCTCAACCAGGGCACGCCTTTGCAGGTCTCGATTAGATCCGCTGAATGCCAATACTCCATGACCCGGATTCTGTTCAACGGAAAGCTGCCCAGGACGATCCTTTGTTCTTCATGCCAACTCGGTAATGACTCCGATCGCCGTAGCGCCGACCCCGCCGGGGCGAGGTCGGCATTTTGGAGCTTTTCCGGGCTGAAGCCCGGCGCTACAAAACCAAGATGAGTTACTCCCGCCAACTCGGTTTGCTTGACACCCGTCGTCGCAAACCCTGAAGTAGTTCCACCTTTTATGAAGAAAAGGTTCCTTCGTCCATTTCTTTTTGCCTTTTTCTCCTTCCACCTCATCCGCGCTTGCCCCTGGACTACTTGCCTCCTTACCAGCGGGGCCTGAACCTGCAGGAAAGGATCTGGCGAAAAATTCGCTTTGAGGCCACCAACCGCGGATTCGAAACCCTGGAACAAATCCGGGCCGCCGTCCGGAAGACTACCCGGTCGTGATCACAACATAAAACTCGCCGGCTCTGTAACATAACTTAATGCATTCGTATTAGTAAGTGATACTTGCCAGGTCCACCTATCTTCGATGTGAGAATTGGTAACCTGGAATAGCCGGTAGGGCTTGCAGGGCTGGCAGAGTGCAATACTGCGTTGATCGGACCATCAATAAAAATGGTTCGCTACTGTCATGGCAGATGAACTGGAAAGAGGGATTGGAAGACAGGCGGGCGATATTCTCCGACACGCTTGTTGTTAAATAATCTACGTAAACAATATCGTGGCCCTACTTCACCAGGCGATCACACATGCGCGCCTCGAGGAGCCCGGCTTCTCCAGCTATGATCAAGCGCACTAAGTGTGAACCTCCTCGTGCCTTCGCATTGGCAGGCCAACGCCATAATACTCAAATCCGGCCGCCTCGACTTCTGATCTATCCAGAAAGTTGCGCCCGTCCACGACCACAGGCACGGCTACTTCCCGGCGCAGCTGCTGCCAGTCGGTGTTCGAAAATTCGCGCCATTCAGTAAGCACTGAGATAGCGTGAACACCCTTTGCAGCTTCCTCGGCCGAATCGCAGTACACAAGTTGGCTTTGGTTTGCCGGGAAAAGTTGACGGAAATTGTTCATCGCCTGCGGATCATAGAGCCTTAGCGATACCTCTGACCGCAACAACTCGCGAACGATGTTAAGGCTCGGGGCCTCACGAATATCGTCGGTGTCCGGTTTGAATGCGAGGCCCCAGATGGCCACTTTCTTCCCCTTAAGGACCCACAATGCCTGTTGAAGCTTGCGTATGAACCGCTGGGTGCGAGCATGGTTGATGCGTTCAACCTCTTTCAGAAGCGAAAAGTCGGACCCAAATTCCTCGGCGACATGCAAAAAGGCCTTGAGGTCTTTCGGCAGGCAGAACCCCCCATATCCAATCCCAGCCTTCAGAAAGCTGGGACCGATGCGAGGGTCCATTCCCAGACCCGCTGCCACATCCCTGACATCCAATCCTGCCTGCTCACAGAAATCGCTTAGCATGTTGATGAATGAAATTTTGAGCGCCAGGAAGGAATTCGAGGCGTGTTTAATGACCTCAGCTGTGTTAATGTCAGTCACCAGGATAGGGCGGCCGAGAGGCTCATACAGGTTGTGCAACCAGGTCGCGGCCTTGGGGCTTCTGGCACCCAGAACAATACGGTCCGGGCATAAGAAGTCGTTGATGGCGGTACCCTCACGGAGGAACTCTGGATTGCAAGCTACTTCGAACTGCGTCGGGTCCTTCCCATAGCGGAGCATCGTGCGCTCGATCCATTGCGCTGTGTGGACAGGAGCAGTGCTTTTTTCCACGATTAACTTGAAGGAGTCCAGATTTTCTGCAATTGTCAGGGCCGCACCTTCTACTTGGGACAAATCTGCCGAGCCGTCCTCATGATGCGGAGTTCCAACGCAGATAAAAAGAATGTCTGATCTTCGTACCGTCTCAGCAACGTCCGTGACAGCCCTGAAACGTGCTGAACCCAAATGTTTCTTGAGCAATTCCTCCATCCCCGGTTCGAAGAAAGGAGTTCGGCCGGCGGCGATCATCTCGACCTTGCGGGCATCGCTGTCAGTTCCCACGACATTCCAACCGATCTCGGCAAACCCGAGCGCAGTGGGCAGGCCGACGTGCCCGAGCCCCAGGACGCCAAGACGAAGTGATTCCTGCTTTAAAGAATCTGGTTGCACAACACACCTTCCTAGAGAAATGAACTAAACCACCGTTACAAAAAGTCAAATAAGATATTAGGTTATATGTTTATGAAGTTCAAGACTGGCGGCAGACTGACAAGCATCCGCTGAGTACTGCCTTCATTATCGGGAACAACTGACGAATCGAATCCGCTGGAATGCCACGGAAGGCGTTGCACCAATTTGTTGTAACCACGTATGGAAGTCATATCCTATAATGTTCCTGTCCCGGTTCCTCCTTGCTGAGGGTCCTCGGCTTTTTCATAACGCCAGTCTTCTCTCCCCACCGAGGAACCTACGACCTTATTACATCAGCGTTGTTCTGTAACTCTGCGGGTTTTGGCTTTAAAGAACAAGCCGCAGAACAACTCTACGCTACCCGCTGGGTATACGTGAACAGATTTCACCCTTGCCGGCGGTAGGGGGCGATAATGGTAATCCCGGTTTCGGTGGTGATTCCGGTCTACAATGAGCGGGCGACGATCGAGGAGATTCTGCTCCGTGTCCAGGCAGTGGATTTGGAGAAGGAACTCGTGATTGTCGACGACGGGTCTAAGGACGGGACTCGCGACTTCCTGGCCGAACTGGCATCCAGTTCCGCAGCGAATCCGGGCCAGATGATGCTTCCTGCCAGTCAGCGTGTATTGGCCACGGACAACATCCGAGTGTTCTTTCAAGACTTCAATCAGGGCAAGGGCGCGGCGCTCCATCGTGGCTTTCGAGAAGCGCGCGGCGAGATCATCGTTATTCAGGACGCCGATCTGGAGTACGATCCCGGTGACCTCCACGGCCTGATCCAGCCCATCATCCGTGGCGATGCAGACGTGGTTTACGGATCGCGCTTCCTGGGAGGTCCCCACCGCGTCCTCTTTTTTTGGCACTACGTCGGCAACAAGTTCCTCACCACACTTTCCAACGCGTTCACGGACATCAATCTCTCTGACGTGTGGACCTGCTACAAGGCGTTTAAGCGCGAGGTTCTGGAACAGCTTAATCTGCAGGAGAAACGCTTCGGGTTTGAGCAGGAGATAACCTGCAAGATCGCGAAGAGCGGTTGGCGGGTTTACGAGGTCCCGATCTCGTACCACGGCCGCACCTACGGCGAGGGGAAAAAAATCACCTGGAAGGACGGCGTCCGGGGCCTCTGGTGCATCCTCCGATACGCAGGCGGAAGTCAGGGTCCGGGACGAGGGCAGCGCAGAGCAAAATAGCGCAGCTCGCTTTGTGGCATCTGTCCCCTTCGTGACGGCATTGCCCCCGTTCAATCCTACGCTCAATCCGCGGATTCAGTTTGCTTGACACCTGCCATCAATGACCCTAAAGTAGTTCCACCTTTTATGAAGAATAGGAATCTGCATCCACTCCTTTTTGCCTTTTTCTCTTTTCTGCTGCTTTTCCACCTGATGCTCTTCTGGCTCGCGAAGGATGATGCCCTGAAAGGGTCTGCAGACTTTTCCATTTTTTACACCGCGGCAAAGATGATTCAGCACGGCCAGGGGGCGCAGCTTTATGACATTGCTGCACAGGGGCGAATGGAATCGGCATTGTACCCGAAGGTCACCACCCGCGGCGGAACACTCATCTATGACCATCCTCCTTTCGAGGCGTTACTGTATCTCCCTCTCGCCTACGTCTCGTATGCGACGGCCTACATCATCTGGCTGGTCATCAGCATCTTGCTGCTGTTGCTGGCCGTCCGTCTGTTATCACCATGTATGACGGAGATCAAAGCAGCCTGGGCTCCTCTGCCGATCCTGCTCTTTCTCAGCTCTTTTCCTGTATTTGTTGGCCTGCTTCAGGCGCAGGACTCCATTTTGCTGCTCCTGATTTTCACACTCGTGTTCATAAGCCTGAAGAAGGGGCGCGAGTTCAGGGGAGGCATCTTTCTGGCCATTGCTCTTTTCAAGTTTCAATACGCAGTGCCATTTCTGGTTCCCTTTATCCTGTGGCGGCGCTGGAAGTTTTTTGGGGGCTTCGTCGTTTCTTCTGTCGTTCTTTTCCTTGTGTCGCTTCCCGTTGCAGGATTTCGTGGGACCTTGTCGTACGCGACATTTCTTTTAAACCTGCTGAAAGGAGTGTCTTCACACGGCGTTCAGTACTCTCTGGGCTTCCTGCCCAACACGGTGCCGAACATCCGCGGCGCCGTCGAGATGATGGCCCCCAGCGTGTTGCCTCAAAGTTTTCAGAAGCCGATCATCGTTCTGTTATCCGGTCTTGCCGTGCTCTGGGTGGCAAGGCAATGGCCGCTGGGCCGCACGCTTTCAGACAAGGCTTTCGACCTCGGATTCAGCCTGGCTCTGGTGACGTCGGTTCTGGTCAGCTACCACGTGTTGTTGCACGACCTGTCTCTGCTGCTCCTTCCCTTCGTCCTGGTGTTGAACCGGATTTTGAAGAACGAGATTTTCTGCAATCTCAGACGGTTTCCGATGTATGGCATCATCGGCCTGTTCTACCTGACCCCTTTCTACCTGCTTTTGATTCGCCACAGCCTGATGTATCTGTTCTTCTGGCCGATTCTTCTCCTCTTCGTCATGCTCAGTTGGGAAATTGTATTTCCTGTGAATGGAAGCGGGGAGCACGGCCGCGGAAATGTCCCGGGCTCAATCCCCAACGCTACATGAAGCCCTGGGAGCCTGCAGACGCGCCCCCGGTTCGCCCCCGCGCATTCGTTAGTCATAATCATCAACATTTCCTTTGGCATCGGGGCGCCTTTATGGTTTAGGATAGCCACAGGAGGTTTCCCAAAACACACGCCGGCACGTACACGCGTGCTGGAACAATCGAGCGCCATCATACAAGAGGGCAGGCGCTGGACCTCCGCTCAATAAACTTTTTCCCGGCAGAGGGCGCCGGGCAGTGGACTTTTGCATCTAAACTGGCGTCGGGAAAATTCAACGGGTCTTCAGCAATGACAAATGGCATTGAGTCAGGCTGAATTTCCATCGCGGTTGGTTGTGCTGTCTGCGGACGGCATGCGTCCGGATTTTTATCGGCAGCCGAAGAAGTTTGGGCTGAAGGTTCCAAACCTGAAGGAGCTGGTTGAGACCGGGGCAAGCGCCGAGTCGGTTGAAAGCGTGTATCCCTCGACTACCTACCCGGCGCACGTCACGCTGGTGACGGGAGTGCGGCCGAGACGGCACGGAATCTACAGCCACCTGGCGTCACTTGATCCCACTGAAAAAGCGCGCCCCTGGACGTGGTTTGCGCGGGCGATCAACGTTCCCACCCTGTGGGATGCGGTCGGCGCCTCCGGCCGCAAAACCGCGGCGATCGCCTGGCCGGTGAGCGCCGGGGCTCGAATCACCTACAACATTCCGGAAATCTGGGACCCTTCTGCGCCCGACCCTTACCTGGATTTTGAAACGCCCGCGCGCTATTCCACGCCCAGACTCTTTGAAGAAGTTGTAAATCACATCAAGTCGGAAGCGTCACGGTCCTCCAGGTCGCGGCGGCAGCCGGAAATCCAGGAGATGTCGCCCGACCACCTTCGGGCTGAAGCCGCATTGCACATCTGGAAACGTCACTGCCCGGACCTTCTTCTGGTCCATTTTGCGCTGTACGACCAGCTCGCGCACCACCACGGCCCTTTTTCGCCCGACGCCGTGCACGCCATCGAACAGATGGACAAAGAGATCGGCCGTATTTGCGATGCCGTTAACGGTGACCGGTCGACGACCGTGGTGGTCCTGTCAGACCACGGCTTTGTATCGGTGGACAAGGACGTGGCGCCGCTGGTGCCGCTGATGGAGGAAGGGCTGTTCGGCCGGAATGCCCACGGCGAGCCCGAGTTGAAGCGCCTGGGCGCCATCCATTCCGGAGGCTCCTTCGCCCTTTACTGGCTGGAGGAGCCGACCAACGAAAACCGCCGCTCTCTCCAGAAAGCCGTGGCGCGACTGGTGGAATCGGGCGGTGTCCGCGAAGTGCTGGACCGTCCCAAACTGAAGGCACTGGGGGCGGATCCTGATGCGGAGCTCATGCTCGATGCTAATCCCGGCTGCTATTTTTCTGACCGCCATGCCGGACCTATATTGCAGGACAGCCCGAAGGACCGCGGGACTCATGGCAACCTGCCCTCCGTGGAAGGAATGGAAGCCGGCTTCGTCGCCGCCGGGCCGGGAATTGCGCGAGGGAAGGACCTGGGACGAATTGGCCTGACGCAGGTTGCCCCAACGTTAATGAAGCAAATGGGACTCATAACGAGTATTCTGGCATCGGAAGTCGAGCCGGTTGATCTGTCTTGAGCTTCAAGCCATCGGAGCGGCCTGGCGATGACATTGGGAGGTTGAGGGCTTTGGGCAAAGGTCGCGCGCATTCCGGCCGCTGAAACATGGCAAGACGGTCCAGAATGCATGGAGGGCAACATGAGCCCTGAAAAATCCAATCTGAAGGCGGCTGTCTGGAACTACCTTGAATCACGCCCTCGGACCGTCCGGTGGCGCCAGTGGCTGAGTGGACGTCGGTACCGGCTGGCTTCCCTCCCTGACCGCTCTCGCCCGCTTTACGTGATTGCCTGCAGCATGCGCGACAAGGGGCGTGCTGCGGAAGTGGCCCGCGCGCTGGAGCACGACTGGATTGAAGTGCCCGCACAATGCCGGGAATCTTACGATGAGATCCTTTTCCGAGCTCCTCAATTGGTGGTCATCCAGCTCCACCGAACCAATATCTGCGGATGCCTGGGGCACCGGCATGCGGCCGTCAGCGAGACCCCGTTCGCCATGCCCCACGACGCTTTTGGAGGCGAGCAGGCCGGTGAGCTGGACATTGCCTGCGAACAGATTCTCACCTGGCAGGCCCTGCCTCTGAGCGATACGGCGCTGGACGCGAAATTTCTGCAGGGCAGCCGCCTGGAAGAATTCCACGCCAAGCAGTTTCGCCTCCGGCTGCTGAGCATCATTCTCCACGAAACGAACCACGTGGTTTTCCCGAATGAGCCCGAAACTTCCATCCGTGAACGCAGCCTGAATTTCTATCGCGAAGCTCTTGCCGATTATACAGAGAAAGCTGTCGCCACACTTTCTTTCACCCTCGACCGTTCGTTCTCACGGTTGGAATAGTTCTAACGGTTTGCTGAAAAACTCCCCTTGTCACGTCATCCTGAGCAAAGCGAAGGATCTGCTTTGTCCGTCTTCTGTAAGGTACAGCAGATGCTTCTCCCGCTTTGCGAGATCAGCATGACGGGGTGGCCTTTTCAACACCCTGCTAGAGGTTTAATCTCGCCTGAGACAAAAAGACATCGCCAAAATTGTCTCGACGTCTGCCCGCAGGGATACTAAAATCGTGGTTTGGGCCTTCGAGAACAACTTAGATCATCTTCCGGAATTCAATTCCTGGCGCTGGCGTTGACGGCTCTCGTCATCGCGGCTCCCGCCTGCAGGAACAAAGCGACCCGCCCTGTCACGGACCAGGTTGTTGTGCTGGGTTTCGACGGAATGTCGCCCGATCTCGCAGCCAAGTGGATGCAGGAAGGCAAACTGCCGAACTTTGCACGCCTGGCACAGACCGGGACGTTCATGAAGCTGGGGACGACGAACCCTCCGGAATCGCCCGTGGCATGGGCGGCTTTTGCGACAGGGTTGAACCCAGGCGGAACGGGTATTTACGATTTCCTCGCGCGCGATCCTCAAACTTACCTGCCCCGCATCGGGCTGGTGGCGAAGGAAAAGCCCAAATTTCTTTTCGGTCTGATTCCCATCAAGGGGCCCAAGGTCACCAACGAACGGCACGGGACTCCTTTCTATGAAGCGGCCGCCAACTCCGGCTACAAAACCACCGTGCTGAGGATGCCGCTGGAATTTCCACCCTCGCAGGTGCCGGGCGGGAAGCTGATGGCCGGCCTGGGAGTTCCTGACATCCGTGGAACCTGGGGCACTTTCTTCTACTTTGCCTCCGATTTGCCGACGGAAGAGGCCGGTAACACCGAATTCGGCGGAATGCTGGTTCGCCTGGAAATGAATGGGCGCACCGCCAGGAGCGAAATCTCCGGACCGGTCGATCCTACAACGGACGAGTACAAGCGCATTTCGATCCCCGTCACCTTCCAATTGTCGCCGGATAGCAAATCGGTAACCATTCAGCTGGACGGCCAGACAGAAACCGTCGCCAGCGGGCAATGGAGCAATTGGTTCAACGAAAAGTTTCCCATCAATATGTTCATGTCGGTCCGCGCCATCAGCCGGTTTTATATTCTTGAAACCTCGCCTGAACTGCGAATCTACATGTCGCCGCTGAATATTGACCCGAAAGATCCCGCCCTGCCGGTTACTTATCCCGCCGGCTGGAGCAAGGACCTGGAGCAGAAGTGGGGAGACTTCAAGACGCTCGGCTGGTGGCATGACACCTGGGCGCTGAACGAGGAGCGCATCGACGAAGGGGTCTTTCTCCAGGACACGTTTCGCACCATGGATTCACTAACAAAGATGGTGCTGGACGAGCTCCAGAATCATCCCCCCAGCCTGATGGTAGCGATTTATACCAGTACGGACAGCGTCCAGCACATGTTCTGGCGGCTAACCGACCCCGCCAGTCCCCGTTACGACCCGGCGCTGGCCCAGAAATACGGGGACGCCATCCTGCAGTCCTACGAGGCGGCCGACAAAGTCGTGGGGGAAGTTGAAAAGAATTTGAAGCCCGGCGCGACCTTGATAGTCGTTTCCGATCACGGTTTCCACGCCTTCAACTACGGCTTTAACACCAACACCTGGCTGGTGAAGAACGGATACATGGTCCTCAAAAATCCTGAGGCGCAGGAAAAACAGTACAGCCTGGAAAACCTCTACAGCAATGCCAACTTCTTCCCCAATGTTGACTGGAGCCGGACCAAGGCGTACGCCCTGGGCCTGGGACAGATTTATCTGAACATTTACGGGCGCGAACGCTACGGCATCATCGAGCCCGGCCAGCAGGCCCACCAGATGGCAGAGGAAATCAGGACCAGGCTGCTGGCTTTCCACGACCCGCGCACCAACAAACCGGTGCTTGAAGACGTCGCGCTTGGGAATGAAATCGACCACGGCCCATACGTGAATGAAGCTCCCGATCTTCAGCTCAATTTTCTGCCCGGCTACCGGACTTCCTGGGAAACCTCTCTCGGCGCCGTTCCGCCGGGCATTGTGGTTCCCAACACACGCAAGTGGAGCGGCGACCATTGCGCTTCCGACCCCAACGACACGCAGGCCATCCTCTTCCTCAACCGCAAGCTTGACTCCTCCGATCCCAGCATCATGGACGTCGCGCCCACCGTCCTCAAGCTGCTCGGCGCAACCCCGCACAGCCAGTTCGACGGCAAACCCTGGACGCTCGCCCCCAGGGCCACAGCGCAGGTCAAACAGTAAAGCCCCGCAACGCTGAAACGCGACTTAAGGTATCGGTCACTTCCTGCGAATTTCATTTTATTCCCGGCGCGGAGAAGGATTCCCGTCTTTCCGGTGGAAGCTGGCGTTGGGGAGAAGGAAGGTGGCCAACACGTTGCAAAATTTAATCCGTTCCAGGAAGTCTGTCTGTTATGCCCTCCGGCATATTGTTGCTGCCAGCCGCTGCCAGCATTCAGACCGCGATCCGCTGGATGACCATCATGGTGAGATCGTCAGATGAGGGAGTGCCTGAAGCGAATCCCTCCATCTCGCGGAGGCAGGCCTTGACCAGCGCGTCTGGCGCTTTGGCGCTGTTTTCCGCAAGGAAGCTTCCCAGGCGCTCTTCGCCGAACTGCACCCCCGCCGGATTGCACGTCTCCGAGAGGCCGTCGGTGTAGAGAAACAGCATTTCGCCCTTGTCGAAGTTCACGGTCTGGATGGTGGCGGTGCCATCGCAGAACATTCCGAGCGGCACTCCCGTGGAAGACAGCCTGGTGACACCGTCTGATTTCACCACCAGGACCGGACAATGCCCGGCGTTGACAATCTCCACCCGTCCGTCCGAGGAAGCGCGCCCGGCAACCATGGTGGCAAACTGCCCGGCCATGATGCTTTCACAGAAGACGCGATTAGCCAGCGTCACCAACTGGTCGAGCGCAAGGCCGCCATTTCCTGTCGGCGAACCTGCCGGATGTCCGTAACTGAGCTGTCCTTCCGCGTGCGTGGTGCCCCGGCTCGTCAGGCTGCGGAAAATGGCGTGCAGGTGGGTCATCAGCATTGAAGCCGCAACGCCTTTGCCCGACACGTCACCCATGAGGAACCAGATTTCCTCCGCCCCATCCTTCGAATAGATCAGGTCGCAATAATCCCCGCTGACCAGCCTGAAAGGCTGCCAGCGATAATGGAAATGCCAGCCCGCCGCCCGGATGTCATTGGGAGGAAGCAGTGTCCGCTGAACTTGTGCCGCCAGTTCCAGATCGCTTTCCAGCGCGCGCTGCTGTTGCGGCGTCAGGTGGTCGAGGCAGAGGCACACAAGAGGATCGGCGAGGAGTCTGTCTCCTTCAATGGATTCGTGGCACTCTTCACAAATCCCGTAGGTTCCGGAATCCATGCGTTCGAGCGCCGAATCAACCTCGCGAAGCAGGTCAGCAAGGGCAGGGTTTGGATGCGCCTCCGCCACGGCCGCCTGGAGCCTCTTTCGGCGCTGCTCGAGCTGGGCGCGCAGGAAAGTATTTTCAACCGTAGCCATGGGCTCCTCCTGGCGAAAAGAATACGCCCCCGGGAAAGGACCTTCCAACCCGGATCTTGCTCCGGGAGGATTTCTACCTTCCATTTTACTACGCAGGCGAGAGTGGCAGTGCTGCCCACTTACTGGGGCAGCAGATGATAGCTGACAAAAGCCACGTGCAGGCTGTCGGGCGACCATGACGCAACGTTGATGGTTCCCTGCCCGCCAAACAGACGCGCGAGGGGCCTTATCTTCCCGTCGCTCATCGACATGATGCGCAGCATCACGTTCTTGTTTTCAGGATGGCCGGTAACGTCCGTCGGGTAAGAGAGGAACACCATCCACTTGGCGTCCGGGGAAAAATGCGGGAACCAGTCATTGGTGTCGTCATTCGTCACCCGCTCCAGCCCTGTTCCATCCGGATGCATGCGCCAGATCTGCTCGAGGCCGGTGCGGTTGGAGTTGAAGTAGATGTACTTTCCGTCGGGAGAGTATTCCGGTCCGTCATTGTGGCCGGCGTTCTTCGTGAGCTGCACTTCTTCCCCGCCCGCTACCGGAATGGTGTAGACATCAAACCTTCCGCCGCGCTCGCCGCAGAAAGTGAGGGTTTTGCCGTCGGGCGACCATCCATGAAAGTATGACGGAGACTTCTGAGTGACGCGTCGCGGCGTGCCGCCGGAGAGGGGAAGGACATAGATGAGCGACTCGTGGCCGTCCTGCGAGCTGTCACTGATGGCAAGCGATTTGCCGTCCGGCGATATGCCATGGTCGTTGTTGCAACGCGTGGCAAAACCGGTATCGAGCGGCTCGGGCTCGCCGCCCTCCACCGGAATTCTTTCCAGGCGGCCTTCGCGGTTAAAAAGCAGCAACTTGCCATCGGGAGTCCAGTTGGGCGCTTCAATGCGGCCTTCGGTTGTGTACACTTCGCGGCGGTCGCCCGATTCAATGGCCACTGTTTCAAGAGTGCTGTAAAGAGTTGTTTGCGCAGACGGCGCAGGTGGCGAGACCTTGAGGTTAACGTTTGAAAATACCGCCGTCTCCACGCGGTCCTTGTCGTGAGAGCAGACCCCCAGGCCCACATAGAACGGCGGCTTGAGCTCGATCAGGGGCGATCCGGCCGCAAGCTTAAGATTGTCACCCTCGCCCAGAAACATGTAAAAGTAATCGCCGCGCTTTTCAATCCGAAGCCGCGCGGGCGCGTTAATATTGGCCTGCACCTCATGCGTCGTGTCGCCTTTTTCCTCCCGCCACTGGAGCGAGGTGAGGCCCACACCGTGCCGCGCAATGTCCGCATACACAGAATCAGGATCGAGGCTCTGGCGGATCATCAGCACGGCCTTGCGGTGCTCGTTGCCGCCGGCGCCCTCGAACGCGATGTCCGCCGACAGGGTGACGTCGCCTGAAACTTTCTTCCAGACAAAGTGGAAATCATCGTTTGTAAACCACATATTGTCGCCGCTTCCGGAGATCGTATAGGTTCCCTTCGAAACGTCGTATTCCACGGAGCCCCGGTGAAGCACCGTGCCAACGTCCCGGTGATTTTCAAACAGGCCGATTTGCGACGCTGTGTCCTCAGCTTTCGGCGAATTCTTGACTGCAAATGCTAAGAACAGGCAGCAAACCCAGGCCAGCAATCCAGCGATGGCTTTCCTATTCATGGTTCCAGACCTCGATGCGGGATAGGAGCAAGTATCGCAGAGTTTTGAGGCTTTGGAAACAGGGGCCTTTGGCGTATCGGGAGAAAAAGAATCCGGGCGCTGGAGAGGCTTGCAGCAAGGCGCTCTGTGACGGAGCGACTCAGTCGCCCAGGCTGTTCTATTCTGCCAACCGGACGACCTCACCGCCCCTCAACCGGTAAAGCGCCTTAATAACGGCGAGCTTTCCAGACTCAACCTTCTGATGGAGCAGCGGGCTGTTGCCTAAAATGTCGGAGGCGCTCTGGTGGACGTTGGCCCGTTCTGCCAACCTGAGCAACTCGTCGCCTTCAGCCTGGCCTTCGACACTATCAAGAGCGGGGCGAATTCTGGCGACGATGGATTTCAATTTAGAGCTTGGCAACTTCTCGCCTGATGCTGCCGCCGCCACCGCTCCGCAGTTTTCGTGGCCCAGAACCACAAGGACCTTGGAGTCCAAATACTCCGCGGCGAACTCAATGCTGCCCAGAGCCACTCGATCGGCCACGTTGCCCGCTGTCCGAATAACAAAAAGGTCACCGAGATTTTTGTCAAAGATCAGGCTGGGGCAAACCCGGCTGTCCGAACACGCCAGGATGATGACCTGCGGCTTCTGCTCATCGGCGAGTTCCGCTCGCCGGCGAACGAAATCCCGGGGCGTCTCCCTTCCCTCCTGGAAACGCTGGTTGCCCGCCATAAGGTCAGTCCAGAATTCTTCGGCAAATGCCGGGAGCTGGGCGGGTTCGGAAGCAAAATATCGGCGTATTGAAGTCATCTTTGATCGTCTCCGATAGACGGCCCCGCAAATAGCGACTGAACAAGCAGCCGGAGACGAAGCCATATGCCAGTGTCATGCTGAGCGAAGCGAAGCATCCCTGTATTTGAGTGAGGAAAATGCCGAAACCCTTCTCCCGCTTTGCGGGATCAGGGTGACAGTCCATGAACCTTGCCAATCTTCTTTCGTTGCCAACAGCTAATCGTACTTCTCGTAGCTGAGCGCTTTGGGGTCATAGCCCAGAGCGCGGAATTCCTGCGCGACGTCTTCAACCATTTTACGCAGGCCGCAAAGGTAAGCGTGGAGTCCCTTCCTACCCGCCAGGTACCGGACTACGTGCTGCTGGACGTAACCGGTGTGGCCGGTCCAGCCGGGTTCAGGACGGCTGAGCGTGGGAACAAAATGGAAACCGGGACGCTCCCGGGCCATCAGCTCAAATTCTTCGCGGTAAAGGATGTCACGCTCCTTCCGCACACCGAAGATGAGCCAAACCTCGGAATGATGCGGGCGGCTGTAAAGCTGCTGGAGCATGGCCCGGATGGGCGCAATGCCAGTTCCGGTGGCGATAAAAGCCAGCACAGGATCGATCGGCTCGTGCAGAGAGAAAAATCCGAACGGGCCGGAAAAACCGATCTTGTCACCGGGTTTCAGGTTGAACAGCCAGGAGGAAACACGCCCTTCGGGAAGCATGTTCAGGCAAAGGTCGAATCCGTTGTCGGCGCGCGGCGCCGAGGCAATGGAATAGGGTCGGCGAACTTTCTGGCCGTCCAGTTCGATATCCAGCGAAATGAACTGGCCCGGGCGAAAGTCAAAGCGGTGGCCGTTCGAGATCTGAAACTGGAAATGCTTCGTCCTCTCGTTGGTATACCGGACGTTGCTAAGAAACGCTTCGTAGCGGGAATGACTCACGGGCTTACCCTGGTACCCTCCGTAATTTCTCGAATCCTGCTGAGAACCAGTGAAATCATTTCCGGATGATCTTCAAGCGACCGACCAACCCGGATGTCAATGCCCGGGTGCTTCTGCTTTTCCGCTGCCACAAGCCTGGGCAGGTCGCGCCGAAGGTGGGTTCCCAGTGTCAGAAAGTAGGGAATCACTACAATGCGATTAAAGCCCTCTGCTATGGCCTGGGCTATGGCTGGTCCGAGTTCCGGCTGGCCGGGGCCCAGAAACGAAGCCCGGACGTACACATAAGCACCGTGACCCTGAATCCTGCGGGCCAGTTCGCGAACCCCTTCGTTGGCCTCTTCCACGGCACTGCCATGCGCAAAAAGGATGATGGCCGGCTCGCTCTCCGTCAATTGCTTCACTGAATCCATACTTAAAAGTCCATTTTAACCCAAAAGTCTCAAATTGCGTAGCCGCATCGGGGACTATATGCGCGACCAAAGGTCAAATCTTAGAAAAGAGAATGGTTATTTGTCCGCTGTGGAATAGGCTAAGTCAGGGGGCACTAAAGCCGCCTAAACGGTTAATCATGAATAGACTTTGAGCCTTCATCGTGCCTTGAGCGGCGACCGATAAATGTCTTCCAGAAGGATCCTCTGGGCTGGCGGTGTGTGGCGCTGCTTTGGAAGTGAAGCCGATTAATTGAAGCCAGGCGATGTTCAATATACTCTTTGTAGAACCTGATCCGGGCCCCAAAAAAGAACGCAGAAAGCACAAAACCAACCGCGAGGCCACCCACGAAAGCAACCACTAGATTTGACCAATCGATCATCCCGGCGCTACCCCATCATGGCGAACGATCAGATTCGTGACACAGCATCATCCCGCCATGAAACCCTTCGCAAACATTGGAACGGCTTATCGAACGAAACCCTCATTAACAGACAGTCAATAATATAATAGTAAAACCCTTTGAATTCAACCTGTGTCTTTTATCGGCTTTCAAGTGTGTGGCCGCTCCAATTTCCGTCCACGATCTGGCCGCCTGCGGCAGACGCCACACCTGCTAAGAACTGGTTGCAATGGAGATTGTTTTTGGAATTAGAACTTCAATTAGACTCTAAGCAGGGAAAGTCAGGTACGGGTGCCCAACCTCGCATCGCAGACAGGAACGACGCCGAACGCAGAAAGAAACAAGCGCTGCACGCCTTCCACTTCATCTTAAGAGCAATTCAGACAAGTTGGATGCCAGGGAAGAAATAGGAAATTTCAAAGGCCGCAGTCTCAGGCGCGTCAGAACCATGAACGGCGTTGTGCTCAATGTCCCGGGCATAAAGCTTGCGGATGGTGCCTTCTTCGGCGTTGGCAGGGTTTGTAGCGCCCATTAGTTTGCGCAGGCGCGCTATGGCGTCCTCGCCCTCAAGCACCATAGCAAGCGCCGGGCCGGAGCTCATAAAATTGGTCAGGCTTTCAAAAAAGCCTTTGCCGCGATGTACGGCATAAAAGCCTTCCGCTTCCATCCTGCTCAGGATTACCAGGCGGGCCGCCTTGATGGTGAGCTTGTTGGATTCGAAAATCCGGATGATGTCGCCAATGTGTCCTGCCGCAACGGCGTCAGGTTTGATGATGGTGAGTGTTCGTTCCAATTCTTGATTTCTCCCGGTTTAGTTTTTCTAGGCGGTTGCTTTGCCTTGCAGGGCGCGCGCCATGGTTTCGCCGATCAGCGCAGGACTTTCCGCCACGTGGATGCCCGCAGCCTTGAAGGCCGCAATCTTATCAGCCGCCGTGCCCTTGCCGCCCGAGATGATGGCCCCGGCGTGGCCCATGCGGCGGCCTGGCGGCGCGGTGCGGCCGGCAATGAATCCCACAACTGGCTTTTTGACATTTGCCTTGATGAAGTCCGCGGCCAGTTCTTCACCGGTGCCTCCGATTTCTCCGATGATGACGATGCCGTGTGTCTCCTTGTCTTCGTTCATCAGCTTCAGCGCATCAATGAATGAGGTCCCAATGACCGGGTCCCCGCCAATCCCGATGCAGGTGGATTGCCCGATGCCGAGCGCTGTAAGCTGCCCCACGGCTTCGTAGGTCAAAGTTCCGCTGCGCGAAATCACGCCCACGTGTCCCGGCCGGTGAATCGAGCCGGGCATTATGCCCACCTTGCATTTGCCGGGCGAAATAATTCCGGGGCAGTTGGGACCAATCAATCGCGTGCCGGTCCCTGCCAGGAACCGCGTAACGTTGACCATGTCCAGCGTCGGAATACCTTCAGTAATAGCGACCACCAAGGGGATGCCTGCGTCCGCGGCTTCCATGATGGCGTCCGCGGCGAATGGGGGCGGAACAAATATCACGGAGGCGTTGGCGCCAGTGGCTTCCTTCGCCTGGCGTACAGTGTTGAAAACCGGAATGCCTTCCGCGCTCGATCCCCCCTTGCCGGGAGTCATTCCAGCAACGACCTTCGTACCGTAAGCAATGGCCTGCTGCGTGTGGAATGCACCCTCGCGCCCGGTAATGCCTTGGACGAGAAGTCTGGTATTTTCATCAACAAGAATCGCCATAATTGCCTATCCGCTATTGAATGATTGAGTGATCGGGTGATTGAGCGATTGAACAGCCACTCCCGTAATTTTCGATCTTGAACTTTTCGGGGGACGCGTTTGGGCCGTCTGCCTTGAGGCGGAGAAAATACGCACAAGCTCACTCGTCTCAGCCAACAGAGCTTCCAACCTGGACTTCGGAATCACTTTTGCCTCAATCAGAAGCTCAAGCCAGAAGGCCGTTTCGTCTGCTTCTTCGAGGACCACTCCCATCTTAGCAATGAACTCGGCTTTTGAACGCGCCCTGCAAACAGCCCGATAGTTTGCCGCAACAGACGTCCCGGACCTCAAAAGCTGTCTGCCCAGGGTCCTCGCGACATCCGACTTGGGCAGGGCTTGAAAGAGTGTCACGATTCTAATTGCAAATCGCTTGGTCCGCTTCCGAAGCTGCTCCGGTTGACTGGTAGAAACCCCATCCCCCATTAGGCCGGCCCTTCAATTACCAATCACTCAATCACCCAATCGCTCAATCACCAATAACAAATCCTTTAGGCTTTCGCTTGCGCAACTACTTTTTCCGCTGCGTCTTTCATGCCGTTGGCCACGGTGAAGCGAAGACCGGATTCCTGCAGGATCTTCTGCCCGAGCTCCACGTTGGTACCTTCCAGTCGAACGACAACCGGGACATTGATCCCCAGGCTTTTTGCTGCGGCTACCACGCCGCTTGCCACGATGTCGCACCGCATGATGCCGCCGAAAATATTGATGAGCACAGCGCGCACGTTGGGGTCGCCCAGAATGATTTCAAAGCCACGGCGGACCTGCTCCTCGTTGGCGCCGCCGCCCACATCCAGGAAGTTGGCCGGCTGGCCGCCCGCATACTGGATGATGTCCATAGTGGCCATGGCGAGTCCCGCACCGTTCACCATGCATCCGACGTTGCCGTCGAGCCGGATGTAATTCAGGTTGTAATTCGAAGCCTTTACTTCCAGCGGATCTTCCTCGTCCAGGTCACGCAACTCGCGAACGTCCTTGTGGCGGAACAACGCGTTGTCGTCAAAGTTCATCTTGGCGTCGAGCGCCAGCAGGCGCCCGTCGCGCGTCAGCACGAACGGATTAATCTCCGCCAGCGATGCATCGCTCGACTGGAAGGCCTGATAGAGCGCCGCCAAGAACTGTGTTGCCTCCTTCAGTAGAGCCGGATCGATACCCAGCCCGAATGCGATCTTGCGTGCCTGGAACGGCTGAAGACCAACAGCGGGATTAATGGCTTCCTTCAGGATTTTTTCCGGATGCTCGGCGGCGACAACCTCAATCTCAACACCGCCTTCGCTGGAGGCCATAAGGACCGGTGCGGCGGCCATGCGGTCAATCACCAGGCCCAGGTAAAACTCGCGTTCAATATCGAGGCCTTCCTCGATCAGAAGGCGCCGCACAATTCGGCCCTCGGGTCCGGTCTGCACCGTCACCAGTTTCTTGCCCAGAATCTCGCCTGCAATGCTTTCGGCTTCCGCCGCCGAACGGGCCAGCTTGACGCCTCCAGCCTTGCCTCTGCCACCGGCATGGATCTGCGCTTTCACCACCACCGTTCCACCCAGGCGCGTGGCAATTTCGCGGGCCTCTTCCGGCGTGTATGCGACCTCACCCTTGGGAACGGCAACTCCAAAACGGGCCAGAATCTGTTTGGCTTGATATTCGTGAATCTTCATAGCTGGTCAACGTGGTAATCAGATTTTCCAAAGCGATGCGAAGGCGGCAGATGTCGAGATCCGCGGGCTTCGATGCGCCAAACTCCTGCCAGAGAATGCCGTTCCATCGTACAATAGAGCGGCGCGATGTCTGCAGAATCTGCCAGTATAGGATAAGGTGAATCCAAAAAGCAAACGCCTGGCGTCCCGCAGCTTTCGAGCAGCGGTCTGCGTCCATGCAGCTATTTGGCGCTCCTGCGGCCTGGCCGGGGCATACTGGGCACCGCTGGAAGAATTGAATGTCGCTCAATTTGGTAACACCCGTAAGGCCCGTTCCTGATGGTCATGCAAATTCCTGAAGCCATCGAAAAACTGAAGCTGGGGAAAAGCCTTGAACGCCAGGAAGCTCACGCCGTGATGGAAGAGCTGCTTTCCGGGCGCGTTCCGGACGAGCAGATCGTGGCCCTGCTGCTGGCGCTGCGTGACAAGGGCGAAAGCACGGCGGAGGTGGTGGGCTTTGCAGAGGTGATGCGCGCCCAGGCCAGGCAGGTTCTGGCGGACGCAGGAGTGCACGTTGAAGAATTCATTGACTCGCAGGCGTTGCTCGACACCTGCGGCACGGGCGGCGACCGGCGAGGCACCGCGAACGTCTCAACGGCGACGGCGCTGGTGGTAGCCGGTTGTGGCGTACCCGTCGCCAAGCACGGCAACCGTTCCATTTCAAGCCGCTGCGGCAGCGCCGACGTGCTGGAGGCGCTGGGGGTGGCCATCGACTTGCCGCTCAGCCACATTCCGGCCTGTCTCGACAAAGTGGGCATGGTCTTCCTGTTTGCACCGCACCTTCACCTGGCCATGAAGCATGTGATGGGCGCTCGGCGCAGCATCAAAAGCAAGACCATCTTCAATCTGCTGGGACCTGTAACTAATCCGCTCGAAGCCCGGCATCAGCTGACCGGCATTTATGACGAGGCGCGGACGGAAATGATGGCGGAAGCTCTGGGCACGGTAGGAACACGGCGCGCGATCGTGGTGGCCGGATCAGACGGCCTGGACGAAATCACCATTACCGGACCAACCAAGCTTTCAGACTACGATTCCGGACGTATTGACACTCGCCACGTTCTACCGGAAGATTTTGGGCTCCCGCGCGCTGCAGGTGAAACGCTGGCCGGCGGCGGTCCCGAACAGAACGCGCGCCTGCTGGTCCAGATTCTTGACGGGGAGAAAAACCCTCTACGCGATTGCATCCTGGCCAATGCCGCCGCGGCACTGGTAGCCGCGGGCAAGGCAGGAGACTTCCGGGAAGGTGTTACGGTGGCTGCTGAAGCAATTGACTCCGGTGAAGCCAAGAGAACCCTGCGAACGCTGGTGGAGTTCACAGACAAACACCGCCGCTAAAGTAGCCGGCGGCACTCACCTCACTCGCCTGCCGGGTGAAGGTTCTCATCAAAAAACTTCAACAACCTTTTAAGAAGGTAGAGCCGCGCAGAGTAGGCGCTGAAGCCGTGCTTTTCTCCCGGCTGCAGATAAAGCTGGTAAGGTTTGCCATCGCGCACCAGGGCTTCAATGAAATTGATGGTGTTTTGTAAATGGACGTTGTCATCGTCCACGCCGTGCATCAGCAAAAGGTTGGCAGTCAAATTCCCAGCCGCTTCAAGCGGCGATGACTGCTGGTAGCCGTCAGGGTTCACATCCGGCGTCCGCATATACCGCTCGGTATAAATGCTGTCATAAAATTTCCAGTCGGTGACAGGACCACCCGCCGCTCCGCATTTGAAAACATCGGGCGCGTGCGTCAGTGTGTAGAGCGTCATGTAGCCGCCGTATGACCAGCCCCAGATTCCCATACGGCTGGAATCGACGTAAGGAAGCGACTTCAGGTAATCGATGCCCGCCAACTGGTCTTTGAGTTCCTGTTGTCCCATATGCTCGAAAATGGCGCTTTCCCAGGCGTGGCCGCGGCCCCACGAACCACGATTGTCGAGAATCCAGAGCAAGTAGCCATGCTCGGCAAAAAGCTGATCTTCAAGCGAAGTCACTCCCCACGAGTTGGTCACCATCTGCACTTCGGGGCCGCCGTAAACCTTTACGATCACCGGATACTTTTTGTGTGGATCAAAATCCGGAGGCATCACCAGGCGCGCGTACAGATGGTTCCTGTCAGAGGTCTCGAGCGTGACGAAATCAGTGCCACCAAGCTCGTAATCTCTCAGATGATTAACGGGATTATCAAGCATGGCAACCTCTTTGCCATCTGATCCATAGAGGCGCGTCATGGGCGGCGTTTGAAAATCTGAAAACTTGTCGACGTAATAACGGCCATCGGGCGAAAGATGGAAAACATGAGTGCCGGATAGCTTCGAAATCCGTTCGAGACCCGTGCCATCCAGACGAACTCGGTAGATCTGGCGCTGGCGCGCATCAGCCGCAGTCGAAAGAAAATAGACCCAGCCGGAACCTCCTGCCAGTTGGAACATGGGGAGGTCGGAAAAAAGCGGCCGATCAATCATCCAATCGCCGCTGGTAACTTTGTTCAACAATTTTCCATTCAAGTCGTAAAGATAGAGATGCATCCAGCCATCGCGCTCGGAGAGCCACAAAAAGCGGCCGCCGCTGAGAAAGTGAGGAGGATTCAGCGAATTTATCCAGTACTTGTCGTGCTCCTCCAGCACGGTGCGGTCCGCTCCGGATTCCACATTCCAGAGATGCATCACCTCTTCCGTTTGGTCACGATTCAGCGTAAGGAAGGAAACGGACTTTGAATCGAGCGTCCAGCTGAACCGCGGACCAAAATACTCGACGGGAGAGGTTGAATTCCTGGACTCCCAGGTTCTGATGAGGCCGCCCTCAGCCGGAACCACGTGGAAAGAAGCCTTCGGGTTGGGATCGCCAGACTGCGGAAAACGCTGGATCGTTAGCTCAACGTGCCGGGCAAGAAAGTTGATCATGGGATACTTCGGAACGTGCAGATCGTCGAGCTTCAGATAGGCAATCTCTTTCCCGTCAGGCGACCATTCGTAGGAGCGTCCTGTAGCGCGGTCGGCCAGTTCCTCCTTGTAAACCCAGTCAAGAATCCCGTTATAGACCCATTCCGACCCGTCTCTGGTCAGTTGCGTGGTCTTATCGGTCTGCAGGGATAACGTATAAATGTTATTCTGCCTGACGAAGGCGATGGCGTCGCCAGCGGGAGAAAAGGTGGGCTCTTCTTCCTTCTGGGAGTCATTCGTCAGCCGCTTCGTCTCACCGGTCTGGACGTTAAATATCCAGAGATCATCTGCACCCTCAAAAAGAATACTGTTACCGTCGGGCGACCATTGATAAGTGCCAGGATTCGCGCTCGCCGGAATGTCAAGGTGCCTGGTCTTGCCGCTGGCGGCATCATAAAGCCACAATCCTTCGCCAGAGTCGTCCCGCACGTAACTGACCTCGTCATGTCCGGGCCGCCACACGATGCGCGTGATGGATGGGGCGACAACCTGGCTCCCTTGCGTCACCAGTTCGGGAGTGAGAGGCTGTTTGGCCGCCCGCCCGGGAAGAACGGTCACACTCAAGGCCGCAATAAATACGGAAATGCCCGCGAGGATTCCACCTGGTATCTTTAATTGCCGAGGCACAAGGCCCTCCAAAGTCCTGCAATTATCTGTTGAATTGTCTCCGGGTTGAAGAATGGCAACCCGTCAAGTCTGGTGTTCCGGATGCGTACAGCCCGGAAACTCCGTCAGGAAAGTAAGCCCCTTGTATTCCAGAAAATCAATCAGTCCTACCTTCGAGGTGAAGAACGCTTCAAGCGTCATGCCTTTCAACAAGCGGTAAAAAGCAAACCCCGGGTGCTTGATTTTCGGGTCGTGCTCGGAAACACTCACCTCCGTTAACAACTCTTCTCTTTGCGACGGCGAAATGTCCGAAAACGAGTTCCCGTATTTCTTCCCGCTCAACTCGTTGAGCACACCTAGCCCCTCGATCCATTGCTTTTGCAACGACGGCTCAAACTCTGCAGCCGAGTAGACCACGAAGTCGATGAATTCGGCTACCTTGGCTTCCTTTGCACCGGGTTGGTCATCTGCGGGAATAATCATCTCCGTCAAAATTTCAACGGCGCGAAACTCATCCGGCTTGAAGAACTGTGGCACATAAGGTTTCGCAGAGGCCGCCGTGGATTGCGAAGCTCCGGTTATCGGCACCAGCCCCGACGGCGCGGAGGCGGCAAGAGCTTCCTTTCCTCCCGGCAACCAGTTTCCCAAGAACTCACGGCCTGCCGCGCTGGCGCTGATAAGGCCGAAGTATTTCAATGCATCCCGTCTTCCAATCCGTTTGTCCTGCATGGCATTTACCTTCCGGCGCTTTGGAAAGCGTCTTTAGAGCATTGGGATAATCGCCAACCTAAACATTGCCCTGGCGGAACTCTTCTGCGAGGTGGTCACAAGCCCGCCAGGCCAGAGCCATGATGGTTTCTGTCGTACACTTTTCCGGGTGGCTGACGAAACATGCTGCGTCCGCCACCAGCAGGTTGGGCACATCATGACACCGGTTCCATTTGTCCAGGACCGAAATACGCGGATCATCCCCCATTCGCGTTCCTCCGGCCTCATGCGTCACGCTGCCAAGGGGATAAGGCGCCACCTTCTTATATGGAAGAATCTCGCCGCCTGCAGCTTTCACAATCTCCTCGATCTGTCCATACATCTCATCGAGCAATGCGAACGCCTGCGGATACTCCGCGTTGGTATGAAAACGCACCTGGGGAATCCCCAAACGGTCACGCAGGCCGTCGGGATCTATTTCCACGTAATTCCAGTCAAATGCCAGGCCCTCACCGTAGCCTCCAATGTGGAATGCCGCCGGATAGAGTTCTTTGATTTTCTTCTTGTAGGCGGAACCGAACCCCGGAAGGCTCGCACCCGGTCCGGGGCCCATGCCGCACCCCGTGCTGATGTTGAATCGCCAGCCGCGAAGGTATTTCTTCTTGTCTTTGTGCCCATAGTTGTAACGCGGGATAAAAATGCTCGACATACCCGGCCCATCGTCATTCGTAGAGGGACGCCCCGCCAGTTGCGGGAAGAAACCACGGATTCCGTTGAAGGCCACGTGCTCGCTGAGGTAGCGGCCAAGGGTGCCGCTGGAATTTGCAAGTCCCGCCGGGAAATCCCGATTTCTCGAATTCAGAAGAATGCGGATGGATTCCACCATGGAAGCAGCCAGCACCACCGCTTTGCCGTAAGCCTCATATTCCTGCTTGTTCTCTGCATCGATATAAGTAACGCCGCGTGCCTTTGCGGTTGCCGGATCCATCAATACAGTGTGCACGGCAGCGTTGGGCTTAAGAGTAAAATTTGGGAGACTTTCGAGATTGGGGAAAACCGAATCCAGGCTGCCGTAACGCGCCCCCACCATGCATCCCCAATTGCAGCCGCCGCAGTAGTGGCACGCCGGCCGGCCCAGGTGAGGCTGGCTCAAAACCGCCAGCGAAGTCTGGCGAACCTTGATGCCAAGCTTTTCGGCGCCCTTCTTGATCAACCACTCTCCGCAACGCAGATTAAAGGGCGGCTGCAAATGTTGGCCCGGAGGCGAATTATCGGCGCCCTCCGGATCACCCGAGACACCGATGAACCGCTCAACCTTTTCGTAATACGGAGCAACGTCGTCGTAAGTGATGGGCCAGTCTTCGCCCCAGCCGTCCTGCAGGCTCCTCGGCTTGAAATCCAGGGGACCAAAACGATTGCATTCCCGTCCCCAGGTATTCGTGCGCCCACCGACGGCCCTCATGCGTGTCCAGGTAAATTTTGCGCCCGGTGCCAATGCGTACGGGTCTTCGTCAGGAATCGTGTAAAGATGGTCGGTCCATTCGCTGATCTTCCACTCCATACCCTGCGGGAGATTGCCGTACTTGCCCGGTTTTCCACTGCCGCGATAGGGCCAGCCATAGGGAAAGGTATGCGTGCGAAGATCCTTGCCGGATTCAATCCTGCGTCCGGCTTCCAGGCACAAAACCTTCAGCCCCGCCGTGGCCAGCACCTGGCAGGCGATTCCGCCCGCCGCGCCGGAACCCACAACTATCACGTCATAAACTGGCGTCGAGCTCATGCATGCTCCGTACGAATAAGACCCTGACGTCTCGGCTGGATGGTCATTCTGCTACACATTCCCCTGGCGGAATTCTTCTGCCAGATGGTCGCAGGCCCGGTAAGCAAGAGCCATCAAGGTATGAGTAATCTGCTTCTCGGGATGAGTAACAAAACAGGCTGCGTCCGCCACAACGAGATTCTTCACATCGTGGCAGCGGTTCCATTCATCAAGAACCGAAGTCTTCGGATCGTCTCCCATCCGCGCCCCTCCGGCCTCATGCGTTACACTCCCCAACGGATAAGGCGCCACTTTCTTGTACGGAAAGATTTCAGCGCCCGAGGCTTTCATAATCTCTTCCATCTGCCCGTACATTTCATCACGTATGGCAAACGCCTCGGGGTATTCGGCATTGGTGTGGAAGCGCACCTGGGGAATGCCGAGGCGGTCGCGCAAGCCGTCAGGGTCAATCTCAACATAGTTCCAGTCGAAGGCAAGGCCTTCACCGTAGCCGCCGATGGAAAATCCCGCCGGATACAGTTCCTTGATCTTCCTCTTGTATGCGGAGCCGAAACCCGCCATGCTCGCGCCGGGGCCGGGCCCCATGCCGCAACCCGTGTAGAAATCGAAACGCCAGCCGCGCAGATATTTCTTCGTGTCCTTGTGACCATAGTTATATCGCGGGATATAGAGACACGACTCGCCCGGGCCGTCGTCATTGGTGCTTGGCCGTCCCGCAAGCTGCGGGAAAAACCCCTCGATATTGTTGAATGCCACGTGTTCGGTCAGATAACGACCCAAGGTGCCGCTGGAGTTTGCAAGGCCGTTGGGATTATCGCGGTTCCGTGAATTGAAAAGAATTCTGATAGACTCCACCATGGACGCGGCCAGCACCACCGCTTTGCCGTAAGCCTCGTATTCCTGCTTGTTCTCTGAATCGTTATAAGTAACCCCGCGAGCTTTCCCGGTGGCACGGTCCATCAGCACAGTGTGCACGGCGGCGTTGGTTTTCAGAGTGAAGTTTGGCCGGCCTTCGAGATGCGGAAAAACGGAATCTACGCTGCCGTAACGCGCTGCCACTTCGCATCCCCAGTTGCAGCCCCCGCAGTAATGACAGGGCGGGCGTCCGTGGTAGGGCTTGTTCAGTACCGCCAGGGGCTTGGGCAGTACTTTGATGCCAAGCTTTTCAGCTCCCTTCTTGATGAGCCATTCACCGCAGCGTGGGTTGAAAGGTGGAAGAAGATTTTTCCCGCTCGGGGTATTGTAAACGCCTTCCTTACTGCCTGCCACACCAATGAATTCTTCAACCGCGTCGTAGTAAGGAGCAACGTCATCGTAGCTGATGGGCCAGTCTTCACCCCATCCGTCCTGGAGGCTTTTCGCTTTGAAATCGAGTGGCCCGAAGCGGTCACACCCTCGCCCCCAGCAGTTGGTGCGCCCGCCAAGCACACGCATTCGCGTCCAGGTAAATTTCGCTCCCGGAGCCAGCGCGTAAGGGTCCTCATCAGGAATCGTGTAAAGGTGGTCGGTCCACTGCTTGATCTTCCATTCCATTCCCTGCGGAAGATTGCCGTACTCGCCAGGTTTTCCATTCCCGCGATAGTTCCAGTCATAGGGAAACATGTGAGTGTGGAAGTCTTTGGCGGACTCTATCCTGCGGCCGGCTTCCAGGCACAACACCTTCAAGCCCTTCGTAGCCAGCACATGGCAGGCAATTCCACCAGCGGCGCCCGACCCCACCACAATCACGTCGTAGACTGGTTGTGAAGCCATTAACCTACCTCCAGGGGCATGTCATTTAACGGCCCAACAGCTTGTTACTCCTGTACGTTGAGCCCCTGCGGTCAAGCATGAACTGTCCACATTATCGCTTTTGACAGGGGTTGTAAACGTTCTTCCTTGCCATACGACGGGCATTCCCTGAGGAGTGAAAAGGGTCGAGCGGCTGCCCTGCGGCCGCATACGATTCCGGCCGATTTCTATGATTTTCGGGGCTGCACTGCTCACTTGCAGATTGAGCAACCTCACATTAAATTTTCAAGAAATTGGCCAACAGTTGCATGCCGGCGTCTGTGAGGACCGATTCAGGGTGAAACTGGACGCCTTCCACTTTCAACTCCTTGTGGCGGAGACCCATGATGAGGCCATCGGGTGAGGTGGCGGAAACTGCCAGGCAGCCTGGAAGGCTCTCACGTTCAACGATGAGCGAATGGTACCGGGTGGCCGGGAAAGGATTCGGCAGACTGGCAAAGATGGTTTTGCCGTCGTGGGAAATCAAACTGGTCTTGCCGTGCATAATTTCCGGCGCGCGGATCACTTTGCCGCCGAAGGCCTGCCCGATGGCCTGATGCCCCAGACAGACTCCCAGAATCGGCACGCGGCCGGAAAAATTCAGAATAACATCCAGGCAGATGCCGGCCTCGGAAGGGGTCTTGGGACCGGGGGAAATCACGATGCGCTCGGGCGCCATGCGCTCGATCTCCTCAAGCGTGATCTGGTCATTACGGCGCACTTCCAGTTGCGAACCCAGCTCGCCGAGGTACTGCACCAGGTTGTACGTAAACGAGTCGTAGTTATCGACAACTAGAATCATGCGCTTGCTTTAAGCCCCCAAACGATTCATTATACGCTGTCACACACAGGAGGATGAGAGCAATGGCAAAAACAGGTCGCCGATCGTTTTTGAAGAACGGGGTCATCGGCCTTGCAGCAATGGGCGCGGCGGGTTCCGCTGACAACGCGCTGGCACAGGCCCGCCGGTTGCCGAAACAGAATGTCGCTCCACAGGCGCCCAGGGACTTCAAGCTGGGGCTCGTAACTTACAATCTGGCCAAAGACTGGGACGTGGATACCATTATCAAGAACTGCGAAGCTACCGGCTTCGAAGGGACTGAGCTTCGCACCACACACAAGCACGGCGTGGAGCCAACACTCAGCAAGAACCAGCGCGCCGAAGTCCGGGAGAAGTTTGCCGATTCGCGCGTCAAGCTGGTAAGCCTCGGATCAACTTGCTCATATCAGTCGCCTGACCCGGCCGAAGTGGAGCACAACATCCAGACAACGCGGGAATTCTGTGAACTCGCGCGCGATGTGGGCGCCATCGGTGTGAAAGTCAGGCCCAATGGATTCCCACCCAACGTGCCTCACGAAAAGACGCTTGACCAGATTGGGCATGCGCTTTCAAAGTGCGGCGACATCGCCCGTGACAATGGGGTTGAAATCTGGCTGGAAGTTCACGGAGAGGGAACGCAGTTGCCTTCGAACATTTACCGCATCATGACAGTTGCCGACCATCCCGCCGTCGGGATCTGCTGGAACTCGAACCCTCCGGACGTTGTGGGCGGCTCCGTGAGGCAGAATTTCGATCTGATCGGCCCGTGGCTGCGAAGCTGCCACATCAACGAAATCTGGAATCCGGAGTATCCCTACGGCGAACTTTTTGCCCTGTTCCGAAGCGTGGGCTACAATCGCTATACGTTTGCCGAAATTCCGGAAAGCTGTGAGCCCATCCGGCTGATGCGTTATTATCGCAGGCTTTGGGAATACGAGGCGGCATAGAAATGTCTATGGAAATACACCCGATCACTTTGGAAGGGCGGGTTGTGCGGCTGGAGCCGCTCAGCCTGTCGCACCACACTCAAATGTGCGAGGCCGGCCTTGACTTCGAGTTGTGGCACTGGACCACGAACAACGTGAGGACGCCGGAAGACATGCGCGCTTACATTGAGCAGGCTCTCGCCGAGCAGGCACGAGGCACTTCACTGCCCTTTGCCACCATTGACCAGGCCAGCGGAAAGGTCATCGGCAGCACCCGCTACCTGAATATTGACATTTCCAACCTTCGAGTGGAAATCGGCGCCACCTGGCTTTCAAAGAACTGGCAACGAACCGCCGCCAACACGGAAGCCAAATACCTGATGCTGCGCCTCGCCTTTGAGAAATTCGGCTGCATCCGCGTGGAACTCAAAACGGATTCGCTGAACCAGCGGTCGCGCGAGGCCATACTCCGGCTGGGCGCCAAAGAGGAAGGGACCCTGCGCAATCACATGCTGACCTGGACGGGCCGCATCCGGCACACGGTCTATTTCAGCATCATTGACTCCGAATGGCCTGAGGTGAAACCACGTCTGGAAGAAATGATGGCACGCCGGGTCAGGACAAACTAGGCGTTTCCGTCAAAGCCGGAACAGCAGCGGAACACTCAGCCAGAACTTTGCCGGCCAAATTGCCCTTGTTCACATTATTCCCAGCCAGTCCAGGATGACTCTCTCCCTTTCATGCTCGGGGCGCACCACGAACCGAAGCTGCTCACCAGCCCCGGACTGCTTGAACGCTGCGGTGGCGGGCTCGTAAAGAGATGTCACTTGAGACTCGGCAAGTGTTTCCCCCTGCGAATCGGCGGCGTTAAACAACCAGCAAGGCCGCGGAGCCACGAGCGCTGTGAGATCGGGCAGGTCGAAATGCCTGAGGACGTCAAATAGGAACCACGCAAGTCCCAGGGAGTATGCTTTCGATTCCACGATTGACGCATACGTGGCAATCGGGCGGTCAAGAAGGACAGAGAGAAGGCGGTCATCCAGCACTGCGGAAAGCAGCACAGCGAGTGCAGCGCCCTGTTCCCCGAGGCCAAGGATGCGGCTGTGGTCTACGTCGCGCCTGGTTTGAAGGTAATCGAGGCAGCGGAGAACGTCCCAGACCCGCTGGCCCAGGAGCGGCTTTCCTAGACCAAAACACGCCCAGGCGTAACGCTCATGCAAAGGCACATCCTGATAGAATAGCGGCCCCGTGGAGGGATAGTGTGGAGTGGAAACGCCCAAGCCACGTAGATCAAGAGCGCACACTGCAACGCCTTTTTGCACCAGGTGGCGGATGCCCGACGTTTCGTACAATAAATGGTTCTTGCCCCCTTCGGAAACAAAGATGACGGTCGGGAACGAAGGCCCGCCCTTTACCGGCTTCAGAAACCAACCCGTCACGCGCACCAGCGGTTCGGAATAGAACAAGAACTCGTCGACGGCGATATCGTCCATCCATACGTTTGACGAAATGATCCTGGGATTCAGCGGTGTCCTCTCGGTAGGCAGACCCAGAAGTTTCTTGAGGGTTTTCTGCACACCCGTGCGGGCGGCCTCCACATCATTCCGCGCGCGGGAGGACGGGTTCGCCGGCGCAACCCTCCGCATTCGTTCTGTGTTCAAGTCGATAACCGAGCGCCCTCCCAGGGACGTCAGTACCTGCCCGGTGCTGGTGCAGTGCAAGGCGTCTGGTGGCGAATTCTCGAACTCCGCTTCTCCGGTTCCCGCGTCTTCATTGTCCAGCCAGCGATTAAACCAACTGTAGGCCTCCCGGCGATTAAAGAAGTCGTATGCGTGCGGCAGCGGCGAACCAAAGAGTTTTACCTTATCGGCGGCGCCCATCAATTTATAGCCAGCCAGGGCCTCTTGGTAGATCTCTGTTGTTCCCTCAACGTAGGTGGGCGAATAAGTCAGGCCAGCGTCGGTGCGCGAATACATAATCAGCTGCGGCTTGGGCGCAAAAGCCCGAAACAAATCCCCGCGGTCGATGCCCTCGGGAAGGCTGCCCGCAATGTTCTGTTCAGCGTCATCCACCGCACCCGGTGGAGCATAGGACGGACCGGCCAGGTTCTCATTCTGTCCATCGGAAGCCACGGCCACCTTGATGCGGGGTTCGAGCGCCGCCAGCCACATGGTCATCGTCCCGCCGCCCGACTGCCCCGTGCAGCCAATCCGTTCGGGATCAACCTCCGGCCGCGTAAGCAGATAATCGACGGCGCGTATCCCATCCCAAGTGCGGTATTGCTCAAACTGCGAGCCAAACAACAGCATAGGCCGGCCGGCCTGGTCGTGCTCGCCGGTAGGCCCATAAGAGCTTTTGCCGGTACGGGGATCGAGGAACTGTTGCCGCTCGCCCTGCCCGAACGGATCAAACGGCAGCACCACATAGCCTTTTCGCGCAAGCGACTGGCAAACGTACTGGTAGTAGTAGAACGATTTTCCAATGTCCGAATGGCCGAGCGGAACAATAATCGCGGGATAAGGAGGCTTGCGATTCTTTGGGATGTAGAGGTTAGCTGTGACAAAGACTTCGGGGAGGCTTTCGAAAATCACCTTTTCAATTCGATAGGCGTCGCGGTCAATGGTGCCCACGATTTTCGGCTTCAGCGGAGTCTTGTCAAACTGCCCGCCTATAAGTTTCCAAACCTTTGAGCGCACTTTTTCAATGCGTGCCCGCACGTCAGCTTCCGTCCGCATCGCACGCAGTTCGGCCAAGCGCCGGGCGCGGGCCTCGTTCATTTGCGCGGTAACGTAGCGCGGTAGGTCGTTCCAGAAATCGCGCTTGCCTTCATCTCCCGGGGGCGCGGCCTGCGCCGCAGAGGGGGAACCCGCCGCATAACTGTTACGTCCCGCCAAGGCTGCTGCTGCGCCAAGGATGTTTGCTTGGATAAATTTTCGTCGCGAGGGCATTTAACTACCTCCAATCAACACATCACAAAAGGATGAACTGCTTGAAAGTCTCCGGCCCAATTGAGTTTTTGTCAATGATGTGATCGATGATGCCCGGATTGTCGGGAAGCCTTTCCGGCCCTCGGCCCGTATTTGATAACGCTGGCTACCCATGCGGCTGGGACGAGTATTGGCAACAAATACCAGTACTTCTTCCGGAGGAAATTCCCCAGAAACTTGTCGCACCATTCGTTGGCCACAAGCTCCCTGTCCCGGTGTTCAGGGCGGATGGTCGAATGGGCGTGGTGGCCAAGTTCGTGAAATAGGCATTGCCCCAGTACCATTTCCCGGGCCAGCGGAAGCGAGTTGTACCATTTTGCCTTGGCTAGGATTTTGTCGATATAAATCCCGATGTAAGGTCGGTTCCTTCTTGACGCATGAGTGTAAAGTCCATAGATGTTCGACCTCGCAATCTTACGGTTTCCACGACTGATCTTTCCAGAACGCCGTTTGCTGGGTTTACCCGAAAAGTTTGTTAGAATTATGGACCCGAGCCCAACTAAGTACTTCTTCGGAGCGGTTCGAAGGAGATTTTCTACGGCCCTCTTCACGTATTTGGGCGGACGATAATCCTTGTATGCTTCGATGATGAGGACGGGGAGTTTGTCAGGTGATTGACCCATTCTGCAGGCCCACTTTTGCCTCGCAGAATATAATCACGCAAAAAAGTGCTTTACAACCCTTTTTCCGCCATGGCGAAGGCTCGCAGCATGGCGCGGGCCTTGTTCATGGATTCCTCAAATTCAAGCGCGGGGACGGAATCCGCCACGATGCCGGCGCCGGCCTGGAGGTAGGCCTTGGCGTCCTTGATCATCACGGTGCGGATGACGATGCAGGAATTGAGGTTACCGGAAAAGTCGGCGTAGAGAACGGCGCCGCCGTAGAGGCCGCGGCGGGTGGGCTCGAGTTCGTCGATGATTTCCATGGCTCGGACCTTTGGCGCGCCGGTCAGCGTTCCCGCCGGGAAGCACGCAGCGAGCGCCGCATAGCTGTCGGCATCCGGCCGGAGTGTTCCCCTGATCAGCGACACCAGGTGCATCACGTGCGAATAACGCTCGACGAACATCACGCGCTCCGGGTGGACGGATGAAAATTCCGACACGCGGCCAACATCATTACGGCCCAGGTCAACCAGCATGATGTGCTCAGCGCGTTCCTTTTCATCGGAAAGCAGGTCCTGCTCCAGGCGAATGTCTTCTTCCTCGGTCTTGCCGCGCGGGCGGGTGCCGGCGATGGGACGGTACTCCACGTCATGCCCAGCCACTTTGACCAGCATTTCCGGCGACGATCCCAGTACTGTAGACTTGCCGAATTGCAGGTAATACATGTAAGGCGATGGATTCACCACGCGCAGCGCGCGGTAAACTTCAAAGGGCGGTACACGAACCGGAACCGTCAGCCGTTGTGACAGCACCACCTGAAAAACGTCGCCAGCGCGGATGTACTCTTTGCCGCGCTCCACCATATCCTCGTACCGCTTCCTCGGCATGTTGGGTTTGACGCGCAGAGTCCCTTTCGGAGCCCGGATATTGGGCAGACGTAAGGGGCGCGCCAGTTTGCGCTCCAGACGGTCAAGCTCCCGCAAAGCATGGTTGTATTTCTGCCGAAGATTTCCGTGATCTTCTTCCGTCAGGACGTTCGAGATGAGAAACAGGCGGTGGCGGACATGGTCAAAGGCGACGAGCGTCCGGAAATACATAAAGATCGCGTCGTCCATGTCAACGTCGGGCTCAACAAGGGCGGGAAGGCGTTCAAGCTGGCGCACGGCTTCGTAGGAAAGGTAGCCGACCGCCCCCGCGCTGAAGGGCGGAAGGCCGGGAAGTCTCACCGAGTGGTACTTTGATCCGACACGCCTCAAGTACTCAAAGATATTGCCGGATTCTTCAACTCGCTCACGCCCGCGAACAAGCGTGATCCGGTTGCCGCGGCAGGTGATCACCTGGAAGGGATCTACGCCGAAGTAGGTGTAACGGCCAATGCGTTCACCACCCTCCACGCTTTCCAGCAGGAAGCCGTGGTGGGACCTGCCTTTTCCGCGCGGCCCGGCACCCTTGAAAGCCTCCGGTGCGATCTTGAGGAATGCCGAAACGGGGCTCAGCAGGTCCGCCACAACGGTTCGGTAAACAGGCACCACGGTGCCCTGGCGCGCGAGACGGCGGAATTCTGAAAAATTGGGAATGGTCGTATCCATTAGGCGCTCTTGACCGCTAGATCGTGTTCTCTAGATTGTCAGCGGCAGGGAATCCTGGCTTTATTTATCCTTTCTCCTTGTGGCCCGGCTGTATATCCTCAGCCCGCTTCGAGGGTGCCTGCCCTGATTGCTCGGCGAGCACATCGCGAATCAACCTCTTCATTTCTTCGCGGTCCTGCTCTGAGTGGATGGCAAAAGGTTTGCTGGCCTCGCCCCAGTAGATGCTTCTGTGCGGGAACGGGATTTCAATGCCTACTTCGTCAAACTTCTTCTTGATTCGGCGGTTCATTTCACGCCCCACAGCCCACTGTTGAATTGGAGCCGTCTTGAAGCGGGCCTTGATCACCACCGCCGAGTCGCCAAACTCATCGACGCCCAGCACCTCCAGCGGGGCCAGGATGAGCGGTTTGTATTTCTCATCCTGCATCAACTCATCCGCCACCTGCTTAAGGACCTCGACAACGTGGTCAGTATCTTCCTTGTACGCCACTCCGATGTTAAAGAGGTAATACGAAAATTCGTGCGTCATATTGGAAAGAGTGTTGATGGTGCCGTTAGGGAAAATGTGGACCGTCCCATCCAGACTGCGAAGGACAATCGTCCTAAGATTGATCTGCTCCACCAGCCCGCCGGTCCCATTGATGATGGCCACGTCATTCACCCGAATCTGGTTCTCCAGCAGGATAAACAGGCCCGCGAACAGATCGCGCACCAGGTGCTGCGCGCCAAAACCAACGGCCAGACCGAGGACGCCGGCGGTGGCCAAAAGGGGGGCAATGTCAAACCCGGATTCCTTGAGCACCATGATGATCGCCAGAACCCAGATACTGATGACCAACGCCTTTCGAAAGATGCCGCTCAGCGTGGCTGCGCGTTTTTCAAGTTCAACGTCAGCCCGCCCATGCTTCTTCATCGTTTCGATGATCTGGACCCTGATGGTCGGAATCGATTTATTCAGAATCTTGGCGGCAACATACGCCGCAACAAGGATCGCCACGATCCGAATGGCATGATCGATGATGACGGGAGCAATTTGAGGAAGTGAAGCCAGTGAAATAAACAACATGCAATAACCTTTCGTAAAGACTTAGGCGCCACCCCTTTTCAGCATGATAGTCAACTGCTGACGCCGACCCCGAACTGAAGGCTTCCCCCCAAGTTAAAGCCTGGGCTGGCTTATGTCAATTGCGGGGGAACAAACGCGACGTTCTGCGCCATTACGGCGGTTAGAGGCCAGTTCTTGGAAAATCCGTGGCGACCTGTAATACGCCAGGGGATGACAACGGCGCGCGGAAGTCTAACCTGCGGCGACGTGACTCAGTGACTGACGAATGGCCTGCTCCATCAAAGCTCGTGGAGCGGATTGTCCGGTCCAGATCTCAAACTGCCTGGCGCCCTGAGCCACCAACATTTCAAGGCCTGAAATGGTGACGAGTCCGCGGCCCCGGGCCTCGGAAAGAAAACGGGTTTCAACCGGATAATAGACCATATCAAAAACGACGCGCGCTCGCAGCCGCGCGAGGTCAATCGGATGGGCATCGCTGTGGGGAGCCATCCCCACGGGTGTGGCGTTGATTACGGCGTCCACATCCAGGCTGTCGGCGTTCTCCCAGGGAACGGCTTCGGCTCCAACGGCACGGGCGAGTTTTCTTGCCACGGCGTCGCGGCGCGCGGCAACAAAGACGTCGACCTTTTCCGCCCGCAGTGCAAAAGAAGCAGCCCGCGCAGCTCCGCCTGCGCCAAGGACGAGGATCCGGCTTCCTGGGAGCCTCAGCCTTTTGGTAAGCACTTCAACCACGGCGGTCGAATCCGTATTCCATCCCATCCACTTGCCGTGCCGTATGGCCACGGTGTTGCAGGCGCCAATCTGCTCAGCCAGCGGGTCAACCCAGGCAAGCTCTTTCATAATCGCCCGTTTGAACGGCATGGTAATGCTGAAGCCCGCGAACTTGAGCGACCTGGCGAACTTGAGAAAGTCACTTAGCCGCGCTGTCTCACATGGCAGATAGAGAGCATTCACGCGCTTGGCCTGGAAGGCGATGTTTTGCATGGCCGGAGAAAGGGACATTGAAGAATGAGTCCCCACAACTCCATACAATTGCGTTCGTTCGTCCAGGTGCTCCACATGGTACACCGAGCGCATGTTATCAATGGCCAGTTGTCCACCCGCCACGGCATGGTGGTTCCCTGCTGAAGCGTAAGTAAAGGGGTTTCCCCACCGGAAGGCCATGACGCGGGAACAGATGCCGGAGTTGCCCATTGCCAGTGCAACAAGCCGGGGGCGCCGGCGACGATTGGACTTGAGCAACTTGAGAATCTTCAGATTATCCTGAAGCTCGCGGGCGTGGCTTGCAATCTTGACGGCTTCAACCGGAAGCCGGGCGAGACGGCGATAAATGGCGCCCAGTTCCGGCGTATTGCGGTAATTGTGATAGGAAACAATGACCTTTGCCGGAGCCAAGTCTTTGAATGGGGGTTTGCGCAAAGCCTTCACTGATTCAATTTCAATATCAACCCACTGGCACCCGGCGCGGGCAGCGGCCGTCAGAACATCCATCTGCTCTTCAACCGAACCCTCAAAGTGGCCGCCCGCACCCACGCGCCGACAAGTTGCAATGGTTTGAGGATAGCGCAAGCGAGCCAGCATCTTGTGCAAGTCTGTTTCAAGCCGGGCGAGGTCTCGGAGGTAATCCAGGCGGAGTTCGAAACCAAGCGGCGCAGTAGTGCCTAGAGTCTCAATGTGCGCCTCAGCCGCATCCAGGCTCGGTGACGCCAAAGACACAAAAATTCGAGGAGAAGGAGACTTGGCCAAATCTTTTTCCAGGGCAGCCGGCCCTTTATAGTGAAGAACTCCCTTATTATAAAGCAGTTGGCAAAATTCCGGCAAGATAATTGTCCACACTCCTCCCCCAGTTGTTGGTTTTGAACAGCTTCCAGACATCTATTCGCCTTGTCAGGCATGCTCCAAAGGGGCATTTCGCCGCCTCTTCGCTATGTGAACCAAATTCGGGTGTTCACAACGTGGCACGGAATCTGATGGTCTCGAAATCTAATGATCTTCGGACGCGCGAGATGCCTTAGAATTCTGGACGGAGGCCTTGGCAGCTGCCGGTTTCTGTTTGAATACGCAACAGAGGCCGACGGCAAATCCCATAATCGCAAACGCGTATGAATGGCTTTCTATCCGAGGTACAGTCTGGCAGGCGTCCGATATGAAACGTGAGTACCCCAGACATCCGATTGTTGGTGTCGGAGGCGTGGTCATCCGAGATGGCCGCGTCTTACTGATTAGGCGCGGGACTGAGCCTCTGAAGGGCGAGTGGTCCATCCCCGGGGGAATGCTCGAACTGGGAGAAAACCTTGCGGAAGGGGTCAGGCGGGAAGTCCTGGAAGAAACAGGCATGAGAGTCCGCCCGATGGAGGTGGTTGCTGTGCTTGACCGAGTCCAGAAAAACGGCAAGCGGGTAAGATACCACTACGTCATTATCGATTATGTCTGCCGGCCGACGGGAGGCCGCTTAAAGCCTGGAAGCGACGTTTTGGACGCACGGTGGGTTGAACGCAAGGAACTTCCGCGATACAAGATCACGCCTATGGCCGCTGAAGTAATCGCTGAAGCCTTCGATCGGACCAGGAAACACAAATCTCCCCCGCGTAAGCACCGATAGAGCCAATCCCATCAATGAGGCCTGCTCAAGAGGCTGGATTCCCCGAAAACCTGCGGGAAATAATAAACCCCTGGCCTTGTTTCGCTGACAAGACCAGGGGTCGGATACTGATTTGGATTGGCCTCCCAGATGCTTTTGGGAACAGGCGCTGACTGCGCCGTGCCTTTCATCCTCTCTTAGCTAGGGAGAGGTCCTACAAACAAGCACTAGCGAGCGCCTAAGCCTCAGCACCCTCGCTACAGTTACTTTCAATTTGCATGGATCACCTCCTTTCTAGCGTGATTCAGATATTAAGAGGCTGTAGCTCCTGAGTCAAGAAAAAAGCAGAGTTGACAAAAGAAAATTTCAGTCGGAATTCCAACCGGCCCAGGCTCGCCAGCGGAGAACAATCAGGTCGAGGAACATGAGGGCAGAATCGCGAAGGATGTGGACTTTGGTGGCAGGATTATCATTCCAGCGAACGGGAATTTCAACAATCTTCCCTCCAAAATGCTGGATGAGGAAAAGGACCTCCGGATCAAAGCCAAACCGGTCAACGCGTTGCAAATCAAATGCCCGCCGTGTGGTCTCTCTGCGGAAGAGTTTCAGACCGCACTGAGTGTCATGAATCTTCAGGCCCGTAAACAACCGCACCAGCAGGTTGAAGAATCGGCCGGCATATTCCCGGCGCCACGGCTGGCGGACACCGATCAGAGTCCGGTCAATCGCGCGCGAACCGATGGCAGCGTCAGCCGTGCCAGACTCAAGCGATGCAAGCAGTTTGTCCGCTTCTTCAATTGGCGCGGAAAGGTCGGCGTCTGTGAAGAGGATGACTTCGCCGCGCGATTGCAGAACACCACGCCGCACACTGAACCCTTTTCCCCGGTTGACCTCATTGCAAAGCACACACGTCCCGGGCCGTAGGTTTTGAAACTCTCTGAATAGATCAAGCGTGCCGTCGCGTGAACCATCGTCCACCAGCACCATCTCGACCTCAAAAGGCTTTGTTGCGGCGTACTTCTGCACTTCTACAAGGGTCTTTCCCACCCGTAATGCCTCGTTATAAGCGGGGATCACAATGCTCAGATAGGGGTCAGACATAGGGGCAGACTATAGTGCGCTCAATCCGCAATTTGCAATGGGAATCCAAACTCAAACTATGTTCCTAAGCCGATTCCAGGCCAATACATACAAAGCTATATGGAACGTCAACTCCTGCAGCTAAATCATCCGTTCCGGCCAGGCCTGCTTGCCCACCAGTGGAACAAACTGGCAGGGGTCAAGTTCTCGGACCAATAATTTATCGGCATGTTTTGAAATCACCTGAAGTATCTGCAACTGAAGCGTACCAACAGGGATCACCAGCCGCCCTCCTTTGGCCAGCTGACTAACAAGCACTTGTGGGACAGCTGGTGCGGCAGCGGTTACAAGAATGGCCGCATAGGGCGCTCCCGCTGGGTACCCCACGCTCCCGTCCTCAGGAATAACCTGGACATTCGGATATCTCAGGCGCAAAAGCCGCGCTTGCGCCGATTCAGACAGGGACGGGATGCGTTCCATGGTAATCACTTCAGCGCCCAGGTGCGAAAGGACTGCGGCCTGGTAACCAGAGCCGGTGCCAATTTCAAGCACTTTGTCTCCCGGCTTGGGCTGTGCAGCCTCGGTCATTGCCGCCACTATGTAGGGCTGCGATATCGTCTGCCCCTCCCCGATCGCAATCGGCCGGTCTTCGTAGGCCTCCTCTATGCACCGCGCGGGCACAAATTCGTGGCGAGGCACCTCAAACATAGCCTGCAGGACACGCTCGTCATGAATTCCCCGGCGGCGAAGTTGCCGTTCAACCATTGCTCGGCGTTCGGATTCAAAAGCGATGCTACTCATGGCATTGAAGGCACACGGGCTGTGCAGGCATCCTGACAACTATCATGAACGGCTAAGGGGCCGGCGTCGAGGGTATTTTCTGCCTCCCCAGCGTAAGGGTTATAATTAACAAGAAAAGTTAGCAGCCCATGAACCGCGAAAAATATTCCCGACAGACTCTCTTCCAGCCAATCGGCAACGAAGGCCAGGAGAAACTGCTGGCCTCAAAGGCTGTGATTATAGGGTGCGGCGCGCTTGGGACGGCCCATGCCAATGCGCTGGTTCGGGCAGGCGTTGGTGTTCTGCGCGTCGTTGACCGCGACTTTGTCGAGGAGAGTAACCTGCAGCGCCAGTCCCTCTTTGATGAAAATGACGCCCGGCAGAGCCTTCCCAAGTCGGTTGCCGCAGAACGTAAGCTGAAGCAGATCAATTCCGATGTGCAGACGGAAGGTGTGGTCGCCGACGCAACCAGCCGCAACGTTGAAGACCTCGTGCGTGGCTTTGGCGTCATCCTGGACGGAACTGATAACTTTGAAACCCGCTATCTGCTGAATGATGTTGCCGTAAAGCTGAGGATACCGTGGATTTATGGAGCGGCAGTAGCCAGCTCAGCCGTTACGATGACCATCCTTCCGGGGCGTGGGCCGTGTCTTGCCTGTGTCTTTCCTGACGCGCCCGCGGGGTTGCACGAAACCTGCGACACCGTTGGAGTGATCGGCCCCGCGGCGGCATGGACCTCGGCTATCCAGGTAACGGAGGCCTTAAAGATCCTTCTGGGACGCGAGCAGGAGTTGCACAGGACGCTCTTCGGATTTGATATCTGGCACAACCGCACTCAGCAGGTAAGGCCAAAACGCGATCCTGATTGCCCGACATGCGGACAAAGGATTTTCACTCATCTGGAAGAAGGGGAACCGCTCCCGACGACACTCTGCGGAAGGGACGCCGTTCAGATTCGTCACCGCGATTCACGCAAGCTGGACCTGGGTCTCCTTAAATCGCGACTGGAACAGTTTGGGACTGTGCGCGCCAATGATTTCCTGCTTAAGTTTTCCTTTGACGG
>DATLWV010000073.1:0-2544 GCA_035576145.1 Terriglobia bacterium
CTGGGCACCGCGGCCTACATGAGCCCGGAACAGGCCAAGGGGCAGCGAGTCGACCGAAGGGCGGACATCTGGGCGTTTGGCTGCGTACTCTACGAGATGCTCTCGGGGCGGAAACCGTTTGAGGGAGAAACCATTTCCGACGTTCTTGCAGCAGTGATAATGAAAGACCCCGATTGGGCCGCGAAACCGGAAGCCACACCTCAGGCGATCAAGAAGCTGATTTACCGCTGCCTGCAAAAGGACCGCCGACAGCGGCTGCAGGCCATCGGTGAAGCGCGGATCACGATAGAGGAGACGATTTCGGGTGTAGGGGAGGGCTCCGCCCTCCCGGGTGTTTCGCCCGAGCAGCGGGAGCCCAAAGGGCTCCCCTACCGCATCTTGCCCTGGGCGCTGGCGGCGGTTGGGTTCCTTCTGGCCGCAGTTCTTGTTGTGGCTTATCTCTTCAAATCTCCGGCAGCGCCGGTGCAATCCATCCAGTCGCTGATCACAGCGCCGGAGAAAGTTTCATTTGTGTCCTATGGGCAGCCCGTTCTTTCCCCGGACGGAAAGCGGATGGTTTTACGGGTTGTGGACGCAGCCGGCAGCGTGTCATTGTGGGTAAGGCCGCTCGATTCGCTTACCGCAGAGCGCCTGCAAGGGACGGGACGTGGGGGTTTTCCTTTCTGGGCTCCGGACAGCCGCCAGCTTGGTTTTTTCCAGGACGGAAAGCTCAAAAAGATCGACGTGACGGGCGGTCCACCTGTGCTGATCTGCGACGCACCGGCGGGGCTCGGCGGCGCTTGGAGCAAGAGCGGCGTCATAATTTTTGCGCCCCAGCTTGGTGCGGCGGGCCTTTCCAGTGTGCCGGCCGCAGGCGGAACGGCTTCGGCTATCGTTGGCCCCAAGGGACCTTCCAGCAACCGCTGGCCGGTTTTCCTTCCAGACGGGCGGCACTTCCTTTACTCGAGCGGTGGCCTAGGCGCTGCTGGAACCTCAAAGCTCGGAATCTACGTTGGCGAGCTTGGTTCGAATGAACAGAAGTTCCTTCTCCAGTCTGATTCGCAGGCCCTTTATTCGCCTCCCGGTTATCTTCTTTTTCTTCGGGGCGACACGCTGATGGCGCAGCGGTTTGATGCCGGCAGTTTGAAGCTCGAGGGCGGGGCCTTTCCCGTTGCCGAACACATTCCTTCCACGGGTCTTCGGCTGGGACTATTCAGCGTTTCTCAAACAGGCCTGCTGGTTTATGCCACCGGTGGGGGCGAGAGCAGCGGACAGCTTGTCTGGATGGATGCAAGCGGGAAGGAAATCGCGAAGGTGGGCCCACCAGAGGTTTCCGTGCCGGCCCTCTCGCCCGATGGAAAACGTCTGGCATATATGGCAGTAAATTCGGGGGGAAATGGCACGGATATCTGGCTGATGGACCTGGCCCGGGGTGTGCAAACGCGGTTTACCTTCGGCCCCCGCTATAACGCATTCCCCGTCTGGTCTCCCGATGGAACCCGAATCGCGTACAGTTCGTATGGGGCAAATGGTGTCAATATTCTTGTGAAGGCCGCCTCGGGAGCGGGCAATGCGGAAACACTTTTCAAAGCAGATGCGAACGCGGTTCCAAACGATTGGTCTCGCGATGCCCGGTATATCCTGTTTTTCATGCAAAACGATAGAGGGGACGGAGACATCTGGGCACTGCCACTGTTTGGGGAGCGCAAGCCCTTTCCGTATCTTCAAACCCAATTCAACGAGGGTGACAGCTTTTTTTCACCTGACGGACACTGGGTGGCTTACGTGTCCGACGAGTCGGGAAGCTATGAGGTCTATCTCTCTCCATTTCCTCCCGGCGGTGGCAAATGGCAGGTCTCGCAGGGAGGTGGCGTCCAGCCCCAGTGGAGGCACGACGGCAGCGCGCTCTATTATCTCGCTCCGGGAGGAAAACTGATGGAAGCGAGCGTCAAGGAAAAAGGCTCGGTGGTCGAAATCGGCGCGCCGCACGAGCTTTTCCAGAAACCATTTTCGCGGCTGGGACTGGTTAGGCCCTCATATGTTGTCACTCCCGAAGGGAAGCGCTTCCTGGTGAACGTAGCGTCCGAAGCCGCTTCTGCGCCGCTTACGCTGGTCACCAACTGGCCGGCGCTGCTGAAAAAGCAGTGACGGGTGATGAGTGGCGAGAAGGAATTGATTTGAATTCAGGGAAATTGAAATGAGCCTGGTCAAAAGTTGTTTTCAATTACGCAACAGTTAGCTGCTCCACTCCTCACTCATTAACAATCATCGATAGGTGGACCCACCCCTGCCACATTTTCCAACCAAATGGGCTGCGCTGTTCCGGGGAACGGCCCACCTTGGACACATCTCCCCCTAAATCGCGGTCCTGCTGCCGGCCCTTGTGGAATGCAAGGATAGAGCTTAGAGCCCGGTTCGCAAGCGGCCGCGTTCCTAAATAGTTCTTAAGAACGCACTAAATTTTTCCTGGGGGAAAGTAGTGCTGCCGAGGCAGGTTTGGTGTGGAAACAGGGCGGGAGGGGAAGCAAGTGTTCCGTTTGAGTTAGTGCTGAACCAAAAACTTTC
>DATLWV010000074.1:0-14939 GCA_035576145.1 Terriglobia bacterium
CATCGGTCTTCTGCCTGGTGGACAATTTGCGTTTCATCTCGTAACTCCTGTTGAGGAAAACTTCCAGAGTAATGAGAATTGCGGTCAACGGGATCAGCCGGACCAGGGCCCGGTTGGATTAGAAAGAAATGCTGCTTCGAAATAATTCCGGAAGGAAAGCGTGGAGAGCGCCGACAGGATCGCGACCCCTTCTCTACTTTCGCCACAAATGGGACTCATGTGAGCCGCCTGCTTGGCCTGGCGCCCCAGGCCCGTGATTCCAAACACTCGGCAAACCTCCACTATCTGTAACCTATCCGCGCATGTCTGTCGGCGCAGTGACCTACATCACATGGAGGTTTTGGTATGGGAGGGCTCTGCCCTCCCGCCACACCCGCCTGGACGGCGGCCCACACCAGCCGTAGACTCACCGGGCTGCTGCATGGTAGTCTGTGCGCCGGGATCGAACGCGAAACATCGGTCCGACCGATGCGGGCACGCGGCCTGACGGGCTGCTCCACCAACCGCGCGCCGGTTGTCACGCAAAGTCTGCAAGAACAAGAGCTTCCTCATTTCGCTGCAACAGCGATTGTCCATCCCGTTGTCAGGAGGGTTGACATGGACCGCAGAAGATTCATCGAAGCCGGCACGGCATTATCGCTGGGCGCATTTGCCGGTGCGGTCGAGCCGGAACGTGGCGCGGCTGCGCCGTTGCCGTCACCCGCTCCGCTGGCTTTCCAGGGCGAGAAGAGCAAACTCATGATCACGGGTGTGCGAATGGTGCGGCCGAGGCCGGCAAAACCGTTACCCGCCTACGAGCCTGCTCCCGGCTCATGGAGCACGGGCGGTGCGATTGTGGCGAACCCCATGTCCATTTACCCTCGGTACAAGGCAAAGCGAACTTCCTTTATGGCGGATGACCTGGGGCCCGACGCCGTCGAGATCTCAACCGACAAGGGAATCAAAGGAATCGGTTTTGGTGGGCCGGGTTGCAGCTTTGTGATTGAGCGGCACCTCACCAAGCTGCTGATGGGCGAAGACCCCTTTAACGTGGAGGAGCTTTGGGACATCATGTGGCGCTCCACGCTCTACTACGGGCGCAAAGGACTGGTGATCAACGCCATCAGCGCGGTTGACCTGGCGCTGTGGGACATCATCGGCAAGGCGCTGGGCATGCCGGTCTACAAGCTGCTGGGCGGAGAAACCAAGTCCAGAATTCCCGCTTACTGCACAGGCAATGACATTGAGCAGCACATCAAGTTCGGCTACAAGAGGTTGAAGCTTGCTGTTCCTTACGGGCCGGCCGACGGCCGCGACGGGTTGAAGAAGAACGCTGAACTGGTGCGAACCACGAGAGAATCACTGGGGCCTGACGGCGACATCATGCTGGACTGCTGGATGGCGCTCACCGAAGATTACACTATTGAGCTTGCCGAGGTGGTTGCGCCCTACCGCGTCTACTGGATGGAAGAGGTCCTGCCTCCTGACGACTACGACGGCTTCAAGCGGCTCCACTCGCGGATCCAGACAACCAAGCTCGCCACCGGCGAGCACGAGTACACGCGCTGGGGATTCCGCCTGCTGCTGGAGTACAACGCCGTTGACGTCTGGCAGCCTGACATCACCTGGTGCGGAGGTCTCACCGAGCTGCGCCACATCGCCGCGCTGGCTGGCGCTTACAACATTCCCGTGATTCCTCACGCCGGATGGTCGCACGGCGGAGCACACTTTATCATGGCCACCACCAACAGCCCCTGGTGCGAAATGTTCCTGCCGCCTCCGGGCGGCCCGCCGGAAGTCTACCAGCGGTTTGAAGAAGAGAACCAGATCACCCGCGGCCCCGAGGGGATTTACATGCGGCCACCTGACCGCCCGGGCTTCGGCTGGGAATTAGTTGTTGATTAGCCCCAGGCCAGGCGGCGCGTGCGCGGCGCAATTTTGCGAAGTTGATTAGAAGGATTATTCATGGGCGAGCTGCCCCGAATCCTTCGGCGAAGGAGGTTGATTGATCGCGCAATCATCATCTGCGTAGGAGCCTCGTGGCTTTGGAAGATTGGGGAATACATTGGACGGGCGATGGGTGTGCTGCGAAGAAATCTGGGGTGGGGGTTCGTCGTCGACATGACTATTCCAGCCGCGCTTACCGTTGCTGCGGGCCTGTACTTCATCATCAGGCGTGTGGCATGGCGGCAGCCTTCCGTTAAGAATGGGCACCGTCGAAGTTCATCTGATTAACCCTGCTGAGACGACATGGGTGGGGCCTCGTATGGGCGCAAGCTCCTGGATAAAGTCAGGCCGGGTATGGTTATTAAGAACTTGAGGATCATCATTAAAGGGAGGCGGACTGTGGATATCAGGTCAAGAAGCGATGAATGCGATCCGCATCTACATTTAAGTATGAGAAGGTTATTTGAGTTAATGAAAACCGCTCAACTTGCAGGATGCCGCGTCGGGCCAATGCTATTTCTGATGGCGGTGCTCACCGCCGCAGGCGGAGTTCTCCGGGCGGCTCCGGGTGATGTTTCATTTTCTCAATCCGCCACGTCCGTTGACGCCTACGATTTTGTCGAGGTAACTGTCGACGTCACCTCGCCGGACGCCAGAAATCCATTCACCGAGGCAAGCGTTTCGGGTCAGTTCGCGGCGGCCGGGCTGGCGCCCACGCGGGTCGAGGGTTTTTGCGATTCCGAAGACGGCAGCATGTATCGCATTCGCTTCATGCCGAGCAAACCAGGCGAGTACAACTACACTGTGTCGTACAAACAAGGCGATTTCACGAAGTCCCACCAGGGAACCTTCCGCGCGACGGACAGCCATCTCAAGGGAATACTGCGTGTTGACCCCAAGTACCCCTGGCATTTCATCTGGGATGGGACGGGGCAGCACTTTTTCTGGAACGGCACAACAGCGTTCCTGATGATGGGCTGGAAGGACGAGAGCACGATTCGCGGCATCATTGACCGCCTGTCGTCGCTTGAAGTGAATCGCATCCGCGTGCTGCTTTCGGGGCGGGTCGGGCACAGCTATTGGGGCGAGCCGGTTCTTCCCACCGGGGAATTCCGGCCTTTTCTGAACGTCTGGGTGGCTGAAAGGCCGGAGAGTCTCGACAATCCGGGCTTTGACTATACGCGGTTTAACGTGAAGTATTTCCAGAAGTGGGAGCGGATGCTGAAGTATGCACGCTCAAAGGACATGCTCGTTTCGGTGATTATGGAGTGGAATGACGACAATGTCCATCCAGCCGCTGCCGGCGAAGACGAGAAAAGGTATTTCCAGTACGCGGCGGCCCGCTTCAGCGCTTTTTCAAACATCGCCTGGGACCTGGGAGATGATATCAGTGAGTTCAGAAGTCTGGACTGGTCGCATGTGATGGGAACTCTGCTGGTGGAACAATATGACCCTTACCATCACCTTGGGACGGACCATCCAACGGTGAACACCGAGCAGGACCGCACCTCAACTTGGTTCGGCTTTACTTCTTTTCAGGAATGGCACCAGCCTTATCATCCCTGGATGCTGAACCAGCGGAAGCTGCAGGAGGCAACCGGCCGCATCATTCCGCAGACCGACGAAGAGTACGGGTACGAAGACCATTACCCGACCTGGAGCCCGAATTTTCCCGACGGCCAGTCGGCTGAGGCCCTGCGGCGCGCGGGTTGGGAATTCTCAATGGCAGGGACCTACCAGACCACCGGAGAAACGGCCAAGCGGGGTACCGGCGTCTGGCCCGACACCGGAGGCGGATGGATAAACGGCCGAGGTGACACCAGCATGGTGATGCTGCGCGGTTACGCCCACATGGTGGATTTCTTCACCAGCTTTGAGTGGTGGAAAACCAATCCTGACGACTCGCTGGTTACGCACGGCGACTTCTGCCTTGCCGATCCCGGAAACATTTATGTGGTTTATCTGCCCATGGCAGGCTCGGTGACCGTCAAACTTGAGCCGGGCGCCTACAAGGCCGAGTGGTTCAATCCGCGCACGGGAAAGAAGACTCCGCTGCCCGACGCCGAGGGACCCTCATGGACCTCGCCCACGGCCGCCGACAGCGGCGATTGGGCCATCCTGCTTCAGAAGAAATAGCGGTTCGCGCCGAGTCGCACTGCCACTCTCTGCTACGAAACCCCAATTTCAGGGTTTGTGCTGCTCCCCTTTGCGGATGAAGGCGGCCACATTATCGTGCAGTTCTTTCAGCGAGGCCTGATGGGCGTAGACCATATGTCCTGACTGATAGTGCTTGAATTCGATGTTCTTTTGCAGGCTGGCCGGCATGGGCAGGTGCCGCATTTCATAGATACCCTCGAAGAAAGGCGTGGCCAGATCGAAATAGCCGGAGTTCAGCATCACCTTGAGGTCAGGGTTATATTTCATGGCCTGCGCAAGGTCCGGCATCACGTTGGCACCCTGCGGCAGTGGGTGAGGCGCGCCGGGAGGCTGGTGCAGAAAGTCCCAGGTTTTCCAGATTTCAATTTCAGGCTTGTACTTTTCATCCGTCCCGTACTTCAACTCTTTCCGCACATAGTCATTGAACGCCGCGACGTAGGCGGCGCTGATGGCCGCCGACTGCGGATCGTATTCGGCCTCCTTGCTGAGCGGGTCGAACGTGGGGCCGGAGAAGCGCGTGTCGAGCCGGCCGGTGGTAAGATCTTGCGCATCCTGAAGCGTTTTATCAAATTCGCCGCCGTTGATACGCAGGTCGGCCTTCTCGATGTAAGCCGGCGGCAGGCCTGTGTACTGGTGCAGCTTTTCGACGATGGCGCGCCGCTGCTCCGCCGGCAACTCGGAACCCTTTCCCAGCGCTTCCGCATAGTCTGTCATCGCAAAGTGTTCCACTTCGTCCAGCAGCGGCTGCAGTTCTTTGGGTGAGTTCGGCAGCTTATGGTGATACCAGGCAGTGGCGGCATAAGTGGGCAGCGCAAGCTCGTACGGCAGATCGACGCCGGGATTCGTCTCCGGGCCGTCGGGGCTGAGATCAAAGTTCAGAATCTGCGACAGCAGGATCACGCCGTTCAGGTCGATGTCGTGTTCGGTTTCCAGCAGGTTGGCCAGCACCGCCGAACGCGTGGTGCCGTAGCTCTCGCCAAACAGGTATTTCGGCGAATTCCACCGCCCATACTTCGAGAGGAACTGCACGATGAAGTCGGCAAACGCGTTCGCGTCCTGGTCAACTCCGTAGAAAGCCTTCTTCGCGTCCTTGCCCTGGATGCGGCTGAAGCCGGTACCCGGCGCATCCACAAACACCAGGTCGCTCACATCGAGCAGGCTGTAGTTGTTGTTCTCCACACGATAGGGCGCCGGCGGCGTGTGCGAATCGTCTGCCGTCAGCACGCGCCTGGGTCCGAACGCCCCGATGTGCAGCCACACGGTTGAAGAGCCCGGACCGCCGTTGTAAAGAAACGTCAGCGGACGCTCCTCATCCTCACCGTCGGATCTAAAGTAGGCCACGTAAAACATGCTGGCTTCCGCCGGCTGGCCCTTCTCTGCAGCGGACTCGTCCGCGTCATCTGTGGCGTCATCCGCCTTTTTGGGATGCACAACCAGCGTGCCGGCGTAGGCGTTGTAATTGATTACCCGGCCGCCGACCGTCACAAAGCCCTTGCTCTCATGCTCCTGTGGTTTGAATGCTTCGGTTTTCGCCGTCTCAGGGTTGGCGGCAGGCTTCTCTTCTTTCCCCTGCGCCCAAACGGCCACGGGCACAAGCGCCAAAACAACGCAGGCAATCACAAATATCCTCAAGATGAACGCTCTCACAGTCACCTCTCTACAGGTAAAATGACGGGCAGCCCCCCCACGGAAGCAAGAGAGTCAATCTACCACGGTTTGGGTTTCGGCGTCTGCCGGCTCTGCTCGTTTTGAGATACAGGTTTTCGGACGGAAGGTATTCGGGGAACGAAGGACTTTATGGCGCCGGCTGCAGGGCGGGGCCTTTCTTCCGCCAGGCTGCGGGAGGCTTGCCCACCTGGCGTTTGAATGCGCGGTTGAAGGCGTATTCGGACTCGTAGCCGACGCGCTCGGCCACCTCCGCCATGCTGTGGTGACCTTCCGAGAGCAGCTGTTTTGCAAGGTGGATGCGCCAGTTTGTCAGGTAGTGCATGGGCGACTCTCCGACCAGGTCGGTAAACCGGCCGGCGAGGGCCGAGCGTGAAACGCCCGCATCGCGCGCCAGGTCTTCAACAGTCCAAGCCCGCGTGGGCTGCGCGTGCAACAGGCTGATGGCGCGGCTGACGTAGGGATCCTTCAGGGCGGCCAGCCAGCCTTTCTGGCCTGGAGCGAGTTCCTCCATATAGCGCCGCAGGACCTCCACGAACATCAACTCCGTCAGCCGGCCCAGAATCAACTGGCTGCTGGAGCTTTCCGCCTGCGCTTCCTTGATGAGGTAATAAAGGGTGGTGTTCAGCCACATTCCGGCGTGGAACGGAACCAGCCGGTCCGAAGTCGTGTTCGCAGTTCCGACGGATTCAAGCACCACGTTACCGTCCCGGTTCCGAATACACATTAATCTTGGAAGCGTGCTGAAGAGCGGATTGAATTTCTGGTCGCAGTGCAGGTAGCCACACACGAACCGCGCCACATCGCCCCCGCCGCCACTAATCACTGGAGGCATCCCAGCCCTGGGGAGTTCCGGAACAAGAAGTCTCATCGGCGTCGGCTTCAGCGCCATGTCGCTCCCCATCACATGCTCATCACCCTGGGGAACCACGACCACGTCCCCGGCGGCCATTCGCACGGGCGGTTCGCCCTTCATCTTCACCCAGCAAGTTCCTTCGGCAAGCACATGAAAAATGGTGAAGCACTCGGCGCTCGGCATGATTAAGGATGCGAGATTTCTCGATGGTGGGGATTCAATCGCCCACGGGGAGGAAAATTCGGCCACAAAAAAAACCGCCCCGGAAAGGCGGACAACCCGCAAGACGTCGGATAGCACGTCCATCATATTCACCTGCAAGGAGTTACCACCCTGTGCTGTTCTGGAGCCTGGGACAAGAATCTCAGAGCGCCGGACATTGTGTCAACTGGAATCTTAGACGACACTCGCCTGTACCGGCCCCGCTGGGGCGTCAAGAACGGCGGGGTCACAAGAGGTGAATGAAATGAATTTCAAATTGGAGAAAAGTGAAACGGCCATTGGAAACCGCTTTGCCCCTCAGCCCGGCGCCTCCGGCATTTCAAGCAGCGTCACTCCCCCAGCCTGGCGCGATACCGCAAAGCGCAACTTTATTCTTCAACTGGGATTCGAGGATTCTGGTCCCGCCGTCCGCCCGCGCCAGTATTCTGCGCTGGTTTTTCAGCCCAAGGTTGTGCTCGCCACGATCGTTGCCGGAATCCTTTTGCAGTCGGCTGCCGTCTTTGCGGCCCTCGGGGCGGTCTTGTTGTGGAGTGCGCTTTTTTCGAAATTGAATCCGATCAGTGCACTCTACAACCGGACCATCGGCAGGCGCCCGGGAGCTTTTCGCCTTGGCCCGGCCCCGGCCCCGCGGCGCGCCGCGGAAACGGAAGCCGGCACCATCGCGCTGACCATCGCACTTCTGATTTACGCCGGGTTCACCGTTGCGGCATACGTGTTTGAAGGCATCTTCCTGGCAGCCTCGCTGGCGGTACTAATCGGCAGCTTTTGCACCGGAACGTTTATGTATCACCTGGTCCGCAGGCGATGGGGGTTCGTCCGCCAGACGCTTCCGTGGGCACGCTAAGGCTCTAACCTGCTGAAAAAACTTTTTGAATGAGGAGGAGAATGAAATGAGGTACGACATAAAAGAAAACGAGCGGATCGTCGAAAGTCAGGTTACGTCATCGCCTGTCGCCGTGGGTTCTTCCACAGGCGGTGCTACCACGGCCGGGCAGACTGTCAGGTTGCTGGCATTCGCCTTCGGATTGATCGCCTACACGCTCTTCCTGGGAACTTACCTGTACGCCATCGGATTTATCGGGGATTTTGCGGTGCCAACCCGGCTCGATTCCAGCACCCAGGGACCGATTGGATGGGCGCTGCTCATCAACCTGCTGTTGCTCGGGCTGTTTGCAGTGCAGCACAGCGTCATGGCGCGCCCGGGGTTCAAAGCAGTCTGGACGCGCTTTGTGCCAAAGCCCGTGGAGCGCAGCACTTATGTGCTCTTCTCAAGCCTGGCGCTGATTCTGTTGTTTGCGCTGTGGCAGCCTATGGGCGTTGTCATCTGGAACGTTGAAAGTCCGGCCCTGCGCGCCGTGCTCTACGGGCTCCTGGCCACCGGCTTCATCATCGTCCTGGTTGCGACGTTTCTGATTAACCATTTCGACCTTTTCGGCATGCGCCAGGTCTGGCTCTACCTGCGCGGGCGCGAGTATACACCGCTGCGGTTCAAGACGCCGCTGTTCTACAAATACGTCCGCCATCCGCTCTATGTGGGTTGGCTCCTGGCCTTCTGGGCCGCTCCCACAATGACCGTGGCGCACCTGGTGTTTGCAGTGATGACCACCGCGTACATACTGGTTGCGATTCAACTTGAGGAGCGCGACCTGGTCACCATGCATGGCGAACATTATGTTCGGTATCGCCAGGAGGTTCCCATGCTGATCCCGCGCGTGCCCAGCGCCGAGGGACCAGGTGCCGGGAAGATGGCGCCCGGTTCCGAATGCGCCTGACCGGCAAGCGCCGGCTCATTAACTCACCGGAGCCGGCAATGGAATGGCGGACCGGCGCTGTCGGGGCAAGCAGGTCCGCCGTGCGAAAAAGGGGATTCAAATCAACGGGAAAATTTCAAATGTAAGGAGGCAGCTAATTATGCCAAGGTTTCACATTGAGGTTCCCCACGAACCCGAAAAGATCGCCTGCGCTCGCGTCGTCAAAATCTTCCAGAACACAGGCTCCCATTTCCTGTCCCACGCCGACTGGGGTTGCCTGGACGGCGATCATAAAGCCTGGATCATTGCCGAGATGGAAAGCAAAGAGGAGGCGCGGTCTATTGTGCCTCCACAGTTTCGCAGGCAGGCCAAAATTACGCAGCTGAACTATTTCACCGTGGAGGAGATTGACGAGATTCTCTACCACCACCAGCGCTGACCTAAAGGGACGGACGCAGGCCCCGGCTTCCGGGGTCTGCGTCGTCACTAGGTGGGTAGCGCGGATTCGTTCTGCAAGGGTGGGACTTGTGATCGGAAGGAGAAAAACCGAAGAGCAATATGTTCGACGCCCGCAACTCCGCGGCGCCAATTGCTCGCTTCATCCTGTGCAATCTGCAATTTTGAATCTCGAATCATGGGGACACCTTCGCTTCCCTCACAACCGTATTCAGGCGTCGGATTACCAGACCCGCCGGCCCCTGGCTACCAGATCGCGGCCACAATCGACTTGACTGCGCTGCCAACTATCGCCGCCCCCGGCATATGCGGGAAAGCGACCATCGCCACCGTCACTATTGCAACCGAAACCAGAAACACAGTCAGTTTGCGGCGCCGGGTGTTCCATTCATGTCCCGCGTCCGGCTCCTCATCCCTCTGGCCATAGATCATCATTAGTTCGCCCGATTTCACTAACCGTATCGCCATCATCCACCTCCCCATTAGCGCGTTGTCCCTGGTATTCTCCAGGGATCTTCTGTTTGAACTTGTGGAACTTCCGTGAACTTGTAAAACCGCGGGGGGGTCCCAGAGACCGTCACGGATGACCTGTACAAATCCTCTCCCTCAGAAAATCCAGGTCATCGTCTCCTGGAAGGGCAGACTCCTCCTCCACGTGCTCCCAATGATACGCGGGTTCACAAAAAACGAAATCAGGCGTGGTCAGGAAAAACACCTCCGCCAATACCCCATTTTTTCTAGGGTGATTTCCCGGGCCGATGCGCAACAATTTGCACGCTTCGATTTGCAGACCGGGTACGCACACATGGCGTTTTTTGCGATCATGACTGCAATCACAGCTACATCCGGAACGCGGGCGGCGCATACACCGGGCCTCTTGCCATGTGTGGGGATCAGGCAGCCCTTGCAAGGCGAGCGCAACAGTTCCCCACGGGCGAGCGAGGGCAGATTCAAATGATCAGAAAGACGACGACGGTTTCGGGCGTGATTTTTGCCAGGCCTTCCTTGTAGAAGGTGTGCGCGGCCGTTATGGCTTCGGCCATATTTTGCGCGTCTTCGCCGTATTCCTCCCGGCACCAGGCAGCAAGCTTCTCCTGTGGCAATTCGGGGAAGGTTTCCTTCTCCTCAAACGGAAAAGCGGCGGTGTAGGCTTTGGTGAGGGCCAGAGCCGTTTCCGTGCGTTCGTATCGGTTAGGGAGCGAGTTCACGTGCTCCTGCGCATCGAGATAGTTTCCGATGACGTATCCCGAATAGCCGAAGCTCGCTTCCTCCACCAGCGCGCCGGCCCAGGCGGTCTTGAATTCCTCCATCCCGGCCACCACAGGGCTTTTGAAGATCCACCGCCCCCGCGTTTCCTTGCGAATGTGCCGAGCCCGCTCAACACATTCAGGAAACGCCTCCCGCCGCAGCACGCAGTAGCTTCCGATGGCGCTCATGGATCTTTATCCTTCGCAGCCGGACAAGTAGTCGGATTGCTCCCGGCGAGGCTATTCGACAATCGTGAAAATCTCGCGGTAGCCGGATTCGACCAGCTCGGCAAACTTCTGATAATTGGCCTGCCACTCCTTGCTGCCCATCAACTTCGACACGTTAGCTTCGTGGGCGCTCACGCCGGGACTTTTCAGCTCCAGGACCAGAGTGTAAAACTGTCCGACCAGGTCGGTCATGATGCGCTGGTCCATCTCCGCGCCGGCGCGCTTCTGGATAGCGACGCCTTCCTTCATCAGGGCGACGGCCTCTTTGGTCTTTCCAAATTTCAACCGGAACACGTTGCGGATAACAATCATGTGCAGATCCTCTCTGAAAGTGAATTCAACTTTGGGGGCTTTCGCCGCATGAGATTATAAACCGGCTGGCCTCCAACCGAGTAGTCCTGGTTCCAATGGCCTCGCGCGCTGCCGCCCGCCGCACCGTAATGCGTTGTGTGCCGAGCGGCGGCATTTGCGAAATAGCGTGGGTTCATCCCTACCGCCATCGCCCCCTTCCCGCTCGCCCCTGTTTTTTTTCGATGATTTTTGAGGTGTATACTTGGGCCTTGATTTTACAGCAATTGGCGACGCAGGTTTCGGCGGCGGGGCGCGGGGGGAAAATCCGCTTCATAGTATCTGGCTTTCAGCGATAGCCGCCGGATGAGAATATTCTTGACCGGGGAGGAGGACGATGGTGCTTACAAGACGTGAATTTATCCAGGCGCAAATGGCCGGGATGGCCATCATTCCGGGCGGCCTGCTGCGGGCCGCGGGCCCAGAAGCGTGGGCGGTGCCGACCTTTGAGTCTCTCGGTCTTTACTACAATCGGGCGATGGCCTCCCAGCCCTGCCAGGTGCGTTATCGCCCGGCAAATACCACTGAATGGCGGGAGGGATATCCGCTGGTCTACGATCAACGCGCGCGGCAATACCGCGGGTCACTGGTCGGACTGAAGCCCGACACGCTCTACGATATACGCCTGGAAGCCGGCGGTGCTCCAGTTGAGTTTCAGGCACGGACTCGAAGCGAAGAGTTTCCCATTGGCAAGACCACTTTTTTGCCAGGCGGCACCGCGGATGAAACGCTCACCATTCGCGAGGGCGGCACGGAGAAAGCGTGGCGCCTGTTCACCCCCGCGCCGGGGACGAAGTATGTGAACGACGTCTTCAACCTCTCCGACCACAATATTGTGGTGGAAGCCGAGTACGTCATCCTCCGCGGACTGGAGTTGAAAAATGCCCGCATCCACGGCGTGCTCATCCGCCCAGGGGTGCAGAATGTGGTGGTGGAGGATTGCCACATCACCCGCTGGGGACGATTCACGGGCTCGAAATCCTGGGGCCTCAAGATTGATCTGGACAGCGGGATTTATGCCGAGACGGACGCCGGCCACCTGGTGATCCAGCGCAACCTGATTGAGAATCCCCGTGGCGGCTCCAGCGATTGGGAGTCCGGCCATCCGCAGGGGCCGCAGGCCATCTCAATGATCAACACTCGCGGAGGCAACATTATTCGGTACAACACAATCCAGTCCACCGAGGATCATGGCTTTAACGACGGAATTGGCGGCGCCGACAACTTCAGCTTCCAGGGCAGCCCCAACCGCGACTCGGACATTTACGGCAACATCATTTCCAACTGCTGGGATGACTGCATCGAGAGCGAAGGGGCCAACATGAACGTGCGGATCTGGAGCAATTACATTCACCACTCCTTCGTGGATATCGCCACGGCCGCGACCTCGATGGGGCCAATCTACATTTTCCGTAACGTCTTTGGCGAGAGCCGCGTTACCCATCGCGACCCCGCCGGCGGCAACATGATCAAGACCGGCATGAACTACCTTACGGTCAATGGCGAGCGCGTCAGCACGGGGCTGGGATACCGGTTCATTTTCCACAACACAGCGCTCCAGCCCAATGGCCCCCTGAACGTCTTCAGCGGGCATGAACTCCACAACGCTGTCACCCGCAACAATATCTTCTATTGCCCCGGCCGCACCTATCCCGCGGACAGAGGCGAGCCCCACAACGATTTCCAGAATGACCTCACCGGCAGCTTGCTGGGCGGCGGCGGGCTGGTGCGCTCGATGTTTCTGCCGAGCAACACGCTGGAGTGGTATCTGGCGCCCACCATGAACAGGGTTCAGGGGGGGCAGGTCCTGTCCATTACGAAAAAGGTTGTCATCGATGACGATCCCATCGCGCAGGTCCCCAACCCGGCGATTGACAAAGGCGTTCGCCTCCCTGGATTCAACGACGATTTCACCGGAACGGCCCCGGACATCGGAGCTTTTGAGAGCGGCCGCCCGCCCCTGCGCTTCGGCCGGGAAATGGCTCCCGGCTTTTCGCGGCCCCCATGGGAACTCTACGCGAAGTAAGGCCCGTGGCGGGTGCTCATGTCCTCACCTTGTTGTATCTTCGACCTCGCCCAGCGGGACGTTTGTGATTGGGCTCATTGCAGCCGGTCCATGGCGATGATCGGGACGCCACCCACCCTGCCCATTTACGGTGGGAAATTCATGCGGCGCAGGATGTCCTGGAAGCGCGAGTCGGAGCGCAGAGAATCGAGCATCGGGTCCACTTTAAGGTTGGTCATCTCGTTCGCATGGGCCTGGTAAGCTTTCTCCAGACATGCGAGGGCCTGGTCCTTGTCCCCTAGACCGATATAGACCAGGGCGATGTCGTACGGTGACACATACTTTCGCTTCGACTGTTCTTCCAACTGGTTGAGTATCTTCAGCGCCTCGGCTTTTTTGCCGGCCGCACCGTACATATCTCCCAGCATTGCCAGATACAAGTGAGACTCACCGAATATTGTGAGGGCCTTCTGTTGTTCCGCGATGGCTGCCTCGAACATCCCTTTCCCCATATAAGCTTTCGCCAGCATGCTGTGTGGGTACGCAGTACCTGGGTCCGTGGCGAAGAGCACGACAGTCTTTTGCAGTTGTTCAACCGCCCGGTCAAACTGGTGTGAGGCGTAGTAGAGATCTCCCAACGCCGTCTGATTGAACACGGTAAGGGGGTCAAGGATCTGACCTTTCTGGATTTCTTCGCGGGCTTGAGCCCATCGTCCCATCAGAATCAAATACCAACCGTAGCCACGGTGCAAACGTCCAGAGTTGGGGCTGAGTTCAATGGCTCGCCGGGCCTCGGCCTCGGCCCTCAACCAATTCCAGTGATAACGGACCGCAATCAGGCAAAGCGTACCGTGCGCCGGGCCAAGCGTACCATCGATCTCCAAGGCCCGCAGTGCCGCGGCCTCCGCTTTGGGATAGGCCTCGTGGGGCGAGAGAAGCTCAGTATTCCCCATTTGAGCGTATGTGCCTGCCAGTTCTGCGTACGCCGGGGCGTAGTCGGGGTCTAGTTCTATTGCCTGCTGGAAATACTCAGCCGATTTCTTATAACCCTGTTCGTTGTCTTTATTGTTCTCGTATAGTCCCCTTAGATACGCCGTGTAGGCCTGAGGATTAACCGGGTGTGGGGCGGCCATCTGAGTCCGTTCCCGAGGTGTCAGTTCCGCCTGGACGTGATTGGCGATCACCAGCGCCACGTCGCTTTGCAGCGCCAGCACATCGCGCAGATCTCGTTGGTAGGTTGCCGCCCACAGCTGGCGCTCGGGGTTCGTCCCGACCAGTTTCGCCGTGATCCGCACGCGGTCGCCGGAGCGGAGCACGGCTGCTTCTACGATGGCGTCCACGTTGAGTTCGCGCGCAATCTCCGGCAACGGCTTTTTGGCTCCCTTGTATTGCATCACAGAGGTGCGCGAAATGACGCGCAGGGCGCTTATCTTCCCGAGGTCCGTGATCAATTCCTCCGTCATGCCGTCGGCGAAGTACTCCTGATTGGGGTCGCCCGAGAGGTTTTCAAGCGGCAGGACGGCGATCGATTCGATCTTCGGCAGCGGTGCGCCATGGCTTGCCCCGATGCTCGACAGCAAGCGGTTGCGCAGCCCGGCAACATTGAGGATAAAGAGCGTCCCGAACAAAACAACGGCAGCAACCGCAGCGACTGCGAACCAGCGCCTTCTCTCGCTACCCTCTGGCGGCGTCACACCTTCCCGGCCGTTCCGAACCTCCGCTCCAGCATCTACCGCTCCTATAAACCGGTAACCATGGCGAGGCAGCGTCTCGATGAAGCGTGGATTCTCCGCCGAGTCCCCCAGCGCTTCACGCAGCTTGTTGACGGCTGTGTTGACGCTGTGGTCGAAGTCGACAAAGGTGTCAGCAGGCCAGAGCTGTTGTCGCAATTCTTCTCGCGTAACAACCTGGCCGGGGTTTTCCAGAAGGAGAGCCAGGATTTGCAAAGGCCTTTCCTGCAGCTTGATCTTCAGGCCCTGTTTGCGCAGTTCACCTGCGCGGAGATCCAACTCGAAGACTCCGAAACGAACAATCTGGAGAGATGGGGCGGCTTCTGGCATGGCAAAGCCTCCCGCTTA
>DATLWV010000075.1:0-32224 GCA_035576145.1 Terriglobia bacterium
TGGGGGTGCTGATTGGCTTTGCGCTGCTGGGAATGATGCTGGTGTGCATCGGCGTTTACGGCGTTCTCTCCTATGCTGTTTCCCAGCGGACGCAGGAATTCGGAGTCCGTATGGCGTTGGGAGCTCGGGCTTCCGACGTACGGCGCATGGTAATGCTCTGGGGCCTGCGCTGGCTGGCCATCGGGATCGGTATTGGCGTGCCGGCTAGCATCGGGCTGGAAAAAGTTCTCCGAAATCGCGTCTGGGGCATTACGTCTGTTGATCCGCTGACGCTGGTTGCCGTTTCACTGGTCCTGACGGCTGTTGGCCTAGCGGCGTGTTATTTTCCCGCCCGCCGTGCAGCCAAAGTCGACCCAATGGTGGCCCTGAGGTACGAGTAAAGTAAAGTCCTCTGGTTACAACGAAGAATGAAAGTCCGCACGATTTGACATCTTGTGCTGGCAAAGGGCCTCTCGGAAACAATCTACTTTGAGGCATAACAGCCCAACCGTGCTACTGACTTGCCATAAAACTCAAGGGCACAAGGATGGTTAGCCGACCTACCAGCCAGTTGGATTACTTCCGGGTTGCTAACTTACCGCTCATGTGGGTTACTTCCGTTTCGCCGACGATACAACCAGAGCTTGCGGGGAGCTTACTCGTGCATAAACACTACTATGCCAGTGTGGGTTTCGGTCGGATTCTTCAGGTAGAAGTGGTGGTGGGACTTCAGGCCCCTCGGTACACCTCAGGACACGAGGCAGGTGCATAGCGCCGCCATTCCCTCCAGAAAATCGGATCAAGAGAGGACTCTAGATCCGACTCCGCCTCTTACTGAAGGTCAGCCAACTGAATATGACGGTTTGCGAAACGTTCGATGGACGCCCGTACTTCCGTGCAGCTATTGCAAGCTTGCGTTGATCAGCCGAACGATCAGCCCGTCTAAGCGCTTCGTTTTGTTGGCCGCGTCTGCCGTGATCTGAAAATTTATGGCCATCTTCGGGGTGGGATGTGGCAGGAACATCCGAAAGATCATCTCATATTTACGTACCTTACCACCTTGATCAGGCGCCTGGATCCACAGATCGGGAACCCGCTCCTCCTTTGCCGGAAAATCCTTTTGCATTATGGAGATTTGGCCCTTCGATGTCGCAGTGAAGTTATCGTTTCCGGCACTTGGTTCGTAACTTAGCTTTCCCCTTTGGATGAAAAGTGTACCCTCGCAATTCCCGAACGCGTGAAGGTGGTAAGCGGGGATATTTACTGATCCGCCCGCCCTGATTGCTTTCTCGGCATCATCCTCTGCATCCATGAAATCATCGATCCCTAGTTCGGCCAACGCTTTCCCTGATAACAGTGTTCCGTTGTTCGGCTCGACCGTCAGACCTTCCCTGTATTGATTAAGGGCTTCTGAATACTCCTGGTTATCCATGAAACGGTTCCCTCGATCGATGTAGCTCTGTACTGGTTTTGCACCTTCACCCGGCACATTCCCCTTTGTGGTGCCACCGGCAGCAGGTGCCGCTATCTCACGAAGGGACTGACCGTACTGCTGATCGAATACCAACAAGTCACCCTCTTTTGGCTGAACCACTGTGCCTTCTGGTCCAGAGGCACTTACAAGCTGAGCCATCGCCTTTGTGCTTTCACTGATGTCAGAGACCTGGAGTGCGCCCACGGAGCGTTTTTGACTGTAAACCACAACCCCCTGAGAATTTTTAATTGGGATCTCAGCAATTATGTTGAATCTATCACCGATCTTGAGATTTGCGGTGCTTGGGACCCCAATGACAAACTGCCCCTGGCCGATACCGGCCAGTATCTTGCCCTCGCCCACAGAAGAAACCTCTTTGCTGGCAGCACTTTTTGCGCGAAGAGACGCCAAGTCATCGTATGCGTCATTAAGCTGGCGCACTGCATGCTGCAATGCGCTGTTGGAGGCTTCGGTCAGTAGTGTAGCCAAATTCGATAGAGTCCCTTCGCCTTGACCTGCAATGTATATATTCCACAACGACAGGAAACTCGCACTGCCGGTATTGTTCGCCGTCCCGTGGCCAGAAAAGCTGCGGACAACCTCACCGGTTCGTACGTCTACGAGGCGAATGTCAACGCGCACGTTCGCCACGTGCTCGTAGGCCACAACCTGCTGCAAACCCGCCCCCGGAACGAACTGGGATGATACGGATCGGTGCTCGTTGTACGTGTAGTCTGATACGGTACCATTCAAGAGGAAATCTGCGCCGACCAAGCCTCCCTTTTGTGCGAAGTTCTTCACGTTGGCCAACTCGGACCCACCAAGGTTGAGTTCCTGTTTTATATGTTCGAGTTCCTCCCGTTCGAGAAGAGTGTATTTGCCCGCGGCGCTGATATCGGAATCAAGGATAGCGACAAGCGAGTTGCCAACGTTGGACTTTGGCAGTGTTGCAGGGTTGTCGAGGCCGATCACGGCGAGTTTTATTCGCGGCCCTTGCGCTCTCTGCGCGGTTGCAGGAATTAAGACTGTTGCCACAGCAAGCAAAAACCCATACCAATAAATCCTCCGAATGATTGTACTTTCAGACATGGATCAGCCTCCACTCTCCGAACCAATTGTTTGTGGACTCGGTTTTGAAGATTCAGAGATACTTTCTTACCATTTTCGTCCCACCTAATCGACGCATTGGTTCTAGTTCCCACTCTCGGCGGGATCTAGCTCATTCGTGAGCTGAGACCCCTAAGGCGCAGACAGGAGTGGCAATTAGTTGCTACGCGCCACTTCCGCCAGCACATTTCCAACCTACCCTGGTCGCGACCGCTGAAGGGACAGAAATCTCCCCTTCCAAGTGCAAGTGACAACTACGGTACGACCTGGTTCATTTCCCTCGGTCAATTCCGAAGGCGAATAGCTTGCCGCCGGTCAGGCCCATTGTCTGGGCGCTCGTCGCAAAGAAGAAGGCATACTCCCCCGGCTTGAGATCATCCTTAGGAACAACTTTGTAGACCCCGGGGCGGACACTTTCAGCGTCAAAGGCCGCAGCATCCTTCGAGGAGACTCCGCTCGATATACCCGTAATACCCGCCCGGCCAACGATGACCTCGCGCCGATCCTTCTTCTGGTCGAGTTTCACCAGCGAAAAATCGCTCGGGTTTGTTGGACCTTGTCCCATCGCCCCCGCGGCTGTCGCAAAATAGAAGTAGAAAGTTGGCCGCGGTTCCTGCACACGAATCGTAGCTTGATGGCCCGGTATGGCCATTTTGTAATTCGCCTTGGCCAAGCCATAGCTCATGGCCATTTTGAACATGCCCCCTGTCTTTTCCCCGGAAGAGGCCGTCGGCTCCAACGTGATCATCTGCCGCCCCGCGGAGCCCTGCTCCAAAAGATAGATTCCCGGTGCGTGCGGAGAATCTGGATTATTGGGGTCGGCCGGAGGCGCCGTAGTAGCGGCGGGTGAGGCGGCCGGCGCTCCACACTCGGCCATGGCTTTCAGGACTTCGTCGCTGACGCCTTCCGATTTCAGCTTGATCAGTTGGCCGGTGCTGGTGTCGAACTTGCAGCCTGATGATTTGATTTTTGCAATGATCAATGTGTCGGAAAACTTGGCTTGCACCATCTGGACGACGTCTTCGTTATGCAGCACCTGCGCGGAGTTCCCCTGTGCCATGGCGGGAGATCCAATCGCCGCCATAGCAAGCAGGTAAAGCAGAAACACGGATGCGGCTACTGCAACTGCTCCGGACCTATAAGGGCTAATCTTCTTGCTCTTCCCACAATGAGTCTTTCGTATGAAACCTCTCCCATCGGCTCCCCATTTCATGATCCCCTCCTTCAATGAAGATTCAATTCGTTCCCCCACCCACTCCGCAGGCTCCAGTCGGATAATCGAGATAATGTTTTCCCTTCTAGGCCACTTTCCGCCATCCGTCAATTCACCACCAACGTGACCGTAGTTGAGTGTTGCAGGCTGCCGGATGTGCCCGTTACAGTCAACGTGTAATTGCCCTTGGGTGTACCGGGATTCGTGACGGTGCTTCCGCCGCCTCCGCCACCGCAGCTCACGGCGATAGTGGCCAGCAGGACCGCTCCTGCCAGCAGAGGAACGCGCTGCCGGCATTCGTTGAAGGCCAAGGCGAGTGTACCCAGCATCAGCAGAAACAGAAATGCAATCCACCATTCGTGCAATGAAAAGCCGCTCGGCGGGGGCGGACCGCCTCTCGGCCCCGGGAGCGTATGGGAAGCCGCGGTGGTCGTCACCTTAACGGTGACCTGAGCAGGGTTGGTGCCATCAGGCGTTACCGAGGCAGGCGAAACCGTGCACGTTGCCTTTGACGGCGCGCCCGTGCAGGCCAAGGATACCGGTTGGTTGAACCCTGCCTGCGGCGTCAGGGTGACAGTGTAAGTGGCTGGTTGCCCGGCACTGACGGTCGCCGTCGTCGGGTTTGCACCCACGGCAAAGTCCGGAGCTAGCGGCACGGTGAACGCTGCAAGTCCTGAGCGGTTGGCGACATTGTCGTCTGCAAAGGCATACATTACGGGGGTTTGTGTTGCATCAAGTTGGAGTGGAGCCGTATACGGCTGAAAAGTTGTGCCGTCAAGTGAATAGAATATGTCCCTCACACCTGCGCCGCTGTCTACAGCTGAGATCGATACTGCCGTTAGGCTCCCATTAATCTGGGAGGCGAAGGAAATAACCGGTGGAGTCGTGTCAGTCGCAGCGGCCCCGCTGACATCAACAGTCGGATTGATCACTGTAGAGAAGCTCCCATCCCCTGCAGTATCAACAGACAGACTACTTACTCCAGACCCTGTGAACTGAAGCTTGGCAGCTTTCCCGGCTGGCTCGGCTAAGTCCTGATAACGGATGGCTTGGGTAACGCTATCACCCGTACCGAGCGTCATCTGAATGCCAAGCGCCCTAGAGGTGGTTTGGAATGTGATAGTGTACTGGTTCGCTGAAGGGAGAACTACCTGCGTAACTTTATCCCCGAGCACGTAAGTATCTACGTTGGGGACAACTCCCCGAAGGGGACCGCCATTAAACGGCGCTGTATTATTTCCAGCCGTATCACTGACAATGACGGAATCAGCTCCACTGATAGCTACATAGTAGTACGGCGTCGGCGTTGTCGTTGCTGCCGCCTTAATAGCCGCCGCCGAAGTGGTGGTGGACGGACACTGCGGCGCATTCACGTCATTGAAAAGCGAGTAGACACAGTCCTGGACGGAAGGATTTTGCGTCAGTCCGAGATGTTCAACAGTATCATCTGTAGACCAAGAGGTTGAAGGGAACATGTATAAAGTCTGATTAGGACCGTATTGCTGACCATTCCCCTGGCGTGTGGCTGAAACTTCCGGGACGGTTCCATCGCCCCAAGTAAAGTTCAAACCCCAGTCAAAGAGGATAGAGCACTCTTCTATTTCCTGCGAGGTTAGACAATCGATCAGGTCTGTGGCAAACACTTGTGCGACTGTTTTGCGTTTTGACTGAACTCCAAAAAGTTGAAAGTATTTTACTCCGGTCGTATCCGAATTCCAGTTGTCCTGATTATTAACGCCCTTCGAGTATGAGTGGAAGGTGTCCGTCGTGACACCAGGGTGAACTCCATTATCCGAAAACACACCGGCGGTATCGATAACGCTGAGGTAGTGGCTGTAGTCAGAATAGATGTCGAAGGAATCGTTGTCTCCATCGAGATCCCGGCCTGCGTCTCCCAGCGGCGCCTGGCTAGGCAACACCAAGTCAAAATATGCTTTTGGCGGGATCGTCTCGTGTAAACCTGGAAATGATCGGCTGATATGCTGGAAGACGGGATCGAAGACTATCCACTTTGCGAACGGCCCAAATTCCCCAGTGGCCATGACGTTTAGAAAATCGGGCGCGCCAACCCATGGGGTCGCGATGGTCACTAGTCTATTCACGTAAGATGGAGAATAGTCAAGGATGTATCGCCGGGCCACCAGACCGCCCATGCTGTGGGCTAGCATATTAACTTTGCTCGTAGAAGGATAGAATTTATGAACACACCCAATGTAGTCCGCGAGTTCCTGAGCGGTGAACGCATTGTCTTTTCTCCAATCGTAGGGAAACAAGAACAGCGTGGGATGGTTTGCCTTTTGGGCTTGGTCATCGCACCCACCGGTGGTTAGCCGAGCGGGATCTCCCGCTATGTCATACTCGACATATCCGCTCTGTTCCAAGAAATTGATTAGCTTGTCATAGATGTGGAATTTCCCGGCGACGTCAAGGGAACCCAGCGGGTCGCGTATGATGTCAGTTGCTCGAATTCCGCTGGGGTAGTTGTCTTGGCTGAACAAGCTCAAGCTGGAGTACGGAAGGAGATCAGTTGGGTCTAAATCGATGGGCCATAGCTCAAGGTGTATTCCTGTTTGATAGATTAGGTCTAACTCGCTTCCAGGTGCCCCGGGGATGAAAACTAGTGGCATCGGTGTTGCCGTCCCGGTTAAGGTGACTGTTTGGGTTCCGTTGCCGGCATTGTCGGAAATCGATAGTGTGCCCGAGTCGGATACAAGTGCCACCGGCGTATAAGTAACGCTAATCGAGCAGGGGAGTCCCGGTGCGACTGGAACGGACACATCACAGGTAGTGCCGGCCGGATCCACAGCAAAATTCCCTTGGATGGAAAACCCTGTGAAGGTCAACGGATTTGAACCGGTGTTAGTCAGGGTAACAACTTGACCGCTGCTGGTCGAATCGACCGGCTGACTCGTAAAGTTCAACGTGGTGGGAGAATAAGTCACAGTAGTTATTCCCCCCGTGCCTGTAATACCCGTGCCTGTGAGGCTCACGGTCTGCGGGCTGTCTGTGGCGTTGTCGGCAACCGAAAGCGTTCCTGTTAGCGAGCCGGTTGTTGTCGGCGTGAACGTAACGTCGATCGTGCAACCGGAATTCGCTGCCAGGTTTGACCCGCAGTTGTTGGTTTGGCTGAAATTGGCGCTGATCGTGACGCCTGTGATAGTGAGGGACGCGTTGCCGGTGTTGGTCAGAGTCACCTGTTTTGAAGCGCTCGGGGTATTCTCGATCTGATCACCGAAGGGAAGTGTAAGTGGGCTAAGAGTGACAACAGCTCCTGCCCCTGTGCCCGTGAGACTCACTGTCTCTGGGCTGGTAGAAGCGTTGTCTGTTATAGCCAGGCTCGCGGTCCGGGTGCCGATGGCCGACGGCGTGAATGTGACACTAACCGTACAACTGCCGTTTGGGGTGATCGTGGCCCCCGAGCAAGTATCCGCGCTGGAGGAAAAGTCAGTCGGGTCCGCACCAGTGAGCGAGATACCCGATATGCTCAACGACGCGTCGCCCACATTCGTGAGAGTGATGGACTCCGGAGCGCTGGCAGTGCCGACGGCCTGCTCAGCAAATGTGATGCTGGTCGGTAAGAATGTGGGAACGGGAAGCTGGAGCCCCGAGAGCTTTGCCACGAATACGTCCAAACTACCAGCATTGGTTGATTGCATGGCATTCGCAACCGGGAAATCTGTTGAATCAGTCTTGCCCGTCACATAGGCGTTTCCGGACGAATCAACGGCAATTCCCATGCTATCGGTGTTGGTGGTCCCGCCATCGGTCCCGGTCCCTCCCAAGTACGTGGAAAAAATCAGATGCGACCCGGAGGCATTCAATTTTGCAACGTATACATCGAAACCACCTGCGTTCGTCGCCTGGATAGCATTCAAAACCGGGAAGTCGGTGGAGTCCGTAAAGCCAGTGACGTACGCATTTCCTGAGCTGTCGACGCCAATGCTTCGCCCTTCTTCCGCTCCGGCTCCTCCGAGATATGTCGAATAAATTACCGACGTGTTGCCAGTGAGTGCAGGGTTGATCTTGGCGACGAGTGCATCTTGTGCCCCACTCAGCACGGATTGAACAGCATTCCGAGTAGGAAAATCGCTTGAAAAGGTTGTTCCCGTAACGTACGCGCTTCCCTGCGCGTCCACTGCCATCCACTCTACTCGATCCTCGTTCGTGCCCCCGAGGTAGGATGAGTACAAGATAGAGGAACCCGTGTTGTTCAATTTAGTCAAGAAGGCATCCATGCCTCCGGCCAGCGACGTCTGAAATCCATTCTGTGTTGGGAAATTGCTTGATTCAGTAAAACCAGCCACATAGGCGTCGCCCGAACTGTCGATACCAAGGGAATCTATCTGATCGCGCCCACTGCCACCTAAGTAGGTCGAATATACCTCGGTATTGCCGAGGGGACCTAGTTCGGTGACAAAAGCATCGGAACAGAAAAAGAAGTCACCACACGCGGTTTGGTAAGCACCCGTCGTTATAGGGAAATCACCCGAGGTTGTCCACCCAGCAACATACGCGTCACCGAATGCATCGACGGCAACGTCCCGGCCTGCCTCAAGTCCGCTGCCACCAAGGTATGTTGAGTAGACCAGACTGCTGCCGTCGGGACTTAACTTTGACACGAACGCATCTTGTGTTCCCCCGAGGGAACTCTGCAATGCGTTGGCTGTGGGAAAGTCCACAGAACTAGTCAGTCCCGTGACATAGGTAGCTCCTGATGCGTCCGTCGTCAGCCGAATTCCAATATCGCTGTTGCTCCCGCCTATGTATGTGGAATAAACGAGTGAGCCGGCGGCGTCAAGTTTGGTGACAAATACATCATAATAGCTAGCGCTGTCGCAATTAGAATCCGTACCACATGAGGTGTCATAGGCTGAAGCTGTGGTTGGGAAATCAGGGGAGATTGTTGTGCCAGTTATATAACTGTTGCCGGAGCCATCCACTGCAACGCTCCAGCCGTAATCATCACTACTGCCCCCAAGGTAGGTTGAAAAGCTCAACACCGGGTCAATGATAAGCGGCTTATGATGGTCGTAATAGGCGACTTCAAAGCTAACATACTGGCTGGTGGATACTTTTCTGGAGTCCTTGTCTGGTCGGCCCAAAGAATGAAGCACAAAGTGTCCATCAACCAGGTGTTTGACTTTTCGATGGAGTTTCGAGTCAGAAACCCACTGATAGATGATAGGTTTCCGAAAGCTGACGTTGCCCGTCGGAGTTGTAATAACAAGGTCGCCCTCGGAAGAGATTTGTAGGTGCGGTGACTCATTTCCGATCCCGGTTGCGGTCTTCCGCGCTAGTTCCAATCGAATCTTACTCGGGTCTGCGTTTGGCGCAATAACAAAGTCGTACTCTAACTGGTTGTGGTAACCGTAATAGACCACATCAATACCCGGATAGACTTCGTTGTATTTGACCCGGGCATATTGCGGCACCTTCTTCTGCCATTTATTCTTGTCGTTGCCGATAAAGTAATTCGATTTTGAGGGCAGCTCACCGACACCAACGACCTGTGGGTTTAGATTTGCACCCAATAATCTCATTCCCCAAATGGTTTGTGGCTGCTGGACTTGCTCCGGATTGGAAAGCTTGGGGGTATCTGGAGGGAGAGCAGTTGTCGCAGGAAGGCTGCTTTTTGAAGATAAGGTCGATGGCGGGTCAGTACTCCCTTCCTGGCCGGGTGAAAACTGGGGGACACGATTCTGCGGAGGTGAAAAGGGTGCTTCAAGCAAGCTGCCTGGAAAAAGCCAGGAGTGCGCGGAGGGCTGCTGCATGGAGGGAGGACCTAGTCTACGTCGGGACCTTTTCGCGCCCGGAATGGCCAACAGAGCTTCATTCCCGGTAAGGAAAAGTGTAAACCCGCGTCCACGTGAGAGGAACTTAACGCTCGGGTCTGCTTGGCCTTGATTAAGCTCAAAGGCCAGAGGCAGCCTCCCAATTGTTGTCGCCGCTGACACGCGTGCCGCGCGGGATTGATTAACTTCTCTTCTCGGTTTGCGCGCATGTCCTACGTTTTCTTGCGCAATAGCCCCGGTTCCTTGCAGCACGGACGCGATTATGCCCGGTACGCGATCCTGCGTCTGCGCCCTTTGCATGCTGGCCATGGCAAGCATGCCGACCACAATTAACGGTCCTGCAAATATAACTACTTGTAATCCCGATATTAGGGCGCGGGTCTGTGCGACAATTGCTCCTCTTTTCCAGTGGGCCGCCGGTACCATTGTCCCCTCCCCGGATGAACGATGTGGCTCGATCGAGGCCTCCGTTGGCTTTCACGCAGGCCGATATCATATTTTCGGCTCCCATGACAAGACTTGCGCCAGGGGGCCGCGATCATTGCAAATTATGGTCGTGCTTTAAACAGGCGAAGTGTTTGGAGTACCGGACGGACCGTTGGCAGGAACGAATCTGTCAGCTTGCCCGCGCGCTTCGCTTTTCTTGCCGGCTGAGCCGCCCGGTGCGCAGTTGAGCCTATGCGGCGCGGCCGTCTTGAGAAATCATGTTGTGTGCAACAATTCAGGTCTTGATGATAAGTACTTATCTCTGAATAGGAATGTCTGTCAAGTACCTGAAATGCTACTGGCGGACTATGAAATAAACAGTCAGATTCATCAGTGCTTCCGCAGCTCCATGGGTGAATTCCTTGGAATAAGCCATCTTCTGAACATTGACACTTCTGATCAGGAGATTGTTAGTCAAGCTGGCGCGGACATTATTGAAGGAAAGGAATTGGCGGTCATCAACAATTCTCCGGGCGGTGTCGGTGGCTCTCGCCACCTGGCCTTGCGAGTTTCAAGTTGGCATAACGGCCTTACCGCGGATGTGCCGTCGCTTGGTTCTGGGCGTATGGTCGGCCATTCGGAGGTTATGTTCACTGTAGCTTGCGGCGCTTGGCCTGCGAGACGGGCAATTTGACACCGGACAAGCCGCGCGCCTGCAGGAACTGCAGGTATTGGCTGTCGGCAAGGTAGAAGGTAGATTTGTTCAATCTGATTTTGGGTTGCGACCTGGTTGCGGATTTTTCTGGACTTGTTTCGGTTTTGCAGACTTAATTCCTTGATCCTCTTTAGTATCAACAAATCTTTCGACCCTATAAGCATAGAACCCGCCCGGTCGACTTTTCATCACCAGTTGTAAGGGGACCACCCCTCCAACTCTGCCTTTCGGTCCAAGATAGACACGGGGCTTTCCGCAAGAGGATCGATGCGATCCGCCTGTTGGAGAGCCCATGCGACCCACCGACCGAGGGCGGTGTCAGGCCCCAGTTCTTTGCCCTGCTCTTTCCGGCACTCAGCAACTGCGATCACGTATTCGCGTATCCGTCTGGCACGCTGCCAGTTGGTTGCACCGCTTTCCAGACGTGCCACACGCGCCTCTTCAGCTTCAATTTCTCCTTTGAGTCGGCCAAGCTCTTCCCCCCGCAGCTTCCTGAAAAGCTCTTCCTGCCGTCTTTTCGCAGTCCTTCGGCGATATTCGACAGCGATCTTCATCATTGTGGCGATGCACTCAGGTAAGAGGGACTCGATATTCGTCTGTTCGGAGTCACTCCAGATTGTGGTGAAATAATCCGAATCACTCAACACACGGATAGATAGTTTCCCGGTTGGTTCATACTTCGTTACAAACCGCTCGCGCCCTGTCGTGTTGGGAGTGGCATCGGGATCGGGCACCCGCACATGCCGGATTTTCTCCGAAATCCCGAAAAGGACCTTCTCACCAAAGATCGTGGCGGATGTTCCGTCTGCTTGTCGACTATATGATCGGTCACCGGGTGTGACCCTTATCTTTACGCCGTTGTCTTCGAGAATGCTGATTATCGCCGCCATGACAGCCAGGGCCCGTCGCAAGCTTGTTCTTGAGAATCTGATATTGAGGCAGTATTGGTTCGATAGGGGAAGGCAAATCTGTTTCGAGGCGAGCCCGTGCAGGAGTGTATTTCGAGTCGCCACGATCAACGGATGGCGCAGTATCTTGCGCGGGCTCTTGACCACAAACACACCTGCTGCAAGCTGTTGACTAATCCGGTCGATTTCAGCTCTGTCTTCCTCTTCAACGGGGAATTCTGGCTTGGGAGGAAGACCAGAATTCGCGCTGGTACTGAACGGCCGTTGATAGCGCTGGATCCGAGGCACTTCATGCAGTGCCGGCAGTGGCTTTTGTTTGACCGCGTGGCCATGCGCTTTCTTGGCCCAATAGCCGCGACCAGGTAAGGGCACCCGTAATTTTCTACAAACCTTGCCAATGGCTACCGCAGAAACGCCGTACTTCGCCGTCAATGATGTCAAAGGCTGGTTCCAAACATCCTTGTACAATTCGTCTCGATCCCAGAACTGCGGCACGAAAGAGGAGTAATTCATGTCTTGTTCACCCCAAGATTTGAATGACCCAACCATAGCAATTGTCGTAGGGCAATACCACAACTCTGGATGCAGTCGGCCGAATCGTCACCCACTAAGAAATCTGGCACGATTCGTTTATAGAATCAGGTGGGAAAGAAGGCCTGATGTCGGGGGGAACCGGGGTTAGGCGCGTACATATGACAGTCCAGCCACGCCCTGCTCACGAGGCAAAATGATCTGGCGCTTTAATACCTCCGGAGCACACCGGAAGAAAGCCTCAAATTTTGCCTTGGTATTGGGAAGCGTCGTAGCCAAGCCATCCGCGAAGTGAATTTGAAAGGTCCGACGCTATCCATTACGAAGGAACGATAAAGGAACATTAACAATTCCTGCGAGTTCCTAAGTGCTCCTTCGAACTCTCGGGGATTCTTTGAAATCCATGACTTGGCCGTGATCTTCAGTTCTGAAAAGGTTCATGAGTTGGCGCCATGCTTTTCGGTTGTTGGAGACGGAAATCCGGCGAGCCCGAAGCGTGGATTTTGGAACGTTTTGGAACGTAATGGGGGTTGGGAGCAGTTGTAAGTGATTGATAAGAATGGTGCCGCGGGACGGAGTTGAACCGCCGACGCCAGCCTTTTCAGGGCTGCGCTCTACCACCTGAGCTACCGCGGCAAGCAACAGACATTGTGAGATGGATTGCCCGTTCTGTCAAGAAAGGGCGCTGGCGGACGATTGCTGGTTACGTGCGGGAAATGGGGCACAACCCGATCTGTTTACCGCAGCACGAGGGATCAGAAAACTGCAGATGATCCGTTCAATTTGTTTGCGAAAGCGACAGGTCCAGCCCATCGCTCTCGATGCTTCAGTCGCTCGGGAAGCTTGAATCACCCGAGGCCTTTACCGCCAGGGCCCGGCTGGCCGCGCGTTCGGTCGAAACCGGAACCAGCGCTGTCTGCACGGCGGGCGCAGCGGTGGCGGTTACCAGCGCTCCCTGTTCCTCCCGCATGAAGACCAGCTTTGAATCGCCCGGCTCGGCGTCAACGGTGATGACGTCGCCCAGGCACACCTGCTTGGTGGCCATCAGGTTGGAAAGCGGAAAAACCAGGTGGCGCTCAATGGCGCGCTTCAGGTGGCGGGCTCCGCTCTTCGGGTCGGTCCCTTCCTGCAGCAGAAGATCGCGCGCCGGACGCGTGCACTTGAAGACAAACTGGCTGCCCGGGGCCGCGGCGATGATCCGTTCCTGCACCTTGCCGAGTTCGATATCGAGAATCTTCTCCAGGTGCTCCTTCCTCAGCGACCGAAAGACGATAACTTTGTCAATGCGGTTCATGAACTCGGGCGAAAACTTCCGCCGGGCGGCCTCCACGGCCACGCGGTAAATTTTGTGGTCGAGCTCTTCCTCATCTGTACGGGATTCCGCAGAAAATCCCATTCCGCCCCGCATGAGCCTTGAGACTTCGTGCGAGCCCAGGTTGGAGGTCATAAAGATGATGGAATGCGAAAAGTCAACGCGGCGATTGTCGCCAAGCGTCAGCGTGGCTTTGTCCAGAATTCCCAGCAGCAGATGCCACAGGGCGTCTGACGCCTTTTCAATCTCATCAAAAAGGACAAAGGAGAGCTTCAGCGTATCAGTGTAGTGCGCCTCCAGCGCCTCCTGCGTGATCAGCGGCTGTGTCTCCCGGTGGCCCAGGTAGCCCGGCGGCGAGCCGATCAGCTTGGCGATCTCATGGCTGTGCTGGAACTCTGCGCAGTCGATCTTGAGGGTCGGGTGAGAACTGCCGAACAAAACCTCCCCGGCCGCCTCCACCAACCGCGTTTTGCCGGAACCCGTCGGCCCCAGAAACAGCAGATTGGCCAGGGGGCGTCCTGTCACCGCCAGCCCGGCCTTGTAGACCTGATAGATTCTTGCCAGCCGCCGTATGGCCCGGTCCTGGCCTACCACGCGTTTCATCAGCGCCTGCTCAAAATCCTTTACCTCAGGGCTGTGAAGTGTTGGGTCCAGTAGCGTTTGAAATTGAGCCATCCCATTGTCCTCCCTGCCCTACCTGGGGTAGGGCTGTGCTCTTCCCCGACGCAGTTGATTCAACTTTACGTCAAGTGTGGTGCGAAGCAGTTTCAGGCTTGAAGTCAGTTGCCCCACCAGTTCACGGTCGTGCGTCATGGCCAGAACCGGCAAATGAAGGTCACCGATATCGAGATGGAGATTGCGAACGCTGGCGAGTAACTCGCGCAGCTGGTGTGAATCGTTTTCGAAAGGCTGAACCAACTCCTGGGAAGCTTTCTCCCTCAACCCTTTCCAGTCAATTTCCACAAAAGGGTGCCGGGATGCCACTCCCCTGATTAAGTCATCACTGATGCGCGGCCGGCGGCCCAGTTTGGCGAGATGGATCTGGTGGACGTGGCCGTCCTTCCGCACATTATGAACCAGGTAATACGACTGTCCTCTTTTTCTAATAAAAGCCATAGCGCATCCCCACACACGCTTCGTAGTGGACAATTTACCACTACATACTACTTTAGACGCAAGTAAAAAATTATGGTTACTCCTATAAGAAATTTTTTTGGCTGAAACACTTCCTCCCCTTTGATGGCGCGCCTCTCGTAATTCCTTGTAGCCCAGCCGGTTAAGCCTTCCTGCAACTTTTTGCCTCGTCCCGAAACTGCCACAAAGGGCAGGTTTCGAACAGGCATTTTTCGTCTCCACTACAGGCTACAATTCGGGCATCAGGCCCACCCCATGCCCCGCCAGCCCTATGGCGGGGAACGCCCCTCAAAAATCAGAGCAAATAGTGTGCCAAATTTAACGACATGGTTATTTTTGCGCGGGCATCTGCATCCACTACGCCTTCCGAAGTTCCGGGCACGTTTCCGTTTGCGTCACACTGCCCTGTGACAAAAGTCATACCCGGAAGCTGAAGCATCTTTTAGACTTTTCACTTACGGAGGCGTAATGGGCGTTCAAGTCCAGCCCGGAAATACAGTATTGGCCCCGTTCGTCGCAAATGAGCTCGAACGGCCACAACCGGCTCCCCGCAAGCCGAAGAAGAAACTGGTACGCAAACATTTGCGCGACCACTCACAACAGTTTCGTCATGGTTTCCAGGTTGCGTTTCTATTGTTGAACGTCTGGCTGGGCGGTCAGTTCTATTTTTGGGTGCGCCAGTTTGAAGTTGCCGGATCATCGATCTCCATCACCCGGCCCGCAGGTGTAGAAGGCTGGCTTCCGATTGCCGGCCTGATGAATCTTAAATACTGGCTGGTCACCGGCCTCATCCCCGCCATGCATCCTGCTGCCATGTTTCTGCTGCTGGCTTTCCTTTCCATGGCGTTTCTGTTTCGCAAGGCATTCTGCAGCTGGCTCTGCCCGGTGGGGACCATCTCGGAATATCTCGGACGTGCAGGCCGAATGATGTTCGGGCGCAATTTTCGCCTCCCCGGCTGGCTGGATATTCCCCTGCGGGGGCTCAAGTATCTGTTGCTGGGATTTTTTGTCTGGGCTGTAGCTGGCATGTCGGCGGGGGCCATCGAGAGTTTCATGCGCTCACCCTATGGGCTGATCGCGGCCGTCAAGATGCTCAACTTTTTCCGCTTCATGGGTGTCACCGGCCTGGTTGTGATCGGCGTGCTGGCTGTGGCGTCGCTGTTTGTTGAGAACTTCTGGTGCCGGTATCTCTGCCCTTACGGAGCGCTGCTCGGCCTGGTCTCGCTTGCCAGCCCGCATCGCATCCGGCGCGACGCTGAAGCGTGTATTGATTGCGCCAAGTGCGCCCGTGCGTGCCCGTCAGCACTGCCCGTGGACCGGCTGGCCAGTGTCCGCTCGGCTGAGTGTACGGGTTGCATGGCGTGCGTCGCTGTTTGCCCGGCGGAAGGCGCGCTTGTCATGTCATTGCCGCAAATGCTGGAGTCAAAAAGGAAGAGGAAGGGCCTGCCCGGCTGGGCCATGGCTGCGGGAATCGCGCTGCTCTTTCTCGGCCTGGCGGGGTTCGCCAAAGTCACCGGCCATTGGAATTCTCCCGTGCCGAACTCCGCCTACCAGCAGCTCATCCCGCACGCCGATTCCGTCGCACATCCGATGCCCTGATGCGGGCCGGCTTCCATGCGCACGCGCTTGCCTTCAGCAGACAGGCCCTCAAGCAACCGAAGAGGCCGCGTTATCCCATTCCGAACGCCACCTTTGTCGGGCGCATGCGCCGGATGACACCTTCATAAATTCCCAGCGTGAGCGCCATTGACAGAGCGCTGACGCAGACCCATCCGGCTGTAACGTTCAGGTTCCAACCCGCGACAAGGAGACCGACGACCATAACGGCCGGTTGGTGGAAAACGTAGAACGGGAGCACCGCTGCGGTGGCATAGCGAATCGTAGCGTTGCCGAAACTGAGAAGGCGGATTCCCTGACTCAGAATATAGAGCAGCCAGGTCCAGGCGCCCAGACTCCAGAGGACCAGGAACAGCAGGAAACCGGGGGAATAGCTGGGGTGCTGCTGCCAAACCCCGACAAGGCCCAAATAACGCGCGATCGCCAGCGCAAGAAAACAGGCAACCGCGACAATCAGAATACCCCGTCGCTGTTCCACCATGGCATGCAGGATCCGCGGGTCGGCATAAAGCAAGTAGCCGTACAAGAAGAAGAGAAGCCAGAAGAAAAAATCCGCCGGACCAAGATATTCAGGGAAGCCTGCCCTTAATGCGCACTGCACAATCACCAGCGGGACCGACCACAGAAGCAACTTCCAGAAACTGTCGGAGCGCCCGGCAAGCCAATCGATAATGTTCCGGCCTGCCCCGGTGTTGCGCAGCGCGGCAAACACAGGAAGCGACAGCACGGAAAAAACGAAAAGGAACCCCAGGAACCAAAGGTGGTAACCAAATCCTTCAAACAGCCACGCCAGGCTCCATTGTGCAATGTGCAGACGGGCGGCAAAGAAATCCGCATAGAACTCGAGCCACCCATTCTCGAGAGACCGCGGCGAGGGCGAAAGCAAAAGAGCCTGCAAAGGGCTCAACAACAGGGTGCCGAAGATGAATGGCAATATCAGGCGCCTGAACCGGCGCCGGACATATTCGCCGGGCAAGTGCCTTTCCAGCGTGAAACGGGTGGCTGCACCGGACACCAGGAAAAATAGCGGAATCAGCCAGAGTCCTACAAAGCCGGCGCCGAGGTCCACCCAGGCATTGCGCCCGGTGTTCCTGATGTCCCAATACTGGCCGTTAAAAAAGCGCGCGCTGTGGTAGAGAAATACCACAAGAACGGCCAGAGCCCTCAACCAGTCAAGTTCGTATCGGCGCTTTGTGGCGCACGGTGTAACTTCACAGGCAGCGTGCATTCTATACTCTGTATCTACAATAGAATGTCACGGCGTACGTGGTCTGTGATCTTTGCCACGTAACGAAGTGACAATGTCCCTCGCTGCCATGGCGTGCCAGGCTGCGTGTCGCGGGACCTCTGCGGCACGGCATCACGCCCATCGAAATACCACCTCCGGGATAATGACGCGGAGGGCACAGCCAGAGCCCGATTCAAGATATACCTTGATCGCCTCATGGGCCCGTAGTATCCTCGCACCAAGATCTGGTTGTGTACCACCTCAGTTTAACGAACGATTCGAGTGAAGTGCAGCACAGGTTTTGGTGGTGTTCGTTTTCTGCAACAACTTTCGACGGTGACCATCCGCCAGCGGACCGGCTGATTGCCGGTATCCGGCTGCGCGCGATCAGGCCTTCGCCGGCACCCGGGAAGTGGCTGCCGCAATGCAAGCAATATTAAACCCGTTTGATATTTCCAGGGAGGAACCTCATGCGCAAGGATTTCCTGCATGTCTTCTTAGTGGTGGCATTCGCATGCCTCATACCCGCAGCTAACGCAAACGGACGTCCGCTCCACGTTCAAACATCCACGCCGGCAGAATCTCAGTCCGGTTCACAGCCTGCCGACTTGACACACCAGCCCGCTGACGTCCTGATGAAGGTTTACGCGCAGCTCCGCCAGCTCGCCGGCAGCAATCTGGCCGCCGCCGCCGAAAACGCAGAGTGGAAAAAAGACGCGGCGACGTTCCACTTTGCGAATGGACAAATGACGCTGGCGGCCCCCGTAGCGGGGCGAGTGCTGGGCGCGGTGTTCAACGGTGATGGGACCTTTGAACTTGACCCGCCCACCCCTGCCGAACAGCACCAGATTGCGCGGTTCGCAAAGAACACAAAGCTGAATGACACCTTCCACCAGGCCATCTTTCTCTTTACAGACGATTCGCCCATCGAACTCCGAAAGCTCATGGACTTCAAGCCCCGTGGCGACGCCGTGGCGGCAGGCAAGGCGCTGGACGACGCGCAAAAAGAATATGCGGAAAGCTTCAACAACTGGATTGACAACCTTCGCAAAGGCAACTTCCAGATGCAGAACCTTCCGGCGCGCATGTTGGCCGATCTCACCGATCCGACCAGCCGTGGTTTTTTTCTGGCCGACTTCAAGGGCGGCCGGTCCGGCAACCTGCTGTTTGTGATCAGCTGGAACCGCCCTACGCCAGTTCTCCCCTTTTTGTCCAACGATGAAGAGGAGATCCTGATCCACTACAATCGCGGCGATTATTGGGAATGGTGGGCAGGGTTCCACCTTTCCCCGGAGTATGCCAAAAACCCCTGGCCTGAGCATCTCAGTCTGCTCGCTCACTGCCCCAGGGAAACAATTGACGTGGTGATCAACAGTCACGCCCGGCTTTCCGCGACAGCCGAAATGCAGGCGGAGGTTCCCACGGCCCCCTTGCGGCTGCTTCCGCTCAATCTTCAAGGAGTGTTGCGGATCGAGTCCGTAACGGATGGGTCCGGCAACAAACTCGATTTTATCCAGGAGGACCGCAAGCTGGACAGCGATCCGTGGGTGATCCTGCCGGCGCCCGCCAAGCCAGGTGACCCCTTCACGCTCAAGATTGCCTACATCGAAGACTCCACGGCTGACAGCCACATCATCAAGCAGAGAGGCAACGGCCTCTATTATGTGACCGCGCGCGAGTCCTGGTACCCGAACTTCGGCGGCTTTAATGACCGTACAGAATTTCACCTGCGGATCACGTCTCCCAAGAAATATGAGCTGGCCGCCACCGGCCGTCAGGTGAACTCCCGGAAGGACCACGACACGCTGATCACCGAGTGGGAATCGCAAATCCCCTTTCCCGTCGCCGGATTTAACTACGGCGAATTTGTCACCAAGTCAGCGTCCGGCCCAAAACTGACCGTCACCGCATATGCTGGGAAGGAGATCCCCGACGAACTAAAGCAATTACGGAACCAACTGGACGTTGCGGGACTCGCGATCAGAGGAGATGCCGCCTCCCAATATGGCATCCTGACTGGCGGTTTCAACACGGCGTCAAATGCGCAATACGCCGCCAAGGTCAGCCTTGCAGCCATGGGCCTGTATGAGAATTATTTCGGCCCACTGCCATTCAAAACCATTTCCGTTACCGAACAGCCCGTCCGCGGCTACGGCCAGAGCTGGCCCACGCTCATCTTTCTTCCTTATGACTCCCTGCTGGACTCCACCACCCGCAACAACCTGCACTTGCAGGACACGGGGGAGGCCAGGGAGTTCTACAACCTGCTGGCAGCCCATGAAATGTCACACCAGTGGTGGGGGCATCTGGTGGGATGGAAAACCTACCGTGACCAGTGGCTTTCAGAAGGCTTTGCGGAATTTTCCTCCGCCCTTTACCTCGATGCGACAGAGCCCAAAAAGTGGAACGATTTCTGGGACCTCAAGCGCAAATGGCTCCTCGGCAAAGACCGCGCGGGGATGCGGCCGGTGGACATCGGCCCCATCGTCCTCAACGACCAGTTGGATTCTTATCTCGAACCTACGGCATCCCAGCACCTGATATACGAAAAAGGCGCCTATGTGCTGGAAATGCTGCGGATGATCCTGGAGGACACAAGGTCCAAGAATCCCGATGGCGCTTTCATCGGCATTTTGCGCGATTTCACCAGCACCTACGCGGGAAAGAACGCCAGCACCGCCGATTTCCAGCACATTGTGGAGAAGCACGTGGGCCAGTCGATGGACTGGTTTTTTAATGAATGGGTCTACGGCGGCGAAACCCCAACCTACAACTTCAGCTATCAACTGCAGGATGCAGGGGGCGGAAAGACCGCGGTCTCCTTCAAATTGACGCAGTCAGGTGTCTCGGATTCATTCCAGATGGGCGTTCCGCTCTACGTGACCTATCAAGGAAAGACGGGCCGAATCGGCTTCGTGCAGATGAAGGGATCTTCCACCCGCCAGGCACAGTTTCAACTTCCCTTCCACCCCAGCAGCGTCAGCATTGACGCAAGGCTGAATCTGCTGGCCGTGGTTCATGAATAGGACGCAACCGCTGAAGGCGAACGGGACCGGAAACAATCTGGAACGGGAAAGCGGCTGAAACCTTTCCGGTCTCACCGATCCACTAAAAGTGCTCTGGCATCGGCAGGGTGCGCTCATAGACGAGTTTAAGGCCCCAGTCGATGTTGGAGGGAAAATCAGGAAGCTCGATCTCACCGGTAATGTCAGATTCCACCGTGCCGCTGCCCACCTCGGACCACGTTCCATTGCGCGGATCGAACCATTGGGCGCGGTACACGCTTCTCAGCAGCGCGCCGCGCACCAGGCTGCGCGGGCAGTCTTTTTCAAAGTAGGTAAGAAAGACCTTCTTGTCGGGAGTCCGCGCGGCATAGGCCCAGCCTTCGTATCCCTTCACGGCGTGAGTCTGGCTGGGCACAACCAGCCCGGCATCGGGCTTGAGATCCTGGTATTGCCGGCCGATTGAAAACACAAACGTCCGCAGGTGCTGCATCTGGGTGGCGGAATTCCACTGGAAGGCGTCCCACATTTTGATGGGAGCCGTGGGCTCGATGTCCGCGCCCCAAATTCCTTCGGCGCCGTATACGTGTCCGGCGAGTCCTCCCGAAAGCACGCTGCCATACATGGCCGAGCGGACAAACTGGTCGTCCCTCGGGGTTCCGCCCGGCGCGCCGTATTTGTATCCACCATCCAGCCCCCGTGCGTCCACGTAACCCGAATAATAGGGCTCGCCGTTGAGCGCAGGCCGCGGAGGATGCGCCTCGCGGAAGATCTCCGTCATGTACCAGTAGTACTCGTGCTCGCGCTCGTTTCCGGTCTGGTGGAGCGTCACCCAGGAGTTGTCTCCCCAGTTGACCAGCGTTGAAGGGTTGGCATTGGCCGAAAGCAGCGTTCCAAACGGCGGCGGCCCGAACTTGTCCAGAACCATGTTGATGGCTTCCATAAAATCCGGCACCGTGATGCTTTCGTCAAGGATGTCCAGGTGAATGGGGCTGAAGACGGTATTGTTGGCCTGATAGCGCGACCAGACGTACTGGATGAAACGCGCGTAGGAATCGGGCCAGTCGTAATACTTTTTCCAGCACTCGCTCGCGTCGCGCCGCGAAACTTCAATGAACGGAACAAATCCGTGCGCGTTGAGATAATCAATCTTCCGGTCCACATACTTGAAATATTCGGGATTGACGCGGTCGACATCGGCAAATACATTTTCAAATCCGGGAACCTTGCCGGGAAACAGAAACGGCCGGCCGCCTTCGTTGTCCATGTTCTTGGCGCTGCCGGTGCCGAACTCAAGCCAGGCCGACCGCACCGTGGTTCCGTCTTTCATCCTGATGTGCCACGGCAGCCCGTCGGTCTCCCAGTTGGGAAACGCGGCGATCATGTTCACCCAGTTGTAGCCTTGGGCTTTCCTGTAGCGCACGTAATCCTTGAATCCTGCCTTCGGCCCCATCGGCCGCTCCACGTCATCGTCATACCATTTGAAGCGGTTGGCCCCCACCGAATACCACGTGTCCCCCAGAACGAAGAATGGTTCTCCGTCGGCGGTTTCAAGCGCGTGCCGGTTGGCCGAGGCGCGCAGAAATCCCCGCCGTAACGGGTTCTGCTGCTTCTCCTCATCCGTCCAGTCCGCCGCCGTAAAGCTGCCCGTCTTGCCGGAAAGCCCCGCGTCTTCCGGCGTTGACCCGCTGCGCCATTTCCACACGCCCGGAGCGGTGGCCACCACTCGCACCCGGAACGTCTGGCCGCCATCCCAGAATCCGTAAATGCGCTTGCTGAAGTTGGGACCGCTCAGATCAACCCACACCGTGACATCCGTGTAGGCGTTCGCATAGGATTGCGAGGCGGTAAAGGTAAGCTCCTGCTTTTCCCAGACGTGCGCGTTGCCCCCCGCACTATTTTCGTCAGCTTGAGGAACACCCGCGGCGATGGACGCTTCCCTGCTCATGCCCAGCGCTGCCACGGCAGGCATCAACACACTGCCCTGCAAAAATTTCCGCCGGTCTAGCTTGCTGTTTTTGCCCATTGTCCCTCCTAGTCTTCGTAAGAGGCGTTATCCTACTGCTGGCACTCGCTGGATGTGCCACCTGCCATTTATAACAAGCCTCATGGCTGTCGATCTTTCAACGACTTTCCGGGTAGGCACCCACCTTAAATCCCGGGACCTTGCATCCGTAATTGAAACGCAGTGCCTGGAACTCCCACAGGGCCCGCGGCGTCTTCAGGGCGGTGTCCAACGGAGCCAGAGTTTTGCAGATTTTCGCAGGCTCAACGTTCCCCCGCGCACTCCCTTTTGAACACACAACATCTATGCTGAGGACGGCAGGGCCGGGCCCAAGGTGACGAACCATTGTGTGGAAGTCGTCCAGCAGCTCCACTTTCGAAGACACGGTCCAGGAAGTGCCTGGCCGAGCTAGTGCACGAAGTATACCTTTCATATCCTCGTGCGCAATGTAGGCAGTCCGACCTTCAGGGCGCATGGGCGCTGTGTTCAGCCGTGAGTCGACGACAGGAACCACTCGGAAGACGAGGGGAAAATGAAAATACTCCGCCCACTCCGGGTTATAGAAAAAGCGGACAGCGGTCGCCTGGTCCACCGGGCAACCGAGTAGCCAGGCTTCGCTCGAAGTCTCCGGCAGCGTCTCCATCAAAGTGGCGACCGGCATCAGTACAGCACCTTTCAGGAATCTGCGCCGTTTTATTCTGCCACGGTTCTCCTTCATTACCTTCTCGCCATTTCCTGCTGCGCTGTCAGCTTAATCTTGGCTGCCATCCGCGGGCGCCGCGTCGCGGCCAGGGACAGTGTCAACCTGCAAAGCGGGATCGGCTGCGGGCACGTAAGTTTCAGCCAGGCCGAGTTCATGCCGCACGATGTTTGCACCCTGGGCAATTGCGCTCGCCTTGTAGAAGGCGATCTCGCGGTTTGCGCCCTGGCGGCCAAAGCCGCAATCGCTTGAGGCGATCAGCCGCTCGGGCGGAATGACTTTCAGCGCCTTGCGAATTTCAGCTGCGACCTCTTCAGGCCGGTCGGCCTGGAGCGTTCTGTGGCTCACCACCCCGATGGCAATCTTCTTTTTCAGGTCGTGTTTGAAAGGCTCGAAAAGTTCCAGGTCCTGCTGGTTGCGGTCTTTCATCTCAAGCGTCCACACGTCGCCCCGGCAGCGTTCAAGGTAAATTTCAATCGAGTTGGCGTAACTCGTGTCCTCCCGGATGCGCTGCATGTTGGGATTGCCCCAGCAGGTGTGAATCCACAATTCCACGTCGTCCAGCCCCTGCATCTCGCGGTTGAACGCCTCAATCATGAACTTGACGTCGTCATGGTCCTTGCCGTAACTGTTGGCCATAAAGTGAAACGAGGGCTCCTCCGTCTGAATGCACCGGCAGCCGGCGGCGCGCAACGCCAGCAGTTCCTTGTTCATGGCCTCTGCCATGTCCCAGATGAGCTGGCGCCGGTCCTTGTATTTGTCCGTATGGATATCCAGAAAAAGCGCTGACGCCGCCGAGCAGCAGGTGCCGAACTTGAGGGGCTTGCGTGTTTTCGCCTGGGCCATCCGCCAGATCTTGGGATAGCCGAGAGGACGGTGCTCGACCTTATCTACGACGTGCGGCCAGCGCCAGCCGCTGTAGATCTCATTCAGCAACGTGCCTGGCGCGTAATGCCGCCACGGAGCGGTGTCCTCCTCCTGCTGCTGATAGTCGCCTTCAAATCCTTTCCAGCGTTGGAGAGGATAGGTCAGCCAACAGCGGCCCGCAAGGTCTTCGTCGAGATGGAAGTCGCCATGCCCGATGACGTCCAGCCCTGCGCGCTCCTGGTCACTCACCACCACTGCAAGAGCGTCCTGGAATTTCTCGCGGAAGCGCACGTCAAGCATGCAGGTGTCAAGCGAACGGCCTGCCATTGAGGCATCGTACCAGCGGGGCCGCGGGAATGATCCGGTAACCGTCGTCGGAAGAATCAAGTCCTTTGTGGCCGTGAACATGGGAATCCTCCCGCCCCGGCACTTTATCACAAGAATCATTCAGCAGCGACTTAATGCCGGCGGTTTCTGGCCCATGCCGCAAGTCATGATTGAGCAGAGCAAAAGCGAACCCTTCGCAGCGATCGAGAAGGTGCACGTAGCATCTCACCTGTGCCGGACAGAATCGGACTCAGGAACGCGAGGGGTGCGTGATGGGCCTGATTTTTGGAATAATCAGGTGGACCAGCCCCAATGCGATGGGGTGCATGGTGCCGCAGATGATGAACAGCGGAATGTAGGAGTGAGTAAACTGCAGAATGTAACCCGCCAGCGGAGCGATGATCATGCCGCCCACTGCACCCGCCGCTCCGCCGATTCCTACCACGGATGCCACATCGCGCTTGGGAAAGAGGTCCGAAGCCAGAGTAAAAACGTTGGCTGACCAGCCCTGGTGAGCAGAAGTGGAAACGGAAATCAACGCCAGCGCCAGCCAGACATTGCCGGTCAGAACCGCGGCGATGCCGGCGGGCATGGAGAAAGCGCAGACGGCCATGGCGGTTTTGCGGCCGGCATTCACGCTCCAGCCCCGGCGCATCAGGAACCCGGAAAGCCAGCCGCCGCCCACGCTGCCAATGATGGCGGCAACAAAGGGGATGGTGCCGAACCATTCAAGCTGTTGAATGCTGAATCCGCGCGCCTGCACCAGGTACTTGGGCAGCCAGAAAACGTAAAACCACCAGATGGGATCGGTGAGTAACTTGGCAATGGTAAAGCCCCACGCCTCCCGGTAGGACAACAATCGCCGCCATTCGATTTTCCGTTCGGGCTCTTCCTCTTCTCCCGGCTCGCGCAGTTCAATCTTCTTCAGCTCTTCCAGCGACAGCCAGCGATGCAGCCTTGGAGTCTGATAGAGCATCAGCCACACCACCATGATGACCAGGGCGAAAAGCCCGGTGATGATAAAGGCGGCCTGCCATCCCCAGTGGATTAGGATGGCGCCCACCACGGGATAGGCGATGACGTTGCCGATGTTGGTTCCGGAATTGAAGATGCCGGTGGCCAGCGCCCGCTCGCGCTTGGGGAACCACTCCGCCACGGCCTTGATGGAAGCCGGAAAGTTTCCCGCTTCGCCTGCGCCCAGCATGAACCTTGCAAGACCAAAGGAGAACACGCCGCGCGCCATCGCGTGCCCGATGGTAGCCAGCCCCCACCAGGCCATCGAGATTGCGTAACCGACCCTTGTGCCCAGCCAATCAATGATGCCGCCCGAGATCAGCATGAAGATGGCGTACGCCCACATGAAGGCGGCGATGATCCAGCCGTAATCGGCCTCAGTGATGTGGAAAATCTGCTGAAGGTGGGGCGCCAGAATGGCGATGGTGCCACGGTCAATGTAGTTGACCGTGGTTCCACAAAAAAGCAGGCCGCAAATCCACCACCGGAGATGGGGCAGCGTCCGGCGAAGTTGATCGGGGCTGTACTCGTCCAAAAGATCCATAAGATTTTGCGTGTACTTCTAACAGGAACCTGGGCCTGGATGGGTGCGGGTTATGGGGTTGAACCTTCACCCTCTGGCAATCTGCCGGAAAGTCTCTCCGCTTGTCGTTCCACCGAGCTCTTTTGCAGCCTTCGGGTTTCGGCAAATTCCTTTTGGGCGGCCGTTTGTTCACCTGACTTCAGGTATGCCTGCCCGAGTTGGTAATGAAACTTTGAATTATCAGGGTCCAGGGTCAGAGCCCGATGGTAGCAGGCGATTGCCTCGCCAAACTGCTTTTTCTGTGAGTACGCTCTCCCCAGGCCTGCCCAGGAAGTCGACAATTTGGAATAGAGTGACAAGGCATGACGAAACAATGGAATGGCCTCATCAGGATTCCCCCTGTCCAAGGTAATCTTTGCCAGATTTTCGTAGCTCCATGGCTCACGAGGACTGATGGCGATTTCCTTCTTGTACTCTTCAACGGCTTTATCCAGCTGTCCAAGGCGCTGGTAGACAACCCCGAGATTGTAATGGGCAAAAGGCAGATCCGGCTTCTGCGCAATCACTTTGTTAAGTTCAAGAGCAGCCTGTTGGTTGTAAAAGAAGTCGATGTAGAGTTTGCCCAGCAAAAGGTGCATCTGCGGCGACTCACCTCCGACGCGCACCAATTCGTCGAAAGCTTTTTGGGATTCTGCCTTCTGGTTGAGCTTTCCGTAAGAAATTCCCTGCATAAATAGAAAATCGATGTTGTGCTTTTCCTTGTCCGACAAGGGGGCCAGCATTTCCACGGTGTGTTCATAATCGCGACCCGCAAAGTAACACAAACCCGCCAGGTAACGCGCCTGATTGTTCCCGGGGTCCGCCGCAAGGACGCGAATGAAGTGAGGGATGGCATGCTCAAAGTCGCGCTGGCGGTAGTACGCCAGGCCCAGGTTCAAATCAATTCCAATTTCATGGGGAGCCAGTTTTTGTGCAGCTTCAAACGATTGAATGGCGGAACTGATCCTGTTGGTGCGCATATAGACAACGCCCAGGTCGCTATAGGCGGCAGCCGACCGGGGGTCAAGCTTGATCACTTCGCGAAAACCCCGTTCAGCCGTTGCATAGTCCCTGGCAACCAGTGCCTGTTGGGCCTGGGCGAACTTTTCGCGCACACCTGAGGGCGGCGTGCCCGCGGTGTTCGGTGGTTGCTGCTGGACGGCATTTAATAAGACGATTAAACAGATGAGACGTACCATACGTCCCCTTGCTTCATTTCATCATTGGCAGGCGGGGAGCGTCTACAGGTTTCTTAAAGGAACGGTATGAGGATTCGCCACGTTCAACCGTTACGCCGTGTCCTCTCCCAGCCCCCTCGGAGCCTTCCATAGCTCCCTGCGGGAAGCCCACCCGGGACTGCTCCGGTCGGCGGGGCGGGTCTCCTCCCATCTCTCATCGACGGAGGGACCCGAGCTTGGCAAGATCTTCCGTCAGGGTGACGCCCTGCTTGCCCGGGTTAGCGGAACTTCGAAACATAATCCAGGAACGACCTGGCCGTGCGACCCAGGTTTTCGATGGAACCTCCGCCCCTTGTGACGGCACAGATTTCGTAAGCGACATAACCTTGATATCCGATCTCTTTCAGAGCATTAAAGAAACTCTCGTAGTCGATCATGCCCGGCCCCATCTGGACTTCAAGGTTCACAGCCGGAATCTTTTGGTAATCCACAACTTCCGGCAGGTAATGATACCTGGGTACTGTGAGGTACTGGGCTGCCGTAGTATGAACAATGAAGGGCTTCAGCTTAAGTACCCCCTCGCGAATTTCTTTCGGCGAGTACCCCTGCGCCGAGGGACTCCATGCGTCCCAAGCGGCCTTGACATTGGGTAGGTTGACTTCCTCCAGGAGCCAATACATGCCCTCAGCACTAACCGCCAAGTCGTGGTGGTTCTGCACCGCCAGGGTAACCCCATAGTGCCCCGCCTGCTGCCCAGCCAGGCGCAACCCCTCCACGACCGCACTATATTGTTGGTCATAGGGAATCCCGTCTCGATCATAACCCGTGAAGACCCGCACCATGTCTGTGCCCAGGTCACGGGCAAGGTGCGCCACTTCTCCAAGGTAGGTGGCTTGAATTTCCACGTGAGGAATACCGGGTTTGTCCATTCCGGCGGAAAAATCCGTATACGCGGCAAGGATCACCAGTTTCAGGCCAAGCTGGTTAATTCTCGAACGCAGTTTTTGGCGCGCCGCCTCGTCATAATCAGGAGGCGACAAGTGCGGCCTCTTGCACATGAGTTCCACACCGTCGTAGCCAAGTTCCTTCGCTTTGACCAGGAATTGGTCCACCGTTAGAACCGCTTGGCCACGCCAAGCTCCGGAATAACTGACCGAATGCAAGCAGGTTTTGAACTTGAAATGCTCAGCACCCAGTATCTGCACGGAAGGAACTGATCCTGAAACCGCCAGAGCGGCGCTACCTTCTAGAACCTGTTGCATGAATCTTCTACGGTTAGACATCGCACCCTCCTGCCGAAATGCAATAAGAAAAGGACAGATACGTCAGAGGTTTCACTGTTCCATTACCAGTAATGGACGCTTCAAGCGCCGCGAAACGAGGTCTCGGGTTTCATCTGGCACATCACTCTTCGTCAGCGCCCGGCGCCCGCTTGATTGGAACCTATCCCTTGAGAAAACCATCGTCGTGATTCCGTTATTGACCCCACCAGTTCACCAAACCGATACCGCTCGAAAGTCCATCTTGTGGTCATCTCAGCGGCTGCCTCAACCAGGCATCGAGGAAATCTTTACCTTGGTAAAGATACGTCCGCTCGTCCAAACGTTCAACCCCAGGCTGGGGCCAAAAGACCGGTGTCGATTGAACGGTAAACTCCACCTTGATCCGGACCGGATTGGAGACTTTGGAAGGTTTGAACTCTGCCAGCTTCTCCATGGCAACTTGCGCCCTTTGGTGGATCAGGTCACATGCAGTCTTATGAGAAAGCGAAATGCCCCCTACTTGCCTCGAGCGAGGGAATCCTCTGTCAGCCGTCCCGCTCCCAGGATCGGTATGCCCATGCCTATTGCTCCTGCCAGTTGCGCGGACTGAGCCAGCAGTTTCCTGCGTGTCGAGCGTCTTGTCACAATCCACCTCCCTCTGACCGCATCCGAGTCCGGGACGACTACCACGAATAATATTGGCCCTAATCACCCGTTGAGGATCTGGACCTTTCCAGAAATGCAGACAGAGGTATCAGTTTGTGGTTCGAGTCCAACCACAACATTCCGGCAGGAACCACTTGCCGTTGGGGCCCAGTACAACCGCTGAGGGAGGCGGATACTCTGCTCCGGCCTCAAAGTCTCAATCAACTCTTCGCCGCGCAGACTGCGGAATACCGGCATCGTTCCACTTCATGCTGGTCACGAGAGTGCCTGTAAGCCCCACGAGTGTTGTTGAATTCACGGAAAGGTCGCGGTCAAACCGTTGAGTACTTTCTGCACAGCGTGTTGATCTTGCCCATTAGCTTGGGGACGCCCGTCATGGCGTCCTCCTTGCCCTCGTACTCGGCTGACATGTAACCCTTATAACCTGCTTCCGCGAACAGCCTCCAGACGCGTTCCAGGTCCACCGGCGTTCCGTCCGCAAAGTGGTCGCGAACATGGCAGTGGGTGGCGTAAGGGAGACAGGCCTTGATCTGGGCGTAAGCGTCCGCGCTGGGCGTGGCCACAAAGTTGGTGATGTCCAGGTTAATACCCGCGTAAGGCGAATCCACCCGGTGCATGATTTCCAGGCAAACATCGGCGTCTTGCGTCACGCCCTCGTGGTCTTCGATGCCAAGTGTGATGCCTTTCTTGCCGGAATAGTCGCAGGCAGGCTTCATGGCTTCCACCACCCAGTCGGTTCCCTGCTTCGTTGTCACACCCTTCGGCAATGGGCCGCCAAAGATCCGCAAGTGTGAAGCGCCCAACCGTTCCGTCACGTCCACCCATTTCCTGATCTCAGCCATGACCTCGCGCCGTTTGGCAGCGCTTTCCTGCACCATGCTCGACCCGCACGCCGCGCCGGAGAATGGGATTCCCTTCCTGAGGGCCAGGCGGCGCAGTTCATTCAGATACTCGGCGTCAGTAGACTTGAGCCAGTAAACCGTCATGTCAGCGCCCACCGAACCCATCTCCACTACTTTGTCCAGGAACTCCGGGTACGTCATTTTTTTCTTGGACAGGTAGGTGTTGAAAGAATACGCGCAACAGCCGGGCATAAGCCTGGGGTTGTGCATGGCGAACTCGGTGGAAGCCGGTCGTCCGGCACCGCCCTCCACCGCCTTCTTTTCTTCCTGAGGTCCACACCCGATTGAAAGCGCGCCGGCCACCGCCAGCCCGCTCGTCTTCAGAAATCTTCTACGCTCTAATTTGTCTCTCATAATTTTCTTCTCGCCTTAATAAGTTGATATGTGGCAATCCGCCTGTTGCACGCCCGGTCTGGCAGTGCATACCCTCCTCTGATTCAGCGCTGCCCTGCCAGCCTTTTCGGCTCCTCTGCTCACACAATGTCCATCAATTGGAAATCCCAGCGGACCGTCCTCTTCAGCCTGTATGACAGGTTGCACATCTGGCACACGATCGCAGACTTGTATCCGATGTCAAAAGGTGCATTCGGCTCTTTCCGGCTTCGCACGCAGTCGAAAAAGTTCTGCATGTGCTCATTCGTCGCATCTCCGCCACCGGTGATGTCGGGGACATCACCTTTCCCACCGGAGGCTTGCGCAGCACTTGCCACGTACTTGCGTCCCTCCGGAACATATCGAAGATTCTCGTCTTCATCCCGCAGGATTGTCCCATTGGTACCCAGCAGGAGGTCGAATTGCTCCCCGTAATGCCGGTTACTAAACATGGAATTCCAGGTGAAGAGGATTTTCTTCTCATAGTCCATGGCCGCGTCCATCGTATCCGGAACTTCCATCTCCGGATTACGATAGTTGTTGCCCGTCATCGTCACGCTGGGTGGAATCTCGAGGCCCAACACCTTGTGCCAGAATCCCACCTGATGGACAAAGTTTTCATAAACATTTCCGCCCGAATAATCCCAATAAAAGCGCCAATTCATGTAACGGTTGGGATCAAAGGGACGCGGCTCAGCTTCACCCTCGAAAGCCTTCCAGTCCACGTGCGCCGTGTCGCAATCGGCAGGAATTTGCCGTTTCCATCCGCCGTAGGGAGCATTCCGAAAGGCGTGAGTGTGCAGGGCGGTGATTGTACCCATGCGCTCGGAGGTGGCAAGCTCTCGTATTCCCTTGAAGGCAGTTCCACTGAGAGACTGGATGCCGATCTGCACCACCCGGTCTGAATTTTCAAATGCCTTTCGCATGCGGCGGGCGTGGTCGGGAGTAAAGGCCATGGTCTTTTCCTGGTACACGTCCTTGCCGGCCTGAATGGCGGGCACAAAGCTTAGCACATGCTGATGCTGCGGTGTGGCAATCAGGACCGCGTCGATAGTCTTGTCATCGAGCAACCGGCGAAAGTCCGAATAGGTTTTCACTTCGGGCGCAATTTCTTTCGTTTCGTCAAGTCGCCGCGTATAAATGTCTGCAGCGGCGACGAACTCCGTGTTGGGCACCTTGAGTGCCGCTCTTAGAATCTGCTTTCCGCGTGATCCGGATCCGATCAGCCCAAACCGGACCCGATCGTTGGCCCCCAGAATCCGCCCAGCCGGGACTAATCCTGAAACTGCCACGGCGGTACCGCCGCGCAGAACCTGCCGCATAAAGGTTCTTCGATCTGACATCGTGGCCTCCTATTGGATTGAAATTAGGATTTACCTGAAACGTTAGAACTTGGATAGCGGAGTTGCTCCCAATGGGTGCGCTGCTTGCCCGTCGGGAGCATGAACTCTCCCAATGTGTATTTGGCAGGAGCCGGCCTTCTGGAGGGCACAAGGCCGGCCGTAAGCATGGTTCAAAGTTTCCGCAGTCAAATGCGGAATTACTGGGCGACCCGCCGCCCGGAGTGAAGCCTCTGAACACCCTGCCACAGCATCTCAGCGCTTTAGTAGCTGCCACAATTGCGCCAGTGATCCTGCGGCACCCTCCTCCACTTCGCACGACTCCACGCCGGGCAGCATTTCGTGCAAGTCGGGCTAGAAGGAAAACTTCAGTCCGAATTGCACCAGACGCGGATTGTAAGCTGCACTGACTTCCCCGTTACCCGTCTGCGTGCAGGGTTGCCCGAACCCGATACTGCTGCTGCACCCTGCGCGCACGCTGCGAAATTGAGGATGGTTGAAGGTGTTGAACGTCTCCGCACGGAACTGAACCGTGGAGTGTTCGCTGCCAAACCACGGAAGTTGAAAATCCTTGATCAAGGCGAAGTCGGT
>DATLWV010000076.1:0-11720 GCA_035576145.1 Terriglobia bacterium
ACTTTCCATCACGTTCCCTGTGGCGACTGTTTCTATTGTGAGCGGAAACTCTACTCGCAGTGCCCGACATACAAGAAGGTGGGCGTCACCAGCGGTTTCCGTCCCAGCGGTGGAGGCTTTGCGGAATATGTCCGCGTGATGGACTGGATCGCAGAACGAGGAATGATTCGGATTCCGCCTGATGTCGGTTTTGAGGAGGCCTCCTTCGTTGAACCGGTGAATACGTGCCTGAAGGCAATCTATAAAGCCCGAATCGAGGCACGCGACACCGTCCTGGTGATCGGACAGGGACCCATCGGCATGCTGCTGATGCTGCTGGCGCGAATCCACGGCGGCAAAGTGATGACGACCGATCCGATGCCGCCGCGACGCCGCAAGAGCATCGAGCTCGGAGCCGAAGAATCTTTTGATCCCGCAAGCGAAGGCCTGGTGGAGGCGATTCGTGGTTTGACCTCAGGCCGCGGAGCGGATGTCGTGCTGGTTGCAGCTCCCCAGCGAGAGCTTCTGGAGCAGGCCCTCACGCTGGCCCGCCCCGGAGGGCGTGTCCTCTTGTTTGCTTATAACGACCCGCTGCTGCGCGTAGAATTTCCTGCCGCGACGGTGGGTATCGACGAAAAAGAAATCCTGGGCAGCTATAGCGCATCCTTTGATCTGCAGGAAGAATCTGCCCGGCTGATTTTTGAACGCGCCCTTCCGGTCCGGGAATTGATATCCCACCGGTTTCCCCTTTCTCAGATTGGCCAGGCTTTAAACCTGGCAGCTCATCCTACTGAAGACTCTCTGAAAATTATATTGGTGCCCTAATGGAAACTAATCGCAGCGGCGATATGACCGCCGCAGTGTTATACGGTCGCGAAGACCTGAAGATTGAACGGATCCCGATACCGAATTTCGCTTCGGATGAAGTACTGGTCCGGGTGAAGGTGGCCCTGACCTGTGGAACGGATTTGAAAGTCTGGCGGCAGGGCTATCACGCCAGGATGATCGTCCCTCCAGCCGTCTTTGGACACGAACTCTCCGGAGTTGTCGAAGCTGTTGGAAGTGAAGTTTCAAATGGACTCAAGCCGGGTTCATGGGTGGTCCCGGCCAATTCCGCTCCGTGCAATAGTTGCATCTTCTGCCGGAAGGGCCAGACTAACCTTTGCAACTCACTTCTCTTTAACAATGGCGCCTACGCTGAATACATCCGGATTCCGGGCCGCATCGTCCGGGAAAATACTCTGGAGATTCCGTCGCACGTTCCCTTTCGGGACGCTGCCCTGGTAGAACCCCTGGCGTGCATTCTGCGTGGCATCGAAGAGACAGGAATTCAGGCCGGCGATACCACTGTGATTGTGGGATGCGGACCCATCGGCCTGAAGTTCATTCGAATTCTTGCCGTTCGCGGCGTGCGCGTGATTGCTCTCGGCAAACGGAAGAGTCAGATTCGGACGGCGGAACAGTTGGGGGCCCACGCGGCGTTTGACATTTCCGAGGTGGATAACCCGGTTTCCCTGGTCCGCCAACTTACCGAGGGCGGTCTCGGCGCTGATTCGGTGATTGAGGCAGTCGGAATCCCGCAGACGTGGGAGTGGGCAGTCCAGATGGTTCGGCGTGGCGGCACTGTCAACCTGTTTGGAGGGTGCCCACGCGGCAGCCACGTGCAGTTTGACCCCTCGGTGCTGCACTATTCCGAAATCACCATACGGTCCACCTTCCACCATACTCCCCAATTTATTCGCAAGGCTCTCGAAGCAGTGGCAAAAGGGGAGATCCGCGCCTCGGACTTCGTGACCGGCGAAATTCCGCTTGATGAATTACCGCGTTTCTTCAAGAAAATGAAGCACCGGAACGGTGAATTGAAAATGGCGGTTATTCCCTGAATTTCCACTAAAATGTACGCAAAATCTGCGGATTAGCCGGTCAAACCCATGGAACTGCCCCCTGCCATGGACGCTTGCACACCGTTTTGCATCCCACCCGAGGCTCTTCTATTTTTCAACTGAAATCGCCTGGACACCCTATCTCGTTTAAAATACGCGGCTTATAAAATTCGGCCAAGGGCTGGCACTGCAATTTATTGCACATAACTATTGGCAAACACCGCATTGATCATCTGGAGCTTGCCGAAAACGAATTCAGGATATATCCTAGAACGTAAGTTTTGGGAGGGCACAACTACGGGGGAGGCAGCCGGGAGGGGTCCCGCGCAAAGGATTGAAACACATGGGTTGGTACGTGTGCCCGGTTTGAATCTCTAGCGCCAGAATGAAAACTCATAACCGGAAAGGATGAGAACATGACCCCATTCCCCAGGAACCTTGAAAATACCAAACAAGTGCGGCTCCATGACCCGGCACGGCACTTCCTCGACCTGCTGTGGCACGCGGCCGGCCTGTCACTTCTCCTGGTTCTGGCAAGCGGCTGCCTGTACGCACAGGCAGCGGCAGAATACGGTGGAGCAACCTCCGGCATTGCCGGCAGCATAAGTGGAACCAACCTCATGCGGAAGGTTCCAGTTCCTGACTTGAACACCAACGGCAACAAGTCGTCGGTCATTTTGAGCCAGCCAACAAAGAGTGGTGGTTCGAACCCTAACTATATCTTCGACTCCATGAAGCAGGGGTCGGTGGCTGAAAATCGAAAGGCCCTCGAGGACCGTGCCGGAAAGAACGCGGCGAAGCTCATGCTACGTTCGACACCAACCCAGGCCGACGTGAAGATTGATGGAAAACCAGTAGGCAAGACCCCGATTCTGCTGGTCTTATCACCGGGCCAATACGATGTGGTGATGCACGGGCAACGCATGGACCACGCGGAGCAGAAGGTTGATCTTCTGCCCAACGAAACACGAGAGTTCCTGCTGCCTCTCAAACAACTTTACCCGACTTCAGTCAAAATTCAGCTGCACTGAAGCATCGGAGCAGTTTGCAGGGAGTTAATTATGGGCAGTCCAGTATTTGACAGACAGGTATTTGTTAAGAAAACGGAGTCTAAGCCGCCGATGTCAAGGTCTCCTTTGCCTGGCGGCTTTGTGCTTTTGCTTGTGGCGGCCCTTTCCGCTTTCGCCACCTACCGCTACGTGAAGGCAGGAGGCAAGGAACCCGTTAACACGGCGGATAAGGCCCGAATCGCGGAGCTCCAGACCAAGCTGAAGGCAATGCAGGACCGAGTGAACGAGCTTGAGAAGCGGCGCCACTCAGCCCCTCCCAGGCGGGCCACGAACCAAAGTGTCCCCGATACCACCAAAGCTTCACCTGGCGAGAACACACTGCTTGCTGCGCCTGCACCACGACCCATCACGCACATCGCCGCTGAATCTGGCCTTTCTTCAAAGCCCGCCAGCAACAGTTCCGCTCATTCCACCGCCGAAATGACAGCATCGGAAAGTCCTCTCGTCAGTACGACCGCGGCTGCGAGGACTCCAGCGACTGCAACCAAGATGGCGGCCACAAACAGCCAGCCGGCACCTAACAAGGAACTGAACGCAATTCAGGGAAACCTTGCCGCAAGCCACGAGGAATGGCGTGCAACAACTGACCGTCTGGGGAATGTGGTGGGCGAACTCGACTCACAGCGTTCGGCAATCGAGCAGACACAAAGCGGCGTTAGCTACCTCCTGGAAAGGGTCCAGCGCTCAGATGTTTCCTTTTCCCTCTCAAGAAGTTCGGGGCTAAAGCGTGTAGGCCCGATATCAATGGAGCTCGAATCTACCAGCGCAAAAGACCAGCATTACAGTATTCGGATGATGGTGGATGACAAGTCCGTTGTGTTGAAGGATCGTGCGCTGAATGAAATCGTGCAGTTCTATACTTCACGAAGCAAATTTCCCCTTCGCCTGATCGTTTCCCAGATCGGAAGAGGCGAGGTTTCAGGAACTCTGGCTGTTCCATCGGAATTAAGCCAGGGGATGAATAATACTCACCTCCAGGAAAGATAGACAGAATGGCGGCTCCCGGACGCCTGCCTTCTTGATATCTTCCAAAGCGCACGCGTGGTCATGTCACGGCATCGTTCCAGCCCGAGGGACTACTACGGTCAATCTTCCACGACTCACGGATTCGCGTTACCACTCTAAAGCTTCTGCATTTCCTGAATTGACCCGTTTTCTAAGTTCGGGTTTTCTCCTTTGACTTCCGAGCTGAGAATGGCCATAATCCCGGCCGTGGCCTGTTTCAGGATCCATTGAGACAGGCATCGGTTGATGCATTTCTCAAAATTCAGGAGATTGCCGACATGATCGCGCGCCATGTCCGAGTATTACTCTTCCTTGCGCTCTATCTGGGCGCATTCCCTTCCCTCAGTTCCAGTTCCAGAGGATCAAACCCGGCAATCCTCCACCAGAACTGGACAGCCCAATGGATTGCCTGCCCCGGTACGTCAGGTCGCGAATTTGGCGTCTATTACTTCCGCAAGGATTTTCCGCTTGCGAGCAAGCCGGACCATTTTGTCATCCACGTCACCGGCGACAATCGCTATCAGCTTTTTGTCAACGGCGTGCGTGTTTCCACAGGTCCGGCACGGGGCGATTTGTTCCACTGGCGGTACGAAACGCTCGACGTTGCCAGTCACCTTCGGGCCGGACACAACACGCTTGCCGCCATCGTGTGGAACTTTGCAGAACAGGCCCCCATGGCGCAGATGAGTAATGAGACGGGATTCATCCTGCAAGGCGACACCGCAGAGGAGTCCATGGTCAACACGAATTCAACCTGGAAAGTGCTCAACAGCCGCGCTTTTCAGATGAATCCGATCAACCGCAAGACAATTCCCTTCTACATGGTGGTCGGCCCGGGAATTCGCGTGGACGCCTCCAAGGTACCGTGGGGATGGCAGGATGCGGGATTTGATGATTCGGCCTGGAAGCCAGCTGAGGCGCTTGACGAGGGCGGGCCGCGCGGGGTTCGAGACAGCCACTCCCCCTGGATGCTGGTGCCGCGAAATATTCCCATGATGGAAGAGAAGCGCCAGCGCCTTGCCAGTGTCAGAAGATCACAGGGTGTCGAAGTCCCCGGCAGTTTTCTGCAAGGGCAATCTCCCGTGACTATTCCGGCCAATACAACCGCCACGCTGCTTTTCGATCAGAGCTTTGAAACAACCGCCTATCCTGAACTCGTGGTCAGCGGCGGGAAGGGCTCAGTTATCACTCTCACTTACGCTGAAGCGTTGTGGAAAGGCCGTGAGAAAGGTAACCGGAACGATATCCAGGGCAAGAGGATGCTTGGGATGGAGGACCAGTTCCTTCCCGACGGCGGCAAACAGAGGATGTTCCGCACGCTCTGGTGGCGCACATACCGTTACCTGGAGCTTGTAGTAAAGACCGGCGCGGAACCTCTCGTCCTCGACGACCTTCGAGGCGTCTTCACGGCCTACCCCTTCACTGTCCACGCAAGTTTTGAGAGCGGAGATCCGACTCTGCAGAAGATGTGGCAGGTCGGCTGGCGTACTGCGTGGCTTTGCGCCCATACAACCTACATGGACTGCCCGTACTATGAGCGATTGCAGTACGGCGGCGACACACGCATTCAGATATTGATTTCGCTCTATATGACAGGTGACGACCGCCTGGCAAAGAACGCAATCGAATTGCTGAACGAGTCGCGAATTCCTGAAGGCATCACCCAGAGCCGCTACCCTTCGCATCTGCCTCAATTCATTCCGCCCTTTTCGCTCTTCTGGATTGGCATGATGCACGACCTGTGGTGGTATCGCGGCGATACGGTGTTCCTTCGCCAGTATCTTCCCGGCATGAGAGACGTGTTGAGTTGGTTTGAGCACCGGTTGACTCCTTCCGGCCTGCTGGGGACACTCGAATGGTGGAACTTCGTTGACTGGACGCCCCAATTCAAGAATGGTGTGCCCCCCGAAGAAGGGGACGGACAATCTTCGATACTCACCCTGCAGTTTGTCGCAGCGCTCCAGAACGCCGCCGACTTGGAATCAAGTATTGGCAACATATCCTTCGCAGAACAAGACCGCGAACTGGCTGCAAAAATCGCCCGAGCTGTTTATGAAAAATGCTGGGATTCCACACGCGGCCTGCTGGCGGACACTCCTGCCCATAAGGATTTCAGCCAGCATGCCAACATCCTGGGTGTCCTCACCAACTCCATCCCGGCCCAGAACCAGGAAAGCGTCATGCAGAAGGTCCTGAAAGATTCCAGGCTCACCCAGTGCTCATACTACTTCCGGTTTTACCTGTTCCGCGCCATCAAGAAAGTCGGCCTTGGCGATGAACACCTCAGCCTGCTTGGACCCTGGCGCCAAATGCTCGACCTTGGCCTGACCACCTGGGCAGAGGAACCTGAACCCGTGCGGTCTGACTGCCACGCCTGGAGCGCTCATCCGAATTTCGATTTCCTCAACACAGTCGCCGGAATCGAGCCAGCCGCACCGGGATTCCGCAAGGTCTTAATCCAGCCGCATCTTGGGACGCTGAACCGCCTCGCAGCCACGGTCCCCGTCCCTCAGGGCGGCATCGTTGTGAAGTACGAACGGCAAAATAATCGCCTGACCGCCGACATTACGCTGCCTCAGGGCGTGACGGGTTCGTTCATTTGGGGAGGGCACAAGCTTGAGCTTCACGCGGGCCAACAGCATCTGCAGGCTTCAAAATAGCTGCGTGGGCCCACGTGTATTGCACTGAACCCTGCAGGCTGGGGACCTCTTTCTGGCAAGAGTGTTAAACTCGAACACTCCACCACCGCTATTCCTGTTTCAATTCTTGGGAGATCGTCAGGCCGGGAGCGAGCGCCCTATTCCGTGGAAGACCGGACCACCGCAGCCCTCGGACCTTTGGGACCGTCCTCGACCTCAAACTCCACGGTATCGCCTTCTTTTAACGTGTCGAAGTTAAGTCCCTGAAGGCTGCTGCGGTGAAAAAAAATCTCACGCCCTTCGGCAGACCGGATAAAGCCAAATCCCCGGTCGCGAATCACACGCTTGACTGTTCCTTGCATAGGCACCTCAATTGACGACAAAAGGGCGGCTGCAATTGGCGCAGGCAGGGGTTCGGCCTTTTCGTGGGAAACGCCGGTCGGAGAGAAGTTCCCTTCGTCGCATTGGCTTGAATGTATCAACGCCCCGCACGTTTGTCAAACCCCCAGTTTGTCCGGCGACGGAACGCAAATTGGGCGTAACACAGAGCATAGCTCAATGACTTTAAAACAGTGGTAGACTCTCCCTAACGCTTCCCGGAGGTTCTCTGATGTCAAAACAAAACCTGTCACGAAGGAAGTTTCTGCACGGTGTCGCAGCAGGGTCCACTGGTGTTGCCCTGGGATCAGTCTCTGGTTCCGCCACTGCTTCACCGGCCCCTGCCGCTTTCGAACCAGGCGTCCCCATCACCTCCGTTTCCTACCCGATTGCGCAGCCGGGTAAATCTGTCCCAACCGATGAAATCAACATCATTACCATGGCCGAAGTCTCCGAAGCGTACCAGGAAAAGATTCACGCCCTGTGGCCCTCCATCAAGCTGAAGCTCTGCAAGTCGCGCGACGAATTCCAGCGCGAACTGCCTGAAGCACATGTTATCTTCGGCGGGTTTTCCAAAGAAGACCTGGCCCGCGCCAGACAGTTGAAGTGGATCCAGTGGGGCGCAGCGGGCGTCGAGCGCATCATGTGGCCCGAACTCGTGAACAGCGAGATTGTGCTCACCAACATGCAGCGCATGTTCGCGCCGCCCATTTCGGAAACCGTCTTCGCCCTCTTGCTGGCGCTCACGCGAGGGATTGACCGCTACACAATGCAGACCCGCGAGCACAAATGGCAGCCGGTGGGAGGCCTGGTTGAAATCAGCGGTAAGACAATGGGCATAGTCGGGCTGGGCGGAAACGGCACCGACACCGCCTATCGCGCCTTCTACGGTTTTGGCATGAATGTTCTGGCAGTGGATCCCAAGCCGCTGCCCAAACCTCATTTTGTTGCCGAACTCCGTTCGCTTGACTGGTTCCCGCAAATGGCGCCTCAAGTGGACGTCCTGGTGAGCGCCGCGCCGCACACGCCGATTTCCGAAAACATGTTCAATGAAGCGGTTTTCCGCTCCATGAAGGCCTCCGCTTATTTCATCAACATTGCCCGCGGCAAGCTGGTGGATACGCCCGCCCTGGTACGTGCGCTCAATGAACGCTGGATTGCCGGCGCGGGGCTTGACGTTGCCTACAAGGAACCATTGCCTTCCGACGATCCCCTATGGAGCGCCCGCAACATCATCATCACGTGTCACAGCTCAGGCCATTCACCGCAGACCGAAGGCCGCCTCCTCGACCTGTTTACGGAGAACATTCGCCGTTATGTGAACGGTCTACCGCTTCTGAACGTCGTGGACAAGCAGCGCGGTTACTGATCTGCCGGCGTTCTCAGAATCCAGCGGTTGTCGCGCAGGAATGTGCCCACCAGCAGAACGTCTGAGCTGCCGCACACGATCTCGCGGCAGAACGTCACGGGTGAAAGGATGCCGGGCTCCCTGCTCGCCACATCATGCAGCACCTTCCGCGCCTCGCCACGGCGCTTGGTCTGCCAAAGCACGAACGCCTGCAGCGCCTGCATGGAAGTCGAGTGTGGATCGACGGCCAACGCCTGCGCGCATTCCGCGAGTGATTCGTCCGTCTGCCGCTCGCGCCAGAAAGCCAGCGCCAGCACCCGGTGCCCTTCAGCCGCCTGCGGATTGCGGGCCGCAAGCGCCTGCGCCTGCGCAACAGCACCTTGCACGTCGCCCTGGCGAAGATGCATCAGCGCAAGCTGCTCACCGGCCGGAAGGAAATCCGGCCGAGCGCCGACGATCTTCGTAAACAGCTCTTTCGCGCGGGCCGCATCTCCAAACTGCATCAGGAGCTTCCCAAGCTCGAACTCGCTCTGCCAGTCGTCGGGGTCGAGCGCCACGGCCTTCTTGAGCATGCCCATGGCTTGACCAAGCTGCCTGGCCGCAAGGTAAATCCTCGCAAGCGCCGCATAGGCAGGGCCAAGACCCGGCGACACACGAAGGGCCTGGTTGAAGTACTTTTCTGCTCCGGCAGAGTCCTGCCGAGAGAGGGAAATCTGCCCCAGGCCGAGATAGGCCGGCCCGCTTGATGGATCTTCTTCAATCGCTTTCCTGTACTCGGCTCCGGCGCGCAATTCATCGCCTGTTGCTGAATAGGCGCGCGCCAGAGCCACCTGCGCCCGCGATCGTTCCGCAGCGGAAGAAGCAAGCGAGATGGCGCCAAGTGCATCGGCCTGCGCGTCTTTAGCCTTTCCCGCGTCAAGTTCAATTTGCGCAAGCTCCAGGCGCATGTTGAAGTCGCGCGGCGAAAGCGACGTAGCCTTCTGAACCTCACTCAATGCCATTGAGCGGAAATCATCTGCGGAGAGCCCGGTGGCTGCGGCGCCCTCCGCTGGTCCGCTGTAAAGCGCCCAGGCAACCTGGCCAAGCTCATAGTGGGCCTGTGCGCTTTTCGGTTCCAGCCTTGCTACGGTGCTGAGTTCCTGCCAGGCCCGGGCCAGCGCACCTTCCCGCCACAGTGCGATTCCAAGCCCGCGATGAGCAGCCGCAAACGCGGGGTCAACCTGGAGAGCTTTTTGATAAGCGGCCTCGGCGCCGGCATAGTCTTTGCGCTCCAGCAGGCCATTGCCATCGTTCACCAGCGCTACGACCTGTTGGGACGGCGTGTCGCTGGCTGCAGATTGCGGCGCCGCTGTGTTGTTGTCCGCTTGCTGCGCCGCCCCAACACTCATTGCAGGAACCGGCATACAACCCGCTAATAGGCTGGCAAACACACAAACAAGAAGGGGCTCCCGTTGCAAGCTCCATAGAGCTTTTAATAAGTCCTTACTCCGAAACACGGATTTGCTTTGGGTCGCGAATAATGATTTCAGCACGGCCATTGTAAGTTGTGATCTCGCCTGCAATCTCGACCTTTCTGCCCTCCAGCGATCCCAGGTTTCCAAAACGGGAACGGTCGCCCGCAAAGATAACACTGCCGAAAGCGCAATTGCGGTAATCCTGGCAGAAGTCCAGAAATGTACTACCCGAGCGCGCGGTGAATACGCGGAGAACACGTCCTTCCACGCATGTATTCTCACCCGTGTGAAGACCCGCCTGGCTGATTTCGACGCAACCGCCCGCCGGTGTCTGGACGCTGCCGGCCCCGCTCGCGGGTTTTGCAGCGTGACGCATCCCCAGACGGTAAGCCACCATTGAACTCAATACAACGACGGCGATGCCTGCCACGGTCAAGGTTGCAGTCTTTTTTCGAATCATGACAACAGGAGGCGGACTCGTAGATCAGAGAACCTCAGATTCCTGATGGGGAGGTAGTTCAAAATCATGGCCCCTCCCGAATTCGAGTATAACAAAAGCTGCCTGCGGGGCACGGCACGACGGAAAAAGATTCTGGTGGCGGCGGCTTTACGCCGTCACGTGGAGAGATAAAGTCGCCGCTACGCCCGCAAACAAAGAGCAGAGTTCCCGCTACACACCAGAACGACGAAAGACACCGTGGGGGTCGTGTTCAAAGTGGTAGATTTTGGCCACCTCGATTTCAAAGCGCCGCAGCCAGGAGGCCTTCCCGGCGGCTAAAGCCACGAATGTTCCCAGCACCGGGCCCACCCAGTAGATCCACCAGCCGTGCCAATTACTCGCTACAACCGACGGACCGATGCTGCGGGCCGGGTTGGTGCTGGTTCCCGAAACCGGCCCTTCCAGATAGACCATCACCGCGTAGAGAAAAGGAAACAGCATAGGAGTGTAAGCACGAAGGCGCGAGTGGCCCAGAAACAGGAATAGTCCGGCGATCAATCCAAACGTGGTAACGGCTTCTCCCAGCGTGGCCTGGAAAAGCGTGAAGCCGTTTCCCGGAAACGTTCCACCGAAGTCGATACTGGCGCCCATTTGCCCCCAGGCAAGCAGCGGCAAAGCTCCCGCAACTCCCCCGGCAAGCTGTGCAACCACGTAACCCAGAGCATGCGGAGCAGTCATCTTCCCTTTCGCCCAGAACGCCAGCGTCACAACTGGATTGATGTGGGCGCCACTGGTCTTACCCAGGGGCGAAACAGCAATGGAGGCGCCCGTCGCGCCAAAGAGGAAACCGGTAATGATCCGCCGCAGGCCCGGGTCGGGCAAAAGGGTGCCGACAAGACTTCCCTGGCCAAAGTCGAGAATGACAATAGAAACTCCCACACCCACCAGCAGTGCCGTGCCGGCAAACTCCGCAAGAAAGAGGGTCCACAAATGTTTCATGAATGCTGCAAAACGCCCCTGGCCAGGAAGTAATACTCAATTCGCCCGGTTTCAAGCACGTGAAAAGCTGCTCGGCTAGCTCATTGGGCAGGAGGGAACTTCAATGCTGTCCCCGGGTCGTTTTCGGTTCCCTTTTTTGGCAATCTTTATTTTCAACAATATGGCCGGCTTCGTTTTCGGCTTCGTTTTTTCCACAGCTACGTGTTTTCAACAACTTCTCGGGTTCGTTTTTGGGTTCGTTTGGGTTCGTTTTTTGGCCAGATGGTGTATTATCAACAACTTCTCGGGTTCGTTTTTCAAAATAACATCTTTTTGTTGTCCCATTTGTCTCATTTGTCCCAAAAAAGCGCGGGTCGCGGCCACCCCCAGACACTTTGGGAAGACTATCATACTAGCCGACAATAGTCAAGCAAATTCCGCGAAATGGTGATGTCAAGCTGCGTGTGTAAAAAGGCGGAGGGTGCGGTTTCGCCACTCCTGGCGTTCGTTGTAGCCGTTAAAGATGGCGTAGATGATCCGGTCCACG
>DATLWV010000077.1:0-14522 GCA_035576145.1 Terriglobia bacterium
GCTCCCCAGCCGTAAGCGTCCGTGTTCCACATCACAAGGGCCTGGCCGCGCTTGTCGAGCGGACCCGCGTCTTCGCCCAGCCCGAAATAGTGCTCGTCTTCGGGCATCTGCTTCCAGCAGCGGACCTCGTGGCCGTTCCACGCCATGCCGAGATCGTCGGAGTCTTTGGAGATCAGCTTCCCTGCCGCGTCAAAAAAGGACAGGCGGAAGGGGGAAAGCTGGACGTGAATGCTAAGCTTTCCGGTGGGAATCAAGGCAAGATTTGGAACGCGGGCGTATTCAAGCTCGATGGCAGGCCAATCCTTCTTCACCACGGCCCACGAATCGTCCGGGCCGAAGCTTGAACCCTGCGTGGCCCGCACTCGCACGATATCCGGAGCCAGCACCGACACCTGAACGACGGCATGCTCGGTGTGGAATGTGATGCGGCTGCCTTCAGCTTGCGAGCCCGTCACCTTGCCGATGCTGTGCCATTCAGCCTGTGCCGTTGCCGCAGCCAACGCGGCGAGCAGAAGGACTTGCAGAAGACGAGCAACCAGCTTCTTCATCTCAGTTCCCCTTCAGAATCTGTGCGAGTTTCCGCCACTGCTTAAATTGGGCGAAAGCGAAGCATATCACACGAGAATGCCCATGCAAGGGTTGGCGGATGGATGGTTTCGCATACGTACCGCTGGCTTGATAGCTCCAATTATCCGCCAGGGACGGCCAGTCGATATGTAGTAGATTTGCCATTCCTTGCAGGGGGGGATATATTCCAACGTGTGATGGTCCGCAGCCCCAGAATTGAGATCAAATACTGCACGCAATGCCGCTGGCTGCTGCGGGCGGCCTGGATGGCGCAGGAACTGCTGACGACTTTTCAGGACGAGCTTGGCGAGGTGGCGCTCGTGCCTGGCACGGGTGGCGTGTTCGAAGTGTTTGTTGGGGACGAGGTGATCTGGTCGCGGGCCGAGCATGGCCGATTCCCCGACATCAAGGAATTGAAACAGCTTGTGCGCGACCGCATCGCACCGGCAAAGGACTTGGGGCACTCAGAACGCCAGCCACAATAAGCAGAGGCCGCCAGCCGGCGGCCGTATAATCAGGGACATGGAGGAAAATGAACATGGCGGGCAAGAAGATTCTGATGCTTGTGGGTGATTACGTTGAAGACTATGAGGTGATGGTTCCGTTTCAAGCCCTTCAAATGGTTGGGCACAAAGTGGACGCCGTGTGCCCGGGAAAGAAGGCCGGCGAGACGGTGCGCACGGCCATCCACGATTTTGAAGGCGACCAGACATATAGCGAGAAGCGCGGCCACAATTTCCAGATCAATGCCAACTTTGAGGGAGTAAAAGCCGGTTCGTATGATGCGCTCGTAATTCCGGGCGGCCGGGCGCCGGAGTATCTGAGGATGAATGAAAAGGTGCTGGAAATCATCCGGCACTTTTTTGACGCCGGAAAGCCGGTGGCCGCGTTGTGCCATGGAGCGCAGTTGCTGGCGGCTGCGGGCGTTGCGAAAGGCAGGTCCATCAGCGCCTATCCGGCCGTGGGGCCTGAAGTTACCGCTGCAGGAGGAAAATATGTAGACCTTCCGATGGCGGAAGCGCATGTGGACGGCAACCTTGTGACCGGACCGGCCTGGCCTGCGCATCCCAACTGGCTGGCCAAGTTTCTGCACGTACTCGAGCAGGGCACGCGAGAAAAAACCGCAAAGGCGTGAATGGAGTTCCATTCGGCAGGTTTGTCCGCGCCGTGATAAGTTGGAGTGTGCTCATGCGGCAAGACGCAGGCTGCAAGGGGGGCTGGCACCCTGATTCGGTGCCGATCCTGGCTTGAAATTCCGGTTCCACCTGGCAGCCTGGAGGAGATCAGCAGACGATGCGAGTGCTTGTTACCGGAGGCGCAGGTTACATTGGAAGCCAGACGGCCAAGGCCCTGGCCAGGGCGGGGCACGAGGGCGTGGTTCTGGACAATCTCGCCACCGGGCATCGCGAAGCGGTGAAGTGGGGACCGTTCATCGAAGGCGACCTGGGTGACAAGGAGATGCTGGCAAAGATTTTCAAGGAGCATCGGATTGAGGCTGTCATCCACTTTGCCGCCAGCCTGCTGGTTGGCGAGTCCGTAACAAATCCTCAGAAGTATTTCTGGAATAATGTTGTAAACACTCTTCTGCTGCTGGATGCAATGAAAGCCTGCGGTGTGAAGCACATTGTCTTTTCTTCGTCGGCCGCGGTCTACGGAAGTCCCGAAAAGCTTCCCATTCCGGAAGACCATCCCATGAGGCCGGTCAGCCCTTACGGTGACTCCAAGCTCTGCATGGAGCGCGCCATCCGCTGGTACTGTGTTGCCTACGGGCTTCGCGGGGTGGCATTGCGCTACTTTAATGCTGCCGGTGCTGACCTGGAGGGCGAGTTGGGCGAGGAGCATGATCCGGAGTCGCACCTGGTTCCTCTGGTGGTAAAGTCCGCGCTGGGCCAGCGACCGGATGTGGAGGTTTATGGTACGGATTATCCCACACCGGACGGAACGGCCATTCGTGACTATATCCACGTGGTTGATCTGGCGGACGCCCACGTGCGGGCGCTGGAATATCTAGCCGGCGGGGGCGAGAGCACGGAACTGAATCTTGGGACCGGAGAGGGCCATTCCGTGCGTGAAGTGGTGGCCGGCGTCGGCAAGCTCTGCGAAGGGCGGGTCCCGGCCAAGGACGCTCCGCGCCGCGCAGGAGACCCTGCCGTGCTGGTGGCCGATCCCTCGAAAGCCCGGCAGGTGCTGGGGTGGAAGCCGCAGTATTCTGACCTGGATACTATCATCCAGAGCGCCTGGAAATGGCATTCTTCCAAAGTCTAGAGAGCAAACCAGGCTGCACTCTTTTCCCGCCATGCCGCGGTTCTTTGCGGATTTCAAGAAAGCCTCATTTCGGATTGCCGTGCCCCGAACCGTGTGCTAACGTGCGGTGCGAGGCAAAGACCCAACTAACATCATGGAGAACACGATTATGCCAAACGTCCTGATTACGGGAACCAGCACCGGTATCGGCTTAGCGACGGCCGTCGAACTTGGCAGAGCCGGCCACACCGTTTATGCCACCATGCGAAACCCCGGCCGCTCGCCACAACTGGGAGAGACGGCGGCCAGGGAAAATCTGCCGGTCAAAATCGTGGTGATGGACGTTGATTCGGATTCCTCTGTAGCCGATGCCGTGAAGGGAATTCATGCAGAGGGCGGGCAAATCGACGTTCTGGTGAATAACGCCGGAATTGGAACTTTCGGGGCGGTCGAAGAACTTCCAATGGACGCCTTTCGGGCCATTATGGAAACAAATTACTTTGGCGCGCTGCGCTGCATCCAGGCCGTTCTGCCGAAGATGCGGGAGAGAAAACGTGGCTGCATCGTCAATGTGAGTTCAGTGGCAGGCCGGGTCTCCAACTCGCCTCTCTCCGCCTATGCAGCTTCAAAGTGGGCGCTTGAGGCTTTGAGCGAGGCGCTGGCTCAGGAGGTCAAGCCCTTTAACGTCCGCGTCGCCATCGTTGAACCCGGGATCATTGACACGCCAATGGCAAGGCGGGCCGAGGCACCGTTAGACCGGACAAAGTATCGGCAGGTGCGGCGGTACGGGGGATTGTTCCGGGCGTCATTCGAAAGTGAGGCCCCGCGCCCGCCCAGTCTGGTGGCGGAAGCGATCCGGGGGATTATTGAAAGCGACACCTGGAAGCTGCGGCATCCCGTGGGCCCGAACTCGGCGGAGTATATCGCCTGGCGAGGCGCAAAGACAGACGAGGATATGGTTGAATGGGGCGCACTTGACGACGAGGACTGGTATGAACGCGTGCAGCAGGATTTTGGCCTGGACGCCCGACCGAAGGAATGACCTCCTTCAAGGGCATTCAGCAATGTGTGAGCTGCCGAAACAGCAACTTATTCCACCGTTACGCTCTTCGCCAGGTTGCGGGGCTTGTCCACGTCGCAGCCGCGAAGCACCGCGCAGTGATAGGCAAAAAGCTGGAGAGGGATCACGGTTAACAACGGGGTGACAAGATCCATGCTTTGCGGGACGTAAATTACGTCGTCCACGAGTGACCCGAGCTTATTGTTGCCCTCCGTGGTGACGGCGATGATATGGCCTTCACGTGCCCGAATTTCCTGCACGTTAGAGACCGTCTTCTCATAGGAGTTGTCTTCAGGCACGACAGCCATAGTGGGGAAGGTGGGGTCGATCAGGGCAATCGGCCCATGCTTCATCTCTCCGGACGCGTAGCCTTCGGCGTGGATGTAGGCGATCTCCTTCAGCTTCAGGGCGCCTTCCAGCGCCACCGGGTACTCGTATTTCCTCCCGATGTAGAGGAAGTGGCGGGACTGACAGTACTTCTGTGCGAGCTCGCGGTACTGGCCGGACTGGGCGACGATCTCCCGAACCTGTTCCGGTACTTTTTCGAGCGCCCGGATGATTTGGGATCCCTCTTCGTAGGAAAGGTCTCGGCTGCGGCCCACCAGCAACGCCATCAGAATCAGGATCGTGACCTGCGAAATAAAGGACTTGGTGGACGCCACGCCAATCTCCGCGCCCGCGTGGCAATAGACCCCAGCGTGGGTCTCGCGAGCGATGGAACTTCCCTCGACATTCACCAGGCCCAGCACCAGGGCCCCCTTGCGCTTCGCCTCACGCAAGGCTGCCAGGGTATCAGCCGTTTCTCCTGACTGGCTGATGGCCAGGACAACGGTTTCCGGGCGGATGTTTAATTTTCTGTAGCGAAACTCGGATGCCAGTTCGACTTCAACAGTCAGGTCGGTCATCGCTTCGAAAACGTAACGCCCAAGCAGCCCCGCGTAATAACTTGTTCCGCAACTCACAATGATCAGGTGGCGGGCACGCTGCAACCGGTCAAGGACCGGTTCCAGCCCCCCCAGCTTTGCCACCCCTTCCGAGTGGTTGAGGCGGCCTCGAAGAGCGTTTTCAATAGCCTTGGGCTGCTCGCAGATTTCCTTGAGCATGAAGTGAGGATACTCCCCGCGGTCCAGCGCTTCCAGGCCAAAGTCGATTACCGTTGGCCTTCGATCAACATGCCGGTTCTGGAGCGTGCTGATATGAAACTCGCCGGGGCCAAGCCGGGCTAACTCATTATCTTCAAGGTAGATCACCTGGTCGGTGTGCTGGGCGAGGGCGGACGTGTCTGAGGCCGCCAAGGATTCTCCCTTGCCGATACCCAGGACGATCGGGCTTCCCCGCCGGGCCATGATGATCTCGTTCGGGCGGGCAGAATGGATGACTGCCAGGCCATAGGTTCCTTCAACCTGGAGCAGCGCTTTCCGTACAGCGTCTTCAAGATCATTCTGATAAGCGCTTTCAATCAGGTGCGCAAGAATTTCCGTATCCGTTTCGGATTTGAATGTGTGCCCTTCCGCCTGCAGCATCTTCTTCAGCAGCAGGTAATTCTCAATGATTCCGTTATGGACCAGGAAAATTCGACCGGAGCAGTCAGTGTGCGGATGGGCGTTTGCTTCTGTCGGTTTGCCGTGCGTGGCCCAGCGGGTGTGGGCAATTCCGGTTGTTCCTGTGGGTTTTTCCTGCAGGACCTTCTGTTCAAGGACCGCAACTTTTCCCACTGCCTTCGTCAGGTACGGTTGCGCGCCCAGGATGGCAATTCCGCTTGAGTCGTATCCCCGGTATTCCAGTCTCTTGAGGCCTTCTACCAGGACTTCGCAAACCGGTTGCCGGCCAACGTAAGCTACTATACCGCACATAAAACCCCCCTTCTCTTCACAATAATCGAGCTCTCAAGTTGACTGGTGACGGAGACGCTTCACCTCTTGCTGCACCGCTGCGGGATCCTGTGAAGCAGGAGGTCGATCGGCGATATTTCCTGTCCTCGAAGCCAGCCTGAGCGCCCGGCTCGGAACCGGAAAATTTTTCGGCCGGGTTTGCAACCATTCTGATAGCGCAATCATCGAAGAAAGTAATTCAACTCTGTGACTACCTGGGGAAGTGGTTGCACCTGGTTGGTAAGAGCAGCCACTTCCTCCTTCCATTTACGGAACCTTATCTAGAGAGAAATTGAAACGGTTCGGAATTTTCAGCCGACGGCAAAGGTTTAGTTCGATTTCGCCTGCAAGATTCATCAGACGCTCTTCAGCTCAGATCCTTCACCTTTCTCAATGAACCGGACCTTTACCTGCGAGCCGGCTCCGAACTTTCGCGTGAGCCAGTCTTCAAGATCGTGTTTGAGAAATTGCAGGTCAACCTTGAACCCGGCCTCCATCAATCCGTCAGCGATGGGCAGCACATCGTCGAAGGCGCTCCGCCCCGTAAAACTTCTCATAAAGAAACTGTCCAGCCAGCCAACAGGGCATTCCCGCGGCGCGCCGGGACCGAGAACTTCGACATGGACCTTTCTTGCGAACATGTGACCACCATATCTTTGCACAATTATGCCTTTGGTGTGTTGATTTTGGAGCATGCTCTGGGTCTTTCCTGAGCGTGGAATGGCAAGGTTGGTCCAGGCCTGCCGGTATTACCGCGCGAACCATAGGGTTTCACCCAATAACCTCGTTATCGCCGGAAAACTGAAAACCACCCTTTTTTTCGCGGCGACTCTTTTGGACCCAGAGGCGGCGCCGGGGCGGGCAGGGGATCTCCGTTAATGACTGCTGCGGGATTCGCCTCGAGTAGCAGGTCGGCAACGTCTTTACCCCGTGTGGATGCAACTTTCTTGTAACAGGATGATAAGACAGGCGGCCGGCGTGTCAGGTCATGTGCATCTGAGGCGAAGAAATGAACGAGGTTCCTTTCGAGCCACTCTTCGGAAAGCGTCTGGGCTCTTAATCCAAAGCGGCCGACATAGGACATGGCAGTAATCTGGATCAGGCACCCACGCATTGCCCAGTGATAAAGCAATTCCGGTTTGCGCTGGATGACAGGATTGCGCTCCGGATGAGTCAGGATTGGCGTGAAACCTGCCACCTCAATTTCATAAAAGACGTTTTCCATCTGGTCGGGAATAAAGTGGTCGGCAAATTCCACCAGCAGATAATGCGTATTGTTGATCGAGAAATCTGACCCTTCTTCGGCCAGCCTTCGGAGATTGTCATATGAAATGTGGAAGTCACAGCCCAAGAGCAGCTGTGGAGACTCTCCCACCGCGGCCTGAAGCTCTTTCAGTCTGGCTCGATTGGCCTGGGCGTCAAAACGATATCTGTAATTACAGTGTGGCGTGGCAACCAGATGTGTGATCCCGTCTTTTGCCGCCATCTGGCACATGGCCACAGCTATTTCAAAAGAGTTTGCTCCGTCGTCTGTTTCCGGAAGAGGATGGCAGTGGATGTCGATCATGGCAATTTGTTTCCGGTCACAGACGGCAACAATATCCCCTACAGGGCTTACCCCTGAACTGATGCTCTGGCCCCATCAGTGTGGGATTCCCCACTTTAACGCACTACGGGGCATTCAGGTCAAGCTCACCGCCCTCATCAAGTCAAACCTAATGACCCGGAAGCTGGGGAAACCCGACATCTGGAAAGTCCGTGGAATGAAGGGGCGGGAGCTCTTCTTTCCTATACAGAATATTGTATTTTCATATTCTTAATTCCAAATACAATATTCTTGGATCATCGGCGTGATTAAACTAGTAGACAATCGTTACCATGTAGTATTAGAGCTATCAAATTATAAAGAAGGAACTTATAGAAATATCAGGGCGAATAAACTCTTTCCACTACTTTGGCCACTCTCGTGCCCCAGACAACGCAGAGCTCGCCCTGGCTTACCTCCTCTGAGGGACCTCAGGAGCAAGCTCGGAGATTAGACCCAAGACCCGACGCTTAGGGGGAAACGAAAATTTCCCCCTTTTTTTTTGCCCACGATTCCAGTTTCTTGCAAAACTTTTCCACAGCTAGACCACTTCCAGGGTCATCGGTCCATACCTGCTCACGATTACAGTCCCGGCGTTGAAAATTGACTTCGTCCTGAAATTCTTCCCAACAGATTGCCGAATGGTTACGCTTCGATTAGGATGGTAATTTCAAAAGCGAATGGCTGAAATATCAATCGACGGGTTCGTCAAGCAGAAGGTCCAGGCCGTACAGGACTTTACGCTCCTCTTTGCCAACTCGGTTGCAAACCTTTTCAGTTCACCGCGATACATCGTCGATACGATCGTCCAGATGGATGTGATCGGTGTGGGGTCGCTTCCCATTGTCCTGCTGACCGGTTTTTTTACGGGTGGCGTCCTTGCCCTGCAGACCTACCGGACCCTGAGCACGTTTGGCGAAGTGTCGATTCTGGGACAGGTTGTTTCTCTCTCTGTGGTGCGGGAACTGGGACCGGTTCTTACGGCCTTGATGGTTACGGGGCGGAACAGCTCCGGCATCGCGTCGGAGATTGGTTCCATGCTCGTCAGTGAGCAGGTCGATGCCATGCGGGCCCTGGGAACGGACCCGGTGCGCAAACTGGTTACTCCCCGCCTGTTTGCGACGGTGATCACTCTGCCGCTTCTCACCATCCTTGCCGACTTCTTCGGGATGCTGGGTGGATTTTTCGTGAGCTTTTACACCGTGCACTTGACTTCGGTGGAATACTGGACCTACGCCTACCAGGCACTTACTTTTGAGGACGTGACGCAGGGTCTCGTTAAGCCGTTCTTGTTCGCCGTCATCGTGGCGCTGGTGGGATGCTATTTCGGGCTGACCACCCGTGGGGGCACTGAAGGCGTGGGCCGCTCTACGACACAGGCGGTGGTGGTGGCCTCGGTACTGATCCTGGTTGTTGATTTTTTCGTGACGAAGTTCCTGATTGCAGTCCACTTCTTCTGACCCCGTCCGCGGGACTGCCAGACCGCCGATGCCGAACCTCGGCCCCGAAGGACGAGGTTTTCCGTGCTGGGGCTGCCTGTTACGCTCGGCTAAGTTGCGCTTCCATCTAGCATGAATTCGTCGGCCGCCATCGATTTCCAGAACGTCTGGCTTTACTTTGACGAGAAGCCGGCGTTGTCGAACGTCTCCTTCAGCGTGGCGCGTGGTGAAACGTTGATCCTGCTGGGAGCAACAGGGTCTGGCAAATCGGTAATCCTAAAACTTGCCCTGGGCCTGTTGAAGGCGGATGAAGGACAAGTGATAGTGGAGGGGCGAGACCTCGGCCCGATTCCTGAAAAAGAAATGCGCGACATCCGCCAGCGCATGGGAATTGTGTTCCAGGAGGGCGCCCTGTTTGATTCGCTTTCCGTCTACGAAAACGTGGCCTACCGGTTGCGCGAAGAAGGGATGGACGAGGAAGACGCAATCGAGCGCAGGGCCCGGGAAGTCCTGAGCTTTGTTGAACTCGAGGGAGCGATTGACAAGATGCCCTCAGAGTTGTCAGGGGGCATGAAGCGCCGCGTTTCCATCGCGCGGGCAATAATTAATGACCCTCCAATCATGCTCTATGATTCCCCCACCGGTGGTCTCGATCCTGTCACGGCGCAAACCATCAATATCCTCATTCTCAAGCTTCGGGACGTACAGGGAGTCAGTTCCATCGTGGTGACGCACAGGCTTCAGGACGCTTTCTGGCTGGCAAGATTTGCGTATTCCAAAGATACCGGGGGACTGGTTCCAATCAGCGGGAACGGAATGAGAGGATCATCAATCGCCACGCGATTTCTAGTGCTTCGGGAAGGGTCGATCTATTTCCACGGTACGCCGGACGATGTGATTTCCACACGGGATCCATACCTTCAGCAGTTTCTTCGGTAAGGCCGCCCGGGGCCTACCGTTGGACTAAAATAGAAGGTCTCGCGAGTGAATCTGGAAGGGAGGAATTATGCCTCAGCGTAAACAACTCACCTGGACTCAGCTCCGCGTCGGAGTTCTTATCATTTCGGGCCTGGTTGTCTTTGCCGTTGGAGTCTTTTTCATCAGCGGCCAGGTTGGTTTTCTGACCCGCCATTACGGGCTCAAGACTTACTTTTCAGGTGCGGAAAGTTTGCGCGATGGCGCGCAGGTCAGGCTGGCGGGAATTGTTGTTGGCAACGTAACCGGCATCAAGCTCTCTCCTTTCACTGACCCCAGCAAAGCTGTCCAGATTGATATGAAGGTTACCCAAAAGTATCAGGACCAGATTCGGACCGATTCCGTGGCCACCATCGAAACCGTGGGTTTGCTGGGAGAAGCCTACGTGGACATCAGCCGCGGCGGCCCCGGTGCAAAGCCCATTCCTGACGGCGGCACGGTCCAGAGCCATGAAGAAGCTGATATGAAGCAGATTGTCCAGAACGCCAACGATGTAGTCTCGAATCTGCGGGTGCTCAGCAACACCTTGAACAACATCACCACGCAGATCCAGCATGGCCAGGGCTCCATAGGAAGGCTCATCTACGAGGAAAATTTTTACAACAACCTGAACAAGACAGCCAATGAAGCTCAGAAGCTCATGGCGGAGATCCAGGCGGGACACGGAACGCTTGGAAAGTTTCTCACCGATGAAACATTTTACAACCAGACGGTGGCGGCGCTCGACAAAGTCAACCAAGTTCTGGATCAGGTGCAGAAGGGCAAAGGCAGCGCCGCAATGTTCATTAATGACCCTTCCGTTTACAACAACCTGAACCAGGCGACACAGAAGGCAAACACCTTGATGGCCAGCATCAATGAAAGCGAGGGCACACTCGGCAAACTGATCAAGGACCCGAGACTTTATAACCATCTGGACGAAACCGTGCAGCACGTAGACGTGATCACGGCAAGGATGGACCGCGGCGAGGGAACACTGGGAAGGCTTTCGACTGACCCCGCCATGTACAACAATCTTCTTGCTGCCTCCAAGTCGCTCAGGCAGTTCCTCACTGAATTCCGGACCAATCCCAGGAGGTACCTGACCCTGCGGGTACACCTTTTCTGATCTCGTGAGACTGCGTTGTCAGCCTTCGAGCTGAAACTGGTACCTTCCGCGGTTCTGCGATAACATAGCGGCAATAAGCCTTTGGATAAAGGCCGAGCAGGCTGGGAACCGCAAATGATGAATTCTCACAAGGCCATGCCGGACCCAGGCCGTTCTTCTGGTGCAGCATTCAGTGGAATGACTGAAAGGTTACCCTCGATTTTTCTCAGGGGCGCAGCGGGCTTGCTGCTGTTATGTCTGGTTGCCGCTTTTCCCGGGCCGCCAATGCGAGCAGCGCAGAAAGACAGCTCCCAGGTCGAGCTCCTGATTGCCCGCAACCAGGTGAACGACCCCTATTTCCGCCACTCAGTTGTGCTCATGCTTCCAGAAACAGAAACTCAATCGGTAGTGGGGCTTATTATCAATAGGCCGACCCGCCTGACGTTGAGCAGACTGTTCCCTGACAGTCCGGAAATGAAAGCCCGCACGGAGCATGCATACTTTGGCGGACCAGTGGACGTTCGCACGCCCAGCGTTGTATTCCGGTCAGAAAAGAAGCCAGACAACGCGGTCCTGTTGTTCGGCAATGTTTATCTGACCTTCGACTCAGACCTGATTTCGAGTGCCTTCCAAGGTTCGAAGCCAGGTTCCGGCCCACGCATGTTCCTGGGCCGCGCACAGTGGGCCCCGGGCCAACTCGAGAACGAGATACGGCTGGGAGGTTGGTATAGGATCAAGGCGGAAGGCAATCTGGTCTTCAGTCCTGATCCGGATAACCTGTGGCCCACGCTGCATGCCCGCGCCGCCCCTAGCAAATACATCCGATTCAGGCCACCTTCGCCTGGTTCTCAACCCTCCACACTGAAAGCTGCGGTAATGTGAATTGGCCGGGGGCCGCTCAACGTTTCCAGTGCCCATCTTGTGGTGGGTTCTCCGTGGAATTTCCGTCTTGCCTTCCCGTGACCGGGGGGTCAGTGTCACCCTCCCAGGCTACACTCTGTCCCCGCGCCGGTGTCTCCTGCGGTAGAATTGAAAGTCTTTATGACTGAAGATACCCAGATGTTCCCAACCGGAGGTCAGGCACGAGGTTCGTTCGCCGCGCAATTGTGGCGGAAGCTCAAGACCACGCTTGAAATGATCAAGGTGGAGCACTCGGTGTTTGCATTGCCGTTTGCTCTCACCGGGGCCATGTTGGCCGCGGACGGCTGGCCGAGTTGGCGGCAGGTCGTCTGGATTGTCATGGCCATGGTGGGCGCACGTAGTGCGGCCATGACCTTCAACCGCATTGCCGACCGGAAGTTTGATGCCAGGAATCCCCGCACTGAAAAACGCGCCCTGCCGGCCGGGCACCTGACGCTTCGCTTTGCGGTGGCTTTTACGGCTGTTTCGGCGGCACTGCTTGTGCTGGCGGCGTGGGAGCTTAACCCTCTGGCTTTCAAACTGTCGCCCGTGGCCCTGGCCCTGCTGCTGCTCTATTCCTACACCAAACGGTTCACGCTGCTGTCTCATGTGGTACTCGGCATGTGCCTGGGGCTCTCGCCCGTCGCGGCCTGGATTGCGCTGCGCGGAGACGTCGGGCCAGCTGTCCTCATTCTGGGGGTGGCGGTCACGCTGTGGGTCGCGGGATTTGACATCATCTACGCCTGCCAGGACGTTGAGTTCGATCACGCGATGGATCTGCACTCGATTCCGAAAAAGTTCGGCGTTGCTGCGGCGCTTTACACTTCTGCCGCGCTCCACGTGGTGATGCTGGTTCTATTGGTGATGGTGGCCCGGATGTCCAGCCTCGGTTGGCTTGCCCTCGGCGGATTGGTTGTGGTTGCCGGGCTGCTGGCCTACGAGCACCTGCTGGTGAAACCTTCTGACCTTTCCCGCGTGAACGCTGCGTTTTTTACCATCAACGGCTACATCAGCGTTCTCTTCTTCCTCACCTGGGCGGCGGGCATTCTGGTCCGCTAAACACAGTTCAGCACCTGGAGAGATACTCGGGGGTCAATATGGGGTTATTGGGGGGCTATTGTGTGCGGTAGGGTGTGGCCATTTCGCGGAAGACCAGCGAATCGAAGATGGCCAGGACATGCTTGCGGTAGTTGAGGACGCGCTCGACCATGGGTTTTGCGGTAGGATCGCGGTGCGCCTGCCGCTTCCAGCGTTCCAGGACGTGCGGCGGCACATCGATGTCCGCTCTCAGTTTCTGGAGCGGCTGCCCGCGCAGAAACAGGCCGTAGAAGAAGGCTGCTTCCTGCCGGGGCTCCGCGAATCTTACATCGTCCTGTTGCATCACGTTTAAGCGCCTCTCGGAATTCCGGGTCAAAATTCCTCATGGCACATCCTTCAGCGCAATCGGCCTGATCGAAAACGCGAAATCTTATATTAACCCCGTTGTCAAGGCTCGGATCAGGTTTCCGGTGGGTTTCAAACCCGCCCTTAGGCCCTGCACGCCGATTGCCTAACAACAGACTAACACAAACTTCAGGAATTTCGCGTTGCCCAAAGACATTCTTTCTGCTCTGCAAAATCCTTCCTGGTTAACTGATTGCATCACATGACAATGGGACGTAAAATAACAGTTTCGGCAGCAAGCCGCTAAATCTTAAGGACTGGACTTTTTGTGTTGAACCTTCGCTTGGAAGACGCCAATCTGCAGCCCATAGCCAACAAGGTCCTCGCCGGGGAGCGTCTGGACTTGGACGACGGAGTAGCTCTTTATAATTCGAACGACTTGCTTGCTATCGGCTACCTGGCGCATCACGTTCGTGAAAAGCTGCACGGCAAGCGCACCTACTTCAACGTAAATCGTCACATCAATCCCACAAACGTCTGTGTCGCCAGTTGCAAGCTGTGCGCCTTCGGCCGTAAGCCGGACGCCCCCGGGGCCTACACAATGGCGCTGGAAGAAGCTTTTCGAACCGCGGGCGAAAACTGGACGGAGGCTGTCACAGAATTTCACATAGTCGGCGGCCTGCATCCCGATTTGCCGTTCCAGTATTATGTTGACCTCCTGCGTGGGTTGAAGGAGCGATTCCCGTCGGTCCACTTGAAGGCGTTCACGGCGGTTGAGATTGCCTATTACGCGCACATCACGCGGATGACGGTGAAAGAAATCCTGGAGCGGTTCAAGGAAGCCGGGCTGGGATCGCTTCCGGGCGGCGGGGCGGAAATCTTTGCCCCTGTTGTCAGGCGCGTGATCTGCGACCACAAAATCGGGGCCCACATGTGGTTGAAAGTTCACCGCACCGCGCACCAACTGGGACTGCATTCCACCGCAACCATGCTTTACGGCCACATTGAGAGTTCCGAAGACCGTGCCGACCACCTAGTCCAGCTTCGCAAGCTGCAGGACGAGACCAACGGCTTCCAAACCTTTATACCGCTTGCGTTCCATCCCGCCAACACCGAACTTGGCAAGCTGGTTGAATGGGATGAAACCTCAGGCTTTATGGATTTGAAGAACATCGCCATTTCACGGCTGATGCTCGATAACTTCCCCCATATCAAGGCGTACTGGATTATGATGTCGCCCCGCGTCGCCCAGATTGCCCTGCGCTTTGGCGCCGACGATCTCGACGGAACTGTGGCCGAGGAAAAGATCTATCATGATGCCGGAGCCAAAACTCCCCAGGTAATGACCCGCCAGCAGATTGTCCGGCTGATCAAAGAGGCCGGCTTTGAACCTTTTGAGCGCGATACCCTT
>DATLWV010000078.1:0-17638 GCA_035576145.1 Terriglobia bacterium
TGGACAGCCGTGAGTTTACCTCGTCAGGTGGCGGCGTAAAGCCGCCGCTACTTCTCGCAACGACCCGCACAACGTGCTCACAGACGGTGTGATAAAGTCAGTTCATGCCGCAAGCCACAGTAACCGTTTCCTCGCGCGGAGTTGATCGGATTTTCGCCGGGCATCCGTGGATTTACCGGAGCGATGTTTCGGCCTCATCGGACATCGAAGCAGGAAGCGTTGTCGGCGTCCAGGACCGGCGCAAGCGGTTTCTCGGGCAGGCCCTTTACAGCAACAAGTCGCAAATCGCTTTGCGCTTGTTGACCCGCGAGAAGCGCCCCATTGACCGAGCGTTTCTGGCCGAGCGAATTCAAGCGGCGGCGGACTATCGTCGGCAGGTCGTCCAGGACTCAGACGCCTTCCGCCTGATTGCCTCTGAAGGCGACCTCCTGCCGTCCCTCATCATTGATCGCTACGGAGAATATCTTGTCGTGCAGACGCTCAGCCAGGGAACGGAAAAGCTGAAGCCCGTCATAACCGACATCCTGCAGGAGCAGTTTTCGCCGCGCGGCATCGTGGAACGGAATGACGTTGCCGTCCGCGCGCTGGAGGCGCTGGAACAAACCAAGGGTATCCTGGCAGGCGAGGTCCCTGTAGAAGTTATTGTCACAATCAACGGGTTGCGGTTTTCCTTCAACCTGCTGGAAGGCCAGAAGACCGGCGGCTTTCTTGATCAGCGGGAGAACCAGCGGGCGGCGCAGAGTTACGCATTTGGCCGGGCGCTCGATTGCTTCACCTACGCCGGCGGCTTCGCACTCAACATCTCCCGTTGCTGCGACTCTGTTCTTGCCATCGATTCTTCCCAGGACGCCCTGCGCCTCGCCAAGCGCAACGCGGAACTGAATGCCGTCTCCAACATTGAGTGGAAGGAAGCCAACTGTTTTGATTTCCTCAAGGCCGCCGATCAGGCCGGAGAGCGCTTTGACGTTGTGGTACTTGATCCTCCGGCCTTCGCGCGGCAACGGTCGAATCTCGACTCCGCTCTGCGCGGCTACAAGGAACTCAACCTGCGCGGGCTGAAAATCCTGAATCCAAGCGGGTACCTTATCACCTGCAGCTGCTCCTATCACGTCACAGAGGCGGACTTTCTTGAGGCGATCGCCAGCGCGGCCGTGGATGCCCACAGGACCGTCACGGTAGTCGAGCGTCGCACCCAGGGTCGCGACCATCCCATCCTGCTGACCGTACCTGAAACTCACTACCTGAAATGCCTCATCCTCCGCGCGCTTTAACCCGCCCGGAGAGGCTGTGAATTCGAGTAAAATACAAACTGTGAATCGCTTTCGTGCCCTCGCGGCGGTCTTTCTGGTAACACTCTTGTGCGTGCTTCCCGGCCGCGCGGAGGACCTAAAACTGCTGATCTCCGTTCAGCAACAGAGCATCGTTGCGCCCAATCCGGTGCGCGCAACCTTGCACTTCCACAACTCAGGAAGCCAGACCATCTGGCTTTACCAGCCCGTGGTGAGCGAAATTCCAGGCGACCGTCTTGGTTTGATTTCACCCAGCCCGGAGGGTCGCCGGCCGGGAGAGAGCTACGGCGGGTCACTGCTTGACATCCAACTCGTGCCTCAAAACGCACCCGCAGGCGATGTGGCAGACGCGGTGGGCAGCGGCTTTGCCATGGCTCCTGACGCCCTGCCTTATCCAAAGCTGGTGCGCCTGGCGCCGGGTGACGACTACGAGGAAAAAGTCAGCATCCACGTTGAGCCCGCCGGGGCAAAGGCGGGGGCGGGCGGCCACCCGGTCTGGGGCCCGTATAAATTTTCAGTGGTTTACTCTGCGGACTACTCGAACGCAGAGTCGCTGGCGCGCAACATCAACGCCAACCTCTGGCAAGGCCAGGCAACCAGCAATACTGTGAATATTGAGTTGCGGCCGCCGTCCGCGCAAGGCTCGATTGAGGGATCAGCGGTTGACTCCTTCAGTCGTCCCTATGGCGAGGCGCTGGTTACTCTCAGTGACGACGACCAAAATGCCATCGATCAGCTTTTCACGGACGGCGAAGGACGTTTCTCATTCGCGCATCTGTCTGCGGGCCTTTACTGGTTGACGCTGCGAGCGCCCGGCGCTGACCATGACACTTCAGTGTTCCGCCACGTAGATGTGGACGCGACGGGATCACCCGCAACGGCTGATATCATGATGCTGCCGCTCGAGCCCAATAAGCCCGACCGCATGCTGCACAAGCCCGTGCTCTACCACATTGTCGACAACCAGGGCCATCCAATTGCGAAAGTCAGAATTGCCATTTTGTATTCGGCCGGTAATCTGATTGAAAACGTGAAGGCGCAAACCGGTGATGACGGGTTTGCCGCGGCCAGCTTGATTCCCGGTACGATTTATGTGACGCTCCAGACGGCAGGCTGCAAGAAAGAGGACCGGCGGGCCGACGTGGTGCCCGGCCCGGGTGTGGACGGATTCAAATTCACCTACGACTGTGCCGGCAACTGAGGCAGCGGAGTGGAATGCAATTCCAGAGCGGCCGGCGCGAAGCCTACTTCCATGGACAGCGTTCTCCAACCTGTGACATGCAGCGTGATCATCCCGACGCGCGAGCGGCCCGGCCCGTTGCGCGTGACGCTGGATTCCCTGTCCCAACAGACGGAACAAGGTTTCGAAGTCATCGTGGTGGTTGACGGCGAGGACCCTCAGTCCCGCTCGCTTGCTAACAGCTACAAAGCAACTTTCCCTTTGCGCTGGATTTTTTTCCCCGAGCACAAAGGACAGGCAACAGCCCGGAACACCGGGGCGGGCAGCGCGGAATCTGAAATCCTGATCTTTCTCGATGACGACACCCGGCCCGTCCCTGACTGGATCCACCACCATTTGAAGCATCACCGCGCGAACATTTCACGGAGCGCACTTGGTGTCCTCGGGAAAGTGGCCGACCTCCATGCGAACCCTCCGCGCTCGCACACGGAGCAATACCTGCGCGAGTCGCGGAATCCCGTACTTGCGCATTTTGAAGGCTGCCTGAAAAACCAGTCGCTCGAATTTGGCAAAGTCGCAGCCTTTGGCCTCAATACTTCGATTCCACGAAAGCTGTTTTTCGACGTCGGAGGTTTCGATCCGAAACTCAGCTCGCTTGATGAGGACACGGATTTCGGCGCCCGCCTGTACGACTACGGCGCCCGGTTCACATTCGAGCCCGAGGCCCTCGTGCACCACCACGAGACGAAAGACCCTGTCGCCCAACACTATGCCATACTGCGCGCTGCCGGAAAGCTGGACGTTTACCGCAGGCGTGAAAAGAAACAGTGCAATGGACGGCTCCAGTTGCTGGCCCAGATGCACTGCGGAAGTCCTTTGCGAAAGCTGGCTCACCGCACCGCCTGGCACGCTCCCTGGCTTTTTCAACTGGCGGGCTCGCTGGCACATAAAGCAACCGATGCTTCCGGTTCGAAGCGATGCTTCAGGCTCTGGTACCGCGCGACCGCCGCAGAATACTGGCAGGGGCTTCGCGCCGCTGGAGAAACCGTCAATTCCCTGCGTGACTTATACCCTTCGCGAACTCCGATCCTGATGCTGCACAGCGTCTCCGCGCCAACTGAGCTGCACCTTAAGTCGCTCTATATTTCGCCCGAGCGCTTTACACGGTTCATGGAGTGGCTGAAAAGTGCGGGTTACGCATCCGCGTTGCCTGTTGACTGGGATAAGCGGCCAGCCAACAACCGCCGTGTGATTCTGACCTTCGATGACGCGTATGACGACTTCATGACCAACGCCTTCCCTGTGCTTGAACGTCTGGGCTTTACTGCAACGGTGTTTGTGGTGGTTGACCGCATTGGGAAAACGAATGATTGGGATGAAGCCAGAGGCTTCAAATCGCGGCGGCTGCTCTCGCTCGACCAGATTCGCGAACTGCACCGGCATGGAGTTCACTTCGGGTCGCACACGCTGACGCACCCCTGGCTCACCGGCGCGGCGGACCACGATCTCGAGCGCGAGGTGCGGGACTCGAAGCTCAAGCTGGAAGACTTGCTCGGCGCCGAGGTTTCGTCTTTTGCCTATCCGTGGGGAGTTGCCGACATGCGCGTTCGCAGCGCGGTGGCGCGCGCGGGATATAAAGTAGCGATGACCACGCAGGAAGGCCTGAACTGGTCAGAAGATCCGCTCGCGCTGAAGCGGACCAACGTGGCCGAGGTGGACACGCTGCCGGAGTTCGTCTTCAAATTGGCAACCGGGAGAGATTTGCGCCAGATGACCAAAGCATTCCTGGTGAGGAAAGGACTCTACCGGGCGCCCGAGCACGCCGGCCAAGGCGGGCATCGTGGTGGACGGGATAGCGATGAAAGTACATCGGAAGGTCCTGCCAGAGTTGTGATACCGCCCGCCCCGGGTCCCGGACAGTGACGCGGTGTGATGAGGAAACAATGAGTGCGCCCGGAGAGCGGAACGCAAAGATAGAACCATCAGCGTCCGGCCTGAAATTCACGGTTGTCGTCACTACATACAACTACGCCCACCTGCTGCCCGACGCGCTGCGGGCCCTTTCGGCGCAGACGGCACCTGACTTCGAACTCCTGATTGTTGACGACGGCTCGACGGACAACACGGAAAAAGTGGTGGAGGAGTTTCGTCCACGGTTCCGGGATTTCCGCTACCTGAAGAAGCCAAATGGAGGCCCGGCAGATTCCAGAAACTTTGGCGTGCAGAAAGCCCGCGGCACGCACGTTGCGATACTGGACGCTGATGATGTCTGGTCACCGCGCTATCTGGAAACCGTACGAAGGGCATTCGAATCCAATCCTCAGGCGGAGGTCCTTTTTTGTGACGGCGTCCGCATCACCGGCGACGGCCGGGTCCTCCGCCCGGTCTTCCCGCCAGGACTTGCCCCACTCGACGGACCCGTCAACTCCGTGGAGAAACTTTTCTCTCTGTGCTCCCATTTTTTGCCCTCCGGAATGGTGTTTCTAAAGTCACTGTATGACCGTATTGGACCGTTCGACGTCCGGTTCCTGCACGGCGACGACGTTGACTGGGCGGTTCGGGCGGCAATGGCCGGGGCCAATTTCGTGCGGATGGATCAGAAACTGTTTCTATACCGCCTCCACGGCGGGAACCTGACGAACAATGCCATCGCCTTCCTGGGCACCTGGCTCAAAATCTACGAAGAGCAACTGAGGGAAAGCCGTCTGGGCCCGGAATGCGAGCGAAGGGCCAGAAACTTTGCGCGCGATTACACCCTGCGCCTTCTCGGGAACTGCCCGCCTGCGGAAGGCAGGTCATTGCTCGCCCAGACCCTCGAAGCCTTGCGAGGCGACTTTATCCTTCGCTGCGCTTATTGGTCGACCTACGTGGGGTCGAGTTATGCGATCAGGCCGTTAAGATGGGCAAAACATCTGCTCCCAAAACGGCATTCCGACGCGCAGCAGGTTGATCTGTCGGCGCCGCCTGAAATACTCTTTCAGGGTCTATGAAGAGCAGAGATACCTTCATTAACACAGGCGGCCGCGAGGCGGGCAGCGCCCATCCGCCTAGATTGCCTGAACAACAAGCGGGTTTGCTGGCTCAACCGTTATGAAACTGTCAGTAGTCGTCTGCACGTATAACTACGCACACCTTCTGCCGGACACTTTGCGTACGCTTGCCGCGCAAACCATGACGGACATTGAACTCGTAATTGTTGATGACGGGTCCACGGACAACACTGAAAACGTGGTGGAGCAGTTTCGTCCGCAATTTCCCGATTTCCGCTATTTGAAGAAGCCTCACACAGGCCCCGCTGACAGCAGGAACGCGGGAGTGTACGCCGCCCGGGGCGCGCACATCGCCTTCCTTGACGCGGACGACCTGTGGTCTCCACATTACGTGAGCGAGATTGGAATGGTTCTCAGCGCCTACCCGCAGGCGGACCTCGTGCTGAGCGAGGGGATCACAGTCCGAAGTGAAAAAGGGATCATTACCGAGGCCATCTTGAATAGGGGCCTCCCTGCGCTGTGCGGACCTGCCCGCCTGCCGGGCGAAATTTTCGACGTCGTTCAGGCCTTTTCACCTTCCGGCATGGTGTTCTCAAAGGAAATATACAAGCGCGCCGGCCCTTTCGACGTGGAAATCTTCGGGTGGTTCTCCGAGGACATTGACTGGATGTTCCGCGCATTGAAGGCGAGAGCATTTTGCGTCTGCCTCAAGCGAAGGCTATTTCTCTACAGACGGCACGACAGCAATCTGACCAACAAGGCCAGTGACTCCTTCCGTTCATGGCTGGCGATTTATTCCAGGACTCTGAATAAAAGCTGGAACAATCCCCAAATGGAAGCGCTGGCGCGAGGTGTTATCAGGTCAAGGTCGTTGCGCTTCCTGCCCACGTGTTCAACATCTGAAGGGAGACATTTGCTGAAACAAGCAATCGAAACACTGGGCGGTGATCCGCTGATCAGCTTCTATTACTTCGGAACTCGCATAGGGCTTGTCAGCCTGCTGAAACGTCTTAAGCAATCCAGGCAGTTCTTGCGCCGCATATTCCGAAAGAAACTGGCGATTGACCTGAGTTCGTCATCCGCGGCAGTCTTTGAGGCGGTAAAAAATTAGCTGCTCCAACCCGCCCCTGGGTGACCAACTTCTCCCCCATAGTTTCGAAACATTGGTTTTGGAACTTGATCATTAACGCCCCTGTCAATTAGAATCTCGTAGTTCGCATGACGCCCTGTGCCTGAGTTACATGCGCGCAGCTTTTGCTGGCGAATGGATTGCGGGAAACTTTTTGGTAACTGCTTGCTATGAACTTTCTTAGCGAAGACCGGCCTCTCCTGCTGACGGCGGTTATTCTCATCGCAGGGTATATTTATTTGTATCTCAACCTGTTTGTTCTGCCGGGGACTCCCATCCATTTTCTATCCCCTGACGCCACAAACTTCCTGTTCAACGCGCGGCGGATGCAGCAGGGCCAGGTGATCTATCGCGATTTTTTTGAACTCACGCTGCCAGGCACAGAGGTTTTCTACCTCATCCTGTTCAAGATTTTTGGGAACCGTGCCTGGGTCCCCAACGTGACGCTGATTGTGCTGGGGCTCTCGATCACCTATCTGATGATTTCCATTTCCAGGAAGGTCATTTCAGGGGTAGCAGCCTACCTGCCCGCAGTGCTGTTCCTGGTGATCCCTTTCCGCAGCCAGCTTGACGCCACACACCACTGGTTCAGCATGCTGTTTGTGATGTGGGCGCTCGCGCTGGTCGTCAATCATTTTTCCGCCGTGCGGCTGGTGAGCGCCGGCGCGCTCTGCGGCCTGGCGGCGTGCTTTACACAATCCAGCGGATTGTTGGCGGCCGTGGGGCTGATGCTGTTCCTGCTGTGGGCAACAATGACAGGTGAACTGGGCTGGAGTAATTTCCGCACGGCACAGCGCTATATCTGGGGCCCTTTTTTCATCGTAGTCCTACTCTTCAACGTTTATTTCATAATACGGGCGGGCCTCAGGACATTCTTCTACGACACCCTCCTTTTTAATCTTCGATATTACTCTTCCGGCATTGGAAACTCGTTCCACGTATTCATGACCGACGTGCCTTCCTTTCACCCCTGGTACCGGTTGCCGGCACTTGCCATCTGGGGATTCGTTTATCTGCTGATCCCCCTCATCTACATCCTGTTCTTCGTCCGATACCGGGACGAGAAGGAAGACGGCCCTAATGAACCCTGGGACCGCCTGATACTGGTCGCCATTATGGGAGTAATGCTGTACCTCAGCGTGGCGTCCTCGCCCACCTGGCTGCGTTTGTGCATGGTTTCCGCTCCCGGCCTGATCTTGCTTGGTTGGTTCCTCAATTATCCCGGCCGTCTTCGCAAGATTCGCCTCACGGCCATGTGGGTGATCGTCCTGGCCATTGCTCTCGGCCAGTGGCACGGGAGGGTGTTTGGATGGAAGCAGCAGGTAGCACTCCCCATCGGCAACATGGTGGTGCTCAACCAGGTGCAGTACCAGGAAATCCAGTTTCTTCTTGACCACACCAAGCCGGGAGAATATTTCTTCGGAAACAACGAACTCAACTACCTGCTTGACCTGCGCGACCCATCGCCGTTGCCTTTCGTAACCTCCACTGAGTACACCCGGCCTGAGCAGGTCCAGCAGACTATTGATGGGCTCGAAAAACATCCGGTGAAATACGTTTACTGGCCATCCATTCTCGACATGCCGCCAGAAGCCGGCCAAAGCGCCGGCCACCTGGCTCCCCTGCGGACCTACCTGGATTCCCACTATCAGATAGTTAAAACCATCGGGAGCGACGACTATGCCCGCAGCTTCATGGTAAAAGTCAGCATGTCGGCTCCGATCCCACTTCCGCCTCCCATTCCGCTTCCGCCCCCGTGACAGACTGGAGAACCTCCAGCGGGCAGCCAGGCGCCTCTTGACACCCCGGCGCAAGTTCCTTAGACTCGCTGCTTCATCTGCATTTCTGTTTGTTGCCGGCCATACTCCGGCATCAGGCTGGAGTTCTGCACCATTTTGCTTTGCGGGCATCCGGAAAATCACAATCGGTGAGGCGTGATTGGCATTCAGTTGGATCGACCTGTCGGTCGTCATTGTATATCTGGTGGTGGTCACGCTGCTGGGAGCGCGTTTCGGCAAGCGCCAGAAGACCTTGCACGATTACTTCCTGGGCGGCCGCCAGCTTCCCTGGTGGGCCATTGCGCTCTCCGTCGTTTCCGCCGAGACCAGCATCCTCACCATCATCAGCACGCCGGGGATTGCCTACGGCGGCGACATGGCTTTTCTCCAGCTCGTTTTCGGATACCTCGTGGCACGCGTCGTTGTCAGCTTTGTGCTCATCCCCAAGTATTTTGCCGGAGAACTTTTCACTGCCTATCAGTTGATCGAGCGCCGTTTTGGCCGCGGCCTCAAGGTCTTCACGGCCGGCCTGTTTCTTGGCAGCCGGGCGCTGGCGGAGGGAGTCCGCGTCTTCGCTATTTCAATCGTGATCGAGGTGATTTTCAGGACGGGCGTTCTGACCGCCGTCCTGGTTATCACCGCGCTCACCCTGTTCTACACGTTTGAAGGCGGGCTAACAGCAGTTATCTGGACCGACGTCACGCAGCTTTCCATTTACATCATCGGAACCGTCATCGCATTGCTGCTGGCCGTCCAGGCCGTTCCCGGCGGCTGGGCGGAAGTGGGGCACCTCGCCGCCATTTCAGGCGGCAAATTCACCATTTTCCATTTCCACTTCAACTGGCACGAGCCCTACTTGTTCTGGTCTGGCCTGGTGGGCGGCACGTTTCTCACCAGCGCCAGCCACGGGACCGATCAGTTGATTGTGCAGCGGCTGCTGGCGGCAAAGAACAAAAGGCAGAGCCAGGGAGCGCTGCTGGCCAGTGGCCTGGTGATTCTGTTCCAGTTTGCCCTGTTCCTGGTTGTGGGCGTGGTCCTGTTTGCTTTCTACCATTTTCACCCGCCTGCCCATCCTTTCAGCCGGCCGGACAAAATCTATCCGACATTCGTCATCACGCAGTTGCCCGTAGGGCTTGCAGGCCTGCTGACGGCGGCCATCATTGCGGCGGCCATGGCCAACCTGAGCGCGGCATTTAATTCGCTGGCTTCCAGTTCGGTGGTGGATTTTTACCGGCCCTTCTTCCGCCCTGACGCAGACCAGAAGCATTACGTGCGGGCCTCACGAGCCCTGACACTCTTCTGGGGCGTAGTGCTGATTCTTATCGCAATCATCGCCCAATATCTGCACGAAAGCGTCCTGGTGCTCGCTCTGACGATTGCTTCCATCCCTTACGGGGCCATGCTGGGGATCTTCTTGCTGGGCGTTCTCACCAAACGGGCGACCTCGCGGGGCGCGCTGGTGGGGGCCGCACTGGGTTTAGCCGTTCTCATCCTGATTGTAATTGGAAAGGCCTTCGGAGTCGTCGACATCGCGTGGACTTGGTACGTGGTGATCGGAACTCTGGTTACTTTCTTTGGTGGATGGATAGCCAGTGTTGATAGAATTATCAATAGAACAATATAGTAATATGCTATAAGTTATTTGTTGCCGTATTCCTCACCTTGACGAACAGGGAGTGCAGCTAGTACTCTCTTCGGAACACCTGAAAAAGAGGAACCTGTTGACGCGATACTTGAACCGCACACCGCTGATGATTGTATCTCTACTTGCCGTGCTTTTACCGGCAAAATTTCTGACCACTCCCAGTGATTCAAACCAGACCGACCCGGCCCCGCTGGCAAACCAGGCGCAGACCACCGAAGCAGTTCCAGTTCAAAATAGCGCCGAGCTGGCCCTGAAGGCGATGCGCGAAAAGGTGATGACTGCAAGGCCGCTGGCCTTGTATTACACCACGGGGGGCACGTTCGGATTGGATTCTGTCGAACAGCACGCTTCTGACATGACGATTCTGGCGCCCCAATGCTATTGGCTGGACCAGAGGGGAAACGTCCAGGGAGGCATTCCTGCGTCCACCATGGACGCAGCCAGGCAGTCGGGATTGCCGGTAATGGCCCTCCTCTATAATCAGGACTTCAACCGACGGGTCGCAACAGTCTTGCTGCACGACCGGCGCCTGCAGAAGACCGTCATCAGTAACCTGGTGGAGATCGCCAGGAAGCAGGACCTGCTGGGTTTTCAGCTCGACCTTGAAAACATCGATCCTGACGACATCAATCTCTACACACGCTTTGTTCATGACGCTGCAAAGGAGTTCCACCACGAGGGGCGGATGTTGAGCGTCGCCGTCGTTCCCCGCTTTCTGGATTCCGCTCCCGGCCAGTGGGCGGCGGCTTACGACTATTCAGGGCTCGCCCATGCGACGGATTTCCTGACCCTGATGGCCTATGACAACTCGGGCCGCCTTGGCCAGGCCGGACCCATCGCGGGTTACAACTGGGTCAGGAATGCTCTGGAGTATGCCCGCACCCACGTTCCTACGGACAAGCTCCTGCTGGGCATTGCCCTCTACGGCCGCGAGTGGAGCGATGACGGGCGCAGTCTCCAGGCGCGAACCATGCCCTTCCCCGAAACCCAGGCCCTGCTCAATCGCCTCTCACTGACACCGCGGTGGGATGAAAGGCATCGGTCTCCCTGGTTCGAATACCGCACCAGCGGAACCGTCAACAGGGTGTGGTACGAAAACGCCAGGAGCATTCAGGAAAAGCTGCGGCTCCTGGACCAGTACCAGTTGCGCGGGTTTGCCGCGTGGCGGCTGGGCATGGAGGATCCGCGCATCTGGTCCATGGTGACAGCAATGCGTGAAAGCCAGCCTCAGGCGCATGATGACTCTGGAGTAAGTGGATATTGACCTTGCCCGAAAAACTTCATCCGCAATCGTCTTTTGCCAGGGCAGCTTTGGACAACGTTCGATTCCGAACCAACAGGACTTGGCCTGCCGGACCAAGCCAGGAATAACGAAAGGTTGTTATGAGTTTTCGGTTCCGGCATTCGTTCCTTCTTGCCATCGTCCTGGCGGCCGTGATTGCCTACGGTTATCTTTCAAGTTCCGGGCGGCAGGATCCTACCAGGGCTCCCTCCGTAGCTCCGCTTGCCGTTTCAGGCGATTCCTCCATCGAGGGCCCCTATTTCTCTGATCGCGACCGTATTGCGGACCGTGTCATCAGCGCCATCAACCACACCCGGCACTCTCTGGACATCGCTGTCTACAGCCTGACGCAGCCTGAGATCACTGCCGCAATCCAGGCAGCCCATCAGCGCGGTGTTCAAGTACGAATCGTCACTGACGCGGGGGAGGCTTTCGACAGGCATTCGGAAATCAGTTATCTTAAATCAGTGGGAATTCCCGTCCGGCTGAGTGGAGGATTCCGGGGGCAGCGCTCTCTGATGCACGACAAGTTCGCTGTTTTCGATGGAGAAGTTGCGGAAACCGGGAGTTACAACTGGACCACAAGCGCCACCAGCTATAACTTTGAAAACGCCGTATTCATTCGAGATCGCAGCGTTTCAGCGCGTTACGAGGAGGAGTTTCGGCATCTCTGGGCGCAAGCCCGGTGAAGTCGCGCAGGTTGCACCGGCGCACCGGATGAGGCCAGTAGAAAACGAACCTTACTTCTTTTGCAGCGCCGGCAGAAGGTACTTGGTGATCAGCATATCGTAATCCTGCCGGGCCTGGTCCGTGACGGGAGCGGGGGCCAGCGGCCCGTTAGCTGATGCCTTCAAGTAAAGATCGCCGGTCCCGCCCAGTTCTCCCGGGTCGATCTTTTCATATTTCGTGTCGTCCGATTCTCCAAAGTCATAAATCTGCTTGGCATCGTACGTTTTCATTTGGGCCGGGCTCAGCTTGCCCACGCTGCGCACGTAAATGTGGAAGCGTCCAAAGAAAAGGCTCTTGTTATAATCAACGCGAATTACCCGCTGGAGCTGGTTGGACGAATCCTCTGGATCGGGATAAAGATTTGCCAGCAGATAATAGTCCGCCAGTTTGCCTCCGTAAGAATCATTCAGCAATTGATAGAGCCGGTAAGTCGGATCGTCCGGATTGACAGATGCGTGCTTCTTTTTTGCCCAGGCAGACGGTATGGCAATCGCAAGCAGACTTACGGCTGCCAGGATGACAACCAGGCACTTCCTGTTTCTCACTTCACCCTCCCCCGTCCTGATGGCAGTCGATGAACTTCAGTGTGGACGGCTATAAAGCAGGGGAAAAGCATACCACGGTTTCCCGTAGGGTCAATACCAAGTCCCCCGAACACAATTTTCGCATAGGACCACATCGAGGATTCCAGGTTTTGTTCGAACCGTTGAATGTCCTGGTAAATCGAACACTGGGGGGCATCGCTTGCCGGGACTTCCGCGTTCTGCTGTTTGCTGAGCCACCTGTTTCCGCAAGTCCCCACCTCGCGCTTCGCAAGACCGCAGAAAGTAAGTTCCTGGTCTTCGTGCCGGCCGGCCATCAGAGCATTCCAGCCGTGCCGACTGCGAGATTACCTGTCAACCGCTCGATGCTTAAAGAAAAGCGCATACGCTACACGGAAAAACATCTTTGTGGTCGTCACCCCCAGCGAATGCAATGCAACAACTGCTGTCAACGAAACCAGCATGAGCAGCAAGGCATATTCCGCAAGGTCCTGTGCATCCTCATCCTCCCAGAGTAGCTTGAGCAGATCGTACATGGGCTTTCCCTTCGGCGCAGAGGCGCGCACTCAACTGTCCCCACCCCGATATTGGCAATCTGCTTGCCAAAGGCGTCCGCGCAACCCAGCCTGGAAGCATGAACCCTTAAATCTATAAGAATGTTGCGATTATGCGCGCGCCCAGGACCCCTGCAAATGATGGCTCTGGGGCTTGGCAAGATCGAGTCACGATACGGTCACACCAAACGGCCGTCGTTTTCACCCAATTATTACAAGGTATTAAAGGTGTATGTACTTAATGGATAACACGCGGACGGATATGTCGTCAGTCCCAGTCTGGCCTGCGCTTTTCGGCTGGCAAGTTTCAAAGTCGACCGTTTGGACCGGCATGGATGCTTTCGTCCCTGCCGGTTTGTTGCGGTCCGCTTCAATTGTTCCCCTGCGGCATTCATGGTTCCACGTAGAGCAGATATTTTGCGCGCAATTTTCGGAAATTCATCAGGGGCTCCTGCCACAGGTATTCAATCCGGTCTGGATCAAAATTGTTCCTGATGTCGTCAAGCACCCATCGCGACCCGATCAGGGGAAGTGTCTTGTCCAATTCAAAACCTTTGGGGAAGAGCTGATGAAGCGCAGAAGCCAGCTCCACTCCTAGTTCCGTCGGGTCGAGCGCCTGGCGGTCCACCAGATAGATCTGAACGCCGTGGCACACCTGGCCCGCGAACTTGCTGCTCTGCGGCGTGAAGTCCACCGGAAGAAAACGTACGCCCTGAATGTCGCGGGAGTTCAGATAAACTGCCAGCCATTTTCCGTCGATCCAGGGCGCGCCCAGCAGTTCAAAAGGTGTATCCGTCCCGCGCCCGACGCTGACGTTCGCTCCCTCAACCATCCCGACTCCGGGATAAAGAATCGTTTCGGTCAGTGAGCGCAGGTTGGGCGATGGATTCCTCCATTTCAACCCCGTCTCGTCAAGCCAGTCGGTCCGCTCCCAGCCCTGCATTTTGATCACGTGCAGGTTTGCGCCCAGGTGCTCCTCTTCGTTGAACATTTGGGCCAGTTCACCCATCGTCATGCCGTAGCGGACTGGCAGCGGGAAATAGCCGACAAACGACCGCTGGTCCGAATCAAGAATCGGGCCCTGGACAATGGACCCGCCAATCGGGTTGGGACGGTCCAGAACATAAAACGCCAGGTGGTTCCTGGCTGCCTCCTCCATGGCATAAGCCATGGTTGTGATGTAGGTGTAAAAGCGCACGCCGACATCCTGAATGTCAAACACCAGAGCGTCCAGCCCCTGGAGCATTTGCGCGGTAGGCCGGCGCGTCTCACCGTAAAGGCTATAGACCGGCAACCCGGTGGCTGGCTCGGTGGTAGAGGCCACTGAACTGTCCTCTTTGCCCCAGAGGCCGTGCTCGGGGCTGAAGATAGCCTTGAGGTCGACGCCGGGCGCGTGATGGAGCAGGTCGATGGTCCTCCTTCCCTCGGAATCCACGCCAGTCTCGTTGGTGATGAGGCCGACACGCAGGCCTTTCAATGACGCAAAGTTTTCATTTTCCAGGACGTCAATCCCCGTCCGCACATTCCCGTTCCGCAATCCACTGACACGATAACTCCGCATCAGCTCGTAGTAGCCCGTGAGCGATCTGCGGGAATCCAGGACCCGCTGGTCGGAGACCGGACCCAGCGCGGCCGCGATGGCTGTATCAATCATCGAACGGAGCGCAACCACGTCGCCCGTCCCATTCGGGTGGACGCGATTGGCAAGAAAGACAACATAAGTGCGCGTTACGGGATCAATCCACAGCGAGGGTCCCGTAAAACCCGTGTGCCCAAACGATCCCACCGGAAAGAGCGCACCGCGATTGGAAGCAAAAGCCGACGCGATGTCCCAGCCAAGCCCGCGCACCGCCATCTTGTCAACCGGCGACTGCGGCGTTGTCATCTTTTCCACGGTCAGGCGGTTGAGGATGTGCACTCCGTGATATGTTCCGCCGTTCAGCAGCATCTGGCAGAAAATTGAAAGGTCGCGGGCGTCAGAGAACAGGCCAGCATGGCCCGCCACGCCGCCCATCCGCTGGGCCGTGGGATCGTGGACTTCGCCCCAAAGAATGGGACCCGTGGCCCCGTCGACGTGTTGCGTGGGAGCGATTCGATAACGCAAAGTGGCGGGGGGAACAAACATAGTGCTGGTCATACCCAGGGGCTTGAAAATGTGCCGCTCGCAATAGACATTGAGCGGCTCGCCGGATATCCGATGGACCAGTTCCCCCAGGGTCTCGAAGTTGATGTCGCTGTATATGAAACGCGTCCCGGGTGGCACGATGGGAGCCGTATCGACAATCATCTGCATCGCCGTGTCGTAACCGGACCAGTCATTGCTCAGGTCCAGGTCGGGCGGCAGGCCGGAGTAGTGGGTCATCAGTTCGCGAACCGTAATATTCTGCTTGCCGTTGGCGGCGAACTCCGGCCAGTATTCGGAAACCGGATCGTCCAGGCGGATCTTGCCCTCCTGGAAAAGCTGCATGATGGCGGTGGTGGTGGCCACAACCTTGGTGCAGGATGCCATGTCAAAAATCGTGCTCATATACATCGGCAGCTTTGTCGGGACCAGGCGGCGATAACCAATAGCTCGCTGGTAAACCACGCTGCCATCATGGCCCACCAGGATGACGGCCCCGGGCGTTTTGCCCTGCTGCATGGCGTTTTCAACCACGCCGGGAAGCTGCCGCAGACGTGCCGCAATGGCCGTCGAACTTTTGTCGGGTACACGCCTGCGAACCTGCGCAGCCTTGACCGCAGACGCAGTGAAGGTCATCACGAGTAAGAGTAAAAAGGCGCTGAAATCGCGAATTCTATTCATTCCGGGCTCCCCGTTAATTTATTCATGCGAGTAAAGCATTTTGCTATAAACTCAGGGGTTCGTGTCAATCAAAGATTGGATTCCGGACATCGTCGCGATGCGAGAATCTGAGGAATGCAGCGGCTTTTAGCGAAACAGCGGCGCAGTTGTTGAATGCCCCACATGAAAGCGTTGAGAGTTGGTACACTGTTATCTGGCCGCGCGGTGGCGCTCCAACCCATCACGGAAATGGCCGCGGGAGGACCGATCTGACCCCACGACCCACTTTAGATTTCCCGGGTTGCGGGGGAATCTGAAATTGATTCTGCTTTCTGAAATTGAAGTCTTGCACTCGATTTTCCTGCAGGTCGCCTGAAATGAAACGTCCCTCAACAGAGCGTGTCACGGAAAGGAAGAATCCAGCAGCAGATTCTCTCGACACAAAATCGACGCGCGAAATTCTTGACTTGATGAACCGCGAGGACCAGAAAGTCGCCGTGGCGGTCGCCAGGACACTGCCGCAGATTACTCGCGCAGTCGATCTGGCCGTCAACTCCATGGCGAAGGGAGGGCGACTGATTTATCTTGGTGCAGGAACCAGCGGCAGGCTCGGCGTGCTGGATGCTTCCGAATGCCGTCCGACCTTTGGCACGGACAAGGTAGTGGGCGTGCTGGCAGGCGGCCCGAAAGCAATGTTCAAGGCCGGCGAGGGAGTTGAAGACGATCGCGCCAGCGCGCGAAAGGACCTTAAGCGCATCGGATTGAGCGAGAAAGACGTCCTCGTAGGAATTGCCGCGAGCGGCCGTACCCCATACACACTCGAGGGGCTGCGCTATGCGAAACAAAAGGGCGCCGCGACCATTGGGGTAACGGCCAATCCCGTTTCGCCCATACATGGGCTTGTAGATGTTGAAATTGCCGTCAACGTAGGCCCTGAGGTGATTGCCGGCTCAACTCGATTGAAAGCGGGCACGGCCCAGAAACTCGTCCTGAACATGCTTTCCACCGCCACGATGGTGAAGCTGGGACGCGTATTCTCCGGCTTGATGGTCCACATGGAAATGAAGAATGAGAAGCTGCGGGAACGCGGCCGGGCCATCGTGGTCAAGGCCACTGGCGTCGATCCTGCAACGGCCGCACGCGCAATGGAGCCCGCCGCGTCAAACCTTCCCGCAGCCCTTCTGATGATCTGGAAGAATATCCCCAAAGAGGAAGCTCTCCGGTTTCTCAAACGACAACCCAACACGGCGCTTGCGCTTCGCAAGGCGCGCGTAGAGTATCTTAAAGAGCATGTACTCGCTGGCCTTAGAAAGTCCACCAGAGGGAAATCATGAAAGCCGTTAAAGCCATTATTGCGGGAACCATTCTTACACCGGCGGAAGAGATCCCCAATGGCGTGATCCTCGTTGAAGGCCACAGGATTGCAAAGGTCGGTCCGCGCGAGCAGGTGAAGATCCCGCAGGGCGCTGCGGTAATTGACTACCAGGACCGCACGGTCGTTCCGGGATTTATTGACATTCACATTCACGGCGCCGTGGGTTACGACCTGATGGAGGCAACTCCCGAAGCCGTAGCAGCCGTGGGAAAGTATCTGGCGCGCCACGGAACAACATCCTATGCTGCTACCACCGTAGCAGCCAGCCTGGACAGAACGCTCAACGCAGCCAAAGGCCTGGGCGAAATCATACGGGCCTCCAACGGTTCCCACGTTGGTTCAGACAAGATTTCCGGCGCCCAG
>DATLWV010000079.1:0-3200 GCA_035576145.1 Terriglobia bacterium
TCGTTCCAGTTTGGGACAGGAACCATGGCCGGGCAATGTCCGCTTTCCCGGATTTCGTACAGTTGTATGCGTGTGGGGCGTGTGTTTAAATCTGCGTGGAAGCTTGGAACCTACAGGTCAGATGCGCCTGCCCTGTCCTGCCCTGTCCTGTCCTGAACTCAATTGGCGATCGGATACTGGGTTAATAGGAGATATGGACTCCCAGTGGCGGCAGCCTGCCGAAAGCATCCCAACGGAAGACGGGCCTCCGAGAATAGCGCTGCCTCTTTGCTTTGACATTCTGTCAATGAAGCGGAATACAATTTGTACACCACGTTAGCAGCTGTATATTGCAAAAAAGCTCCTGAACCCATGGTGACGTAACGCGCCATTGCCGGCCATTCGTCTACAGCTCGAATTTCTTCTCAGGATAATACGTCAAGCAAGCGAAGAGGCGAGCTTCCGTCCAGGATTGTTGTTCGAACGTCAGGAAAGCTTCCCAATCACCTGACCGGACAGAGACCGCAGCTGAAGGAGTCCTTATGGCGATCGAGAAATCGGAATTTATCTGGCACAACGGCAAGCTTATTCCTTGGGATGATGCCACGATTCACGTGATGTCGCACGTGGTGCACTATGGCTCCTCCGTATTTGAGGGGATCCGGTGCTATGCGCCACCCGCGGGACCTGCGATTTTCCGCGTCACCGAGCACATACAACGGTTACTCGATTCGGCCAAAGTGTATCGCATCGACGTCGATTACACCCGCGACCAACTGGTGAAGGCAGTGCTGGAAACCGTCGCCAGCAACGGCACGTGGCCGTGCTACGTGCGACCCATCATTCTCCGCGGCTACGGCGAGGCGGGAGTGACTGCATTTAACTCGCCCACCGAGGTTTACATCATTAACTTTCCGTTTGGAAAATATCTGGGCGGCGAAAGTGAAGCTTGCGACGTCTGCGTTTCTTCCTGGACGCGGATCGCGCCCAATACGTTGCCGGCCATGGCCAAGTCGGGCGCCAATTACATGAACTCGCAACTCATCAAGATGGAAGCCGCCGTCAACGGCTTTGCCGAAGGCATTGCACTCGACATCAACGGCTTTGTGAGTGAGGGATCGGGGGAGAATGTGTTCGTCGTGCATCGCGAGAAGCTGATCACGGCGCCGCTCAGTAATTCGGTTCTTCCGGGCATCACCCGCGACTCCGTGCTGCAGATTGCGCGCGACCTCGGCATTCCGATTGTCGAGCAGATGATTCCGCGTGAGATGCTCTACATCGCAGACGAAGCATTCTTCACCGGGACGGCAGCAGAAGTCACGCCGATCCATTCCGTGGACAAGATCGATGTGGGCAAGGGCGCGATTGGCCCCATCACCAAGGCGATCCAGAAGGAGTTCTACGCCATCGTGGGCGGCGAGAAGAGCGACCGCCACGGCTGGCTCACTCCGGTGCCGGTGGGCAGCAAGCAGCCGGTCGAAAGAGTAAGAGTACCCACAGCGGTATGAGGATTGTTCGCTCGAAACCCGATCATTCCGACCGTTTAGAAATCGAATCGAATGCGTTCGGCCGGCAGGGCAGCGAAGGCTCACTCACCCGTACCTAAGAGCTAAAAGTGGAGTTGCTACGGTGGGTACGGAACGCCTGAGGTTGCTAGCGGATGTATATGCATCATTTCATCGGGCTCGCTATATGGATACTAAATACAGTCGGGATTGTGCCAATCACTTAAAAGAATCAAGTCAGTAAGTTGTTTTGCGAAAACCGTATCGTGCGGCGCCTCAGAAGCGCAAAGAGACCAAGCCCATGCGTCGACACCTTCTCGAAGACATCAGATGCCACGCTCTCGCCAAACCGAACCAATTTGCCGTCTGTGACAGCGAGGTCAGCATTAATTATGGCGCCTTGGACCGCTTCAGCACCAGCCTGGCAACGCACTTGCAGGCAATCGGATGTAAGACTGGGAGCCGCGTTGTAGTAGTGGCGAACCGGCGAGCCATCATGGTGGCTGCAATTCTAGGCACCTTTAAGGCGGGGTGCATCCACGTTCCGCTCGATCCCCGCATGCCCGCAGCTCGACTGCAATACATCTTGAATGACATAGCACCTGCCGTCGTCATAACAGAGGAAGATCTGCGGGAAACTGTCGGAGCATATCTTCCCCCGCAGGCCAGCTTACTTCTGAAGGAAGACTTAGAGCGCATTCTACAGGCGAGCGCAGCAACGGATTACGTCCCCGGCCCGGACGTAAGTTCACCGGGCCGGCTTCTGGACTCGCCAGCGTACTGCATCTACACATCCGGATCGACTGGACGACCCAAGGGTGTCTTGATCGACCATCGCAGCATTGTCGATTTTTTCGAGGGGACTGAAGAAGTTTACGACGTCCGTGCGGAATCGGTTTGCGCCAGTTTCTCGCCGCTGCATTTCGATGTTTTTCTCATGGATATGTTGTTCCCTCTTGCCCAGGGTGCTCGTCTGCATGTCCACGACGACGTTGTGTTCTCTGATCTGTTGTTTCAGACGATAGCAACTAACAATGTGACCCATTTTTCCGCCTGGGGCTTGATGCTTGGACTCATTGCACAGGCTTCCGAATTCGGTACTACCCCTCTGCCGCACCTCCAGACCGTACTCACTGGAACAGATATCCCGAATGTTGACACTGTTCAGCGATGGTTGCGGGCAGGGGCAGGCGTTAAAGTGATCAATGCTTACGGTCCAACCGAAGTCACATGCGGCTGCACTGCGTACACGATCAGAGACCTTGAGCCTGGCCGGCAAGAGCTTTACCCCATCGGGAGTCCGTTCAAACATGTGCGCACTTTCCTCGTCGGCAGCGAAGGCGAGCGAATCACACAAAAGAATGTGCCTGGCGAACTGTACATCGGCGGTACGCAGGTAATGAGGGGCTACTGGAACCTGGCGGCGGAGACGGAGGCTGCTGTGAGGTATCTGGACGGCATACGCTGCTATCGCAGTGGGGATATCTGTATTTATCAGGACGATGGCAGTCTCTTCTACCTTGGGCGGAAAGATAACGAAATAAAGATCGGCGGCTATCGCGTACACCCGAATGAAGTGCGGCGCGTCATCAATAGTGTGCCGAATGTGCACGACTCCGAGGTCGTCCTGGTCGAGACTAAGCATCAGGAAAAAGTCTTAGCTGCAGGAATCCTTCTCGATGAAAGCGGCAAAGCGGGGGCGCTCGACGTCGATCA
>DATLWV010000080.1:0-17435 GCA_035576145.1 Terriglobia bacterium
TGATTGGCGTGGAAGGCTACCTGTTCCGCACCCGCACCGGCGAGCTTACGGTGCACGCGGAGCATCTCCATTTTCTTGCCAAGGCCCTGCTTCCACTGCCTGAAAAGTGGCACGGGCTTACCGACGTCGAAATCCGATACCGCCAGCGATACCTGGACCTGATGGTTAACGACGAGGCCCGGCACGTTTTTGAGCGGCGATCCCGGCTGATCAAGGCACTGCGGGAGTTCCTGGAATCGCACGGCTACGTCGAGGTTGAGACGCCGATGATGCAGCCGATGGCGGGCGGCGCCATGGCGCGTCCTTTTGTGACCCATCACAACACGCTCGATATGAACCTCTACCTGCGCATCGCGCCGGAGCTTTACCTGAAGCGCTTGATCGTAGGAGGGCTCGACCGCGTTTACGAAGTTAACCGGAACTTCCGGAATGAAGGAATTTCAACCCAGCACAATCCGGAATTCACGATGCTGGAATTTTACCAGGCGTACGCGGATTACCGTGACATGATTGACCTGAGCGAGCGCCTGATGCAGCACGTGGCCAGGGCCGTGACGGGTTCTCTGGAGTTTGACTTCGGCGAACACCACATCTCGTTTGAAAAGTTCCAGCGATTCACCATGAAGGAGGCGGTTGCGCGTTACTGGCCGAAGGAGGCCGGGCCCGGGCCCGCGGCAGGAGATTTTGACCAGCCCAAGGCGGTGTTTGAATGGGTCAGGGCTTACAACGGTTTTGCCGAGAAACCGGGCGACGAATATGCGCCTGTTGCGCTTCCCGAGGGAACGGCGCCAGGAACTGCCCTTCAGTTACTTTTTGAAGCTGTGGCGGAGCATCAATTAATCCAGCCGACCTTCATCATTGAGTTTCCACTTGAAGTTTCGCCGCTTTCCAAGCAGAAGCCCGACGACCCCAACTTTGTGGAGCGGTTTGAGCTTTTTGTGGCCGGCATGGAAATTGCCAACGCCTTCAGCGAATTAAACGACCCGGCCGAACAGCGGGACCGTTTTGAATACCAGCAGATGTTGCGTGAGCGGGGAGACCTGACAGCCCACGCCATTGATGAAGATTACATTCGGGCTCTGAGTTACGGCATGCCTCCGACGGGCGGGGAAGGGATCGGCATCGACCGCCTCACCATGCTCCTGACCAATTCGCATTCCATCCGTGACGTGATTCTTTTCCCCCTCCTGCGGCCTGAAAAGTCTTCGGCCTGATGAGGAGTAGCGTGGACCTCCGCTATTGAGGTCGCGGCTCTTATCTTCCCCGCAAAATGACAGACGTACAAGGCGAGTCTCTGTGCCCGCCGCGGGCCCATTTTGTTCGTCTCGGTCTGGTTGTTCAGTCGTTAATAGACTGACCAGCCGGTCAGTGGCAAAACAGGGCCGGCGCAGCTCCGGGTTTTAGTCCCTGCGATTCCCGATGGGCCAGCCATTGGCAGGAAATAATTTCTCACTTCTCTGACCGTGCCGATCCTTCGGGGCGCCACCCGCTCGGACGTTAAATCCGGTAGCGACACTGGGGCCACATCGATCTCCCGGCGGTGCGCGACATGTGTTACACTCTGCGCTCGTCAGGAGGGGCCCGTCATGCGCAAGTCCGCGACTTGGTGGAACTCGACTAAATTCATTCTTCCCTTCCTGTTCGCCGGCGCGATCGTGTGCAAGAGTGCGCAGCCGCCGCTTGGGAAGGTTCAGGTTTTGGGGTTGATTGCTGTCGGAGCTCCTGGGGATGAGGTTGCGAGTTTGGTGCAGCGTGACGGAATTGATTTCGTTGCTTCTCCTCAACTTCTGACATTGCTTAAACAATCCGGCGCCGCTACTGACCCGAAATGGGAAAATCTCGCCCAGGCCCTGGCCTCTGCGCGAGTCAGCGCACAGGCTGCGCCGGCTTCGGCCAATGAAGAAGCGGTCCTTGCTCATCTGTCGCGAGGGGCTGCATTCCAGCTGGAAAGCGCTGGTGCGGAAGCGAATTACGCCGAGGCTGAAAGGGAATTCCGTGCCGCACTTGGATCGGAGCCGGCAAATCCTGTTCTCCATCTTGCTCTAGCCAGATCGCTCGCGTGCGAATCGCAATTTGACGCCGCCGTGGCCGAGGCGCGCGGGGCGGTCAAAGCATTGCCCGGTCTTGCCATGGCCCACATTATTCTGGCGACGGCCCTCGCCGGAAATGGTGATACCGGCGGCAGCATGACCGAGTTGAGGAAGGCGGTGGAGTTGGATCCCCACCCGGCTTTTGCGAGAAATGTGCTGGCACGGGCTCTAATGAACAACCACGATACCGCAGGGGCGGCCGACGTATTGCGGCAGGGCCTTGCAGCTTACCCCAACAATCCCTCCCTTCACGACAGCTTAGGAACAGTATTGTTCGAAGAGGGAAACGTAGACGACGCGATCAGCGAGTTCCACAAAGCTCTCGCGTTGGGATCCACCGACCCCGAACTCCGAATTGACCTTGCCGCAGCTCTGCGCCGAAAAGGGGATATGAAGGGATCAATCGCTCAAACTCGCGATGCTATTCGCTTCGACCCCAACAACCATCAATACCATTACATGCTCGCCGAAGTGCTGATTGACAACCGCAAGCTTCAGGAGGCGATGACAGAGCTGAACGAGGCCATTCGATTGCGTCCGGATTTTGCTCCCGCGTACTCGGAGCGCGGCTACGTGCTTGTGATGCAAAATCATGTGGACGAGGCCATTCAACAATACCGAAAAGCAATCCAGCTTGACCCCAAATTTGCAAATGCGCACGCCAATCTCGGCGCGGCGTATTGGAGGAAGCATAACAACGAGGAGGGTTATAAGGAAGTCCTGATCGCCCACGAACTTGCACCAAACGACCCGGGCATCACCACACAGTTCGACAAATTGCCGGAGAAATGGAAGCGCAAAGTGACTCAGCCGGCGAGAATTTTGAAGCCCGCAAGCGCTCCTATGGGCGAGCCGCCCAGACCCGATTTTGTGTACTTTGTGGACGAACAAGCGAATTCCCTCGTTCCGCTGGAAGCTGAAAAGTTGACGTTTGGAGCGAATGCAGGACCGTTCCGGGTGACCGGGTATTCAGGCGTAATTAGCGAGCGGTCCCCGGTGAGGCTCAAGGTGGGATCAAAGTGGAATTTCGAGATCCGCCGAGCGACACCAACGCAGAAACTGAGCTTCCTCCTCGAAAGGTTCCAGTCAAAGGGCGGCAGGCGAACTGTGAGCCTTGGGAAGAAGTCAAAAACTTCGAGCAACCCCGGGAAACCCGGGCTCCTGAACTATAACTCTACTCCGTATGGGAATTCATCCATTGAGCTTACGATTCCATACGATCTTGTTCCCGGCGAGTATGGGTTCCTCGCTGTAGCAGAAGGTGGCGGCTCTGCAATGTTCTGTTTCGGCGTTGACGGGCCCCAATAGGTGGCCAGCGCGCTGCTTGCGATGTATGCGGCCCTTCTTTTCCAGCACTAATAGTGGGTGGTGGGTTCCTCGGTTCTAACCCTCTCAAAGCCCACGGCACAAACCCGGTGCCGTGGCTACGTGCCTTCGCGGATCGCCCGGACGCGGGCCAGCATCTCTTCCGCCTCGGAGTTTCGCCCTATCTTTTGCAGGAGGATTGCGTAGTTCTTCAGGCTCGCGACGACCTGGGGGTGCTTCGGCCCCAGCACTTTTTCCCGGACGGCCAGGCTGCGGCGGCAGAGCGGTTCGGCATCGCCGTACTTGCCCTGAGCCTCGTAAAGCAGCGCCAGATTGTTGAGGCTGTCGGCCACATGGGGGTGCCCTGCCCCCAGCACTTTTTCCCGGATGAGCAGGCTGCGGCGGTAGAGCGGTTCGGCCTGGGTGTACTTGCCCAGAGTCTTGTAAAGCTCCGCCAGACTGTTGAGGCTGTCGGCAACATGGGGGTGCAGCGGCCCCAACACTTTTTCCCGGATGGACAGGCTTTGGAGGTACAGCGGTTCGGCCTCGGCGTACTTGGCCTGAGCCTCGTAAACCGCCGCCAGATTGTTCAGGCTGGTGGCGACATGGGGGTGCTCCGGTCCCAGCATTTTTTCATCGATCGGCAGGCCACGGCGGTAGAGCGGTTCGGCCTTCGCGTAACGGCCTTGATCATGGTAAAGCGCCGCCAGACTGTTCAGGCTCTTGGCCAAATCGGGATGTTCCGGCCCCAGCACTTTTTCCCGGACGGCCAGGCTGCGTTGGTGGAGCGGTTCGGCCTCGGCGTAACGGCCTTGGTTTTGATACAACCGGCTCAAAAAGTATAAGCACTCAGCGACATCGAGCGAGTCAGTCGCCAATTCCCGCTCGCGGATTTCCAATGCCAGCGTTAATGAGCCTTCCGCCTCGGGATACTCACCGCAAAGCATCAGGCCATAACCCTGGGAAACAAGATAGCCGGCCCGAATCAAGGGCTCAACAGCCGGAACCAGCTCCGCCGCCTGGCGGTAGTATTCCGCAGACTTCCGGTGCGCAAGCTCCGATCTATTCAGACCGCCATTGGATGCTTTGGCGGAGGCTGCTGAGAGAAGCCGCTCACGTTGTTTCTTGATGGGCGCTGATTCGGCAGCCTGAATGTTCCCTGTGGCGGCTTCATTCAAGAGCGATTCCGCGCGGGGCCATTGCGCTTGTTCCAATGCCTCCAGCGCTTGCTCGATCAATGGTTGGATAGTGGGATCATCCGCCATCAGTTTTTCCAGCTGGTTCTTGATTTCGCCGTACTGATTGGCCATGTCGCGAAGGGTGATGTCCGTGTTGACCGTGGATACCTGCCGAACCTCCAGCAACTCCAGGTAGCTGTGCAGCACTGCGGGGGGCAATGACAGCTTGTTGCAGAGCCAGTCAGATTCTTCGGGAGTGAGTTTCGTGGGATCTGTCAAAACGAACTCGTCCAATGGCGCTTTCTTCCTGCCTTGCCGCCATTTCCGGAACAGATTCCCAATAGGCATAATCAGTGTCTCCGAAGTTGCAAAAGTCTCCAACACCCCCGGTGGCGCAGATGCGCGCTTTGTATGGCCTGCGGTCGCGCGAAGCGAGAAGACCTTTCCTCGTCGCGAGAAAACGACGGGAAGAAAATCACTTGCCGCCGCTGCCCCTGGTTCTTTCGCCCCTCGGGGCATTCGGGATTGTAACGCAAATCCAATCCCATGGCTTGCGCAATGGGCTAAATTCTTTCGGCCCTCCGGGCCTGTGCCGGCCATACGCGCAAGCCCAGGGAATTCGCAGAGACAGGAAGTACCTCTGCACCAGCCCCGACGCGAAGCGCCCCTGCGTTATCGCCCTTGGGCATGGGAATCGAGCGGCCATCCGCTCACTCCGAGAATCCCCCGAGGATGCGTTTCCACGCTGGTATCGGCTTGATAAAAAGAATCCATTCGCCGGGCTTGGGGCTCGCCGTCGCTTTCCCGCAGTGATTCTCTGACACCGCGCCGTGCTGCAGTATTTCGCTGATTGGGTACCAAGGGCCTTCACCACCAGATCCCGTATCCCAGCAGATACCTGCAGCTACAATCGGGGCGACGGCAATTTTTATGGGCCACGGCGATATTGTCAGTTCCGTCGGAAAATAGCGAGATTCCTTGGTTTTCGGGGGCCAGATTGCTTTAATGCTGTCGCCGGTATAAAGAAATGTGGCCGTTCCCTTTTTGTTGTCAGCCGGCGCCGTCAAGACGCAGAGCTTACAGGATTCCACCCACATCTGGGCGGCTTCATAGGTGACTGGACGACCGGTCCGGGCGTTCAAGAACCTGACACGAATCTCCTGGCCTCGAGCGGTGATTGGCAAACCCACTAAAACAATTGAGGCCAGCACCGTCACAGCCAAACCGATTAAACGCCGTCCCCCGCCGCAGCCCATCCTCGTCATACCTCCCTCCTATTGCGGGCACCGTTTGCGCCCTATCCCGAGCAGATCAATCGCCCTGTGGAATACGTCCCCGAGCAGATTCTACTCGCCAGTGGCGCTTCAGCCAAGTTGCGTTTATTGTGCCTCGAGTGCCGGTGGAAGTTTGCCCGTCCCGCATTTGTGATTTCCTTTCCAGCCGGTATCGTCGGATAATAACTTTCAATCATGAAATTTGAATGGTTTGTGGCAATGCGGTATCTGAAGGCGAAGCGGCGCCAGGCTGCCATATCGGTGGTAACGGCCATCTCCGTGGTTGGAGTGACGGCTGGCGTGGCGGCGCTGGTGATCGCTCTGGCTATTAACAATGGGTTTCGGCAGGAATTGCAGGGCAAACTTCTTGGCGCCACCGCCAACGTCAACCTGATTCGTTCCCAGAATGACGGCATTCAGCATTACGAAGCGCTGACCGAGCGCCTCTCCAGTCTGCCGCATGTGGTTGCAGCCGCCCCGGCCCTTTATGAAAAGGCCCTTGTTTCGAACCGGCAGCGGTCTGACGGCGTGGTCATCAAGGGAGTTGACGTGGAGCGCGAGATGAAGGTTTGTGATCTGCTCCAGCGGCTGACTGCGGGGTCGTTGAAAGGGCTCTCTGAAACCTTTCCTGATGCCGACCCCATCATTATCGGAAAAGAACTGGCCAGGAACCTGGGAGCATCGGTTGGCGACACAGTGATGATCACCAGCCCGCAGGGGACGCTGACACCGTTCGGGAACGTTCCCAAGTACCGCGATTTTCGCGTGGTGGGAATATTTGATTCGGGCTTTTTTGATTTTGACGCCCAATGGGCCTTTACCAATCTCGACGCTGCCCAACGCCTGTTTGACCTGAGGAATGTTGTTTCCGTAATTGAATTCAAGCTCGACGATGTGTATGAGGCTGACTCAGTGGCCCAAACCATCCAGAAGGCCGCCGGCTCCGGATTTGCAACCACCACCTGGGTGGACCAGAATCACGCGCTTTTCAGCGCATTGAAGCTGGAAAGACTGGTTACCATCCTGACCATCGGCCTGATCGTGCTGGTGGCGGCCCTGAACATCTTTATTACGCTGGCGATGATGGTGATGGACAAGAACCGTGACATCGCCGTCCTGAAGTCGATGGGGGCAAAGAACAGGCAGATTTGGACCGTCTTTACGCTGCACGGAGTCCTGATTGCCTGCCTGGGCACGATTCTGGGCCTGATCCTGGGATATGGTGGTTCCTGGATGGGAGAGGCCTACCAGTTGATTCCCTTGCAAGCTGACGTTTATGGTTTGTCCTACGTCCCGTTTATCCCGCGCCCCTGGGATGGCCTCTGGATCAGCCTGGCGGTGGTGGCGATCAGCTTTCTTGCAGCTTTTTATCCTTCTTTTTCAGCCGCGCGACTGGACTCAGCGGAAATTCTGCGTTACGAGTGAAAATTCCCCCCGAACTTTGATTGCTTCGTGGCAGTTTTGTGTTAATGTTAGCCTCGGAGTTCGGAACTTGAGGCCCGATGCTGCGAGTTGAAAATCTGACCAAGGTCTTCCGTTCCGGTGAGCAGGAAGTGGTTGTCTTTGACGGCCTTAACCTTAGGGTGGAGCAAGGAGAACTGCTGGCGCTGGTGGGAAGGTCGGGATCAGGCAAAACAACGCTGCTGCACCTGCTCGCGGCGCTAGACACCCCCACCAGAGGTGAGATATACTTTGAGGGGCAGAGATTGGCTGAGCTCAGCTTTGAAGAGCAGGCAGGCTATAGGAACCGTCGGATCGGTTTTGTCTGGCAAATGCACCACTTACTGCCTGAGTTCAGTGCGCTTGAAAATGTGATGCTGCCCCAGCTCATCGCAGGTAGTGATTTTGAAAAGGCACGGGGTCACGCCAGGGAACTTCTGGCGGAGGTGGGCCTGGAAAATGCCCTGGGACGCCGGACCGGTGAGCTTTCAGGCGGAGAGCAGCAGCGTGTGGCGCTTGCAAGGGCGCTAGTGAACAAGCCAGCGTTGCTGCTGGCAGACGAACCGACTGGAAACCTGGACCACCGGACCGCAGAGCATGTGATGGATCTGCTCGAACGGTTGCACCGGGTTCATGGGTTGACTTCGGTGCTGGCCACACACAATATGGAACTCGCGCAGCGCGCGGCTCGGACGTTGCGGCTGGAAGACGGCCAACTGACCGAGGTGGTAGTTCCACGGTTTAACTGAAAACCTGCTTTTTGGCATAATAGGAGTCGGGAGCAGGGTCTATGGAAGAACTGAGGAGCTATGTTCGAGAGATACACAGAAAAAGCCCGGCGTGTCATTTTCTTCGCCCGATATGAGGCCAGCCAGTTCGGAAGCCCCTATATCGAAACCGAACACCTGTTGCTCGGTTTGCTACGCGAAGATAAGGCTCTCACCAACCGTTTCCTGCGTTCCCACGCTTCCATCGAATCCATTCGCAAGCAGGTGGAAGGGCATATTCCCATCCGGGAAAAGGTGTCCACTTCCGTCGAGCTTCCACTCAGCCAGGAATGCAAGCGGGTGCTTGCCTACGCCGCCGAAGAGGCCGAGCGCCTGGCCCACAAACACATTGGAACGGAACATCTATTGCTTGGGCTTCTCCGGGAAGACAAATCCTTTGCGGCGGAGATTCTCCACGAGCGCGGGCTCCGGTTGTCAACGCTCCGGGAAGAGTTGAGCCGCTCACAGAGCGAAAAGGTGTCTGCGAATCGCGCCAAAGAAACTTCGCTGCTTTCTGAATTCAGCCGCGACCTCACCCAGGCCGCGCTGGAAAATCAGCTTGACCCTTTGATCGGCCGGGAAAATGAGGTTGAGCGGGTCATTCAGATTCTCTGCCGCCGCACCAAGAACAATCCCGTGCTGATCGGAGAGCCGGGCGTCGGCAAGACTGCCATTGTTGAAGGCCTGGCGGAACGCATTGCGGAAGGGGATGTTCCTTCTTTCCTTTCCGACAAACGAATTCTGGCCCTTGACCTTTCCCTGATTGTGGCAGGCACCAAATACCGCGGACAGTTTGAGGAGCGCCTGAAGACCATCATGAAGGAGCTGATGGAGGCGCAGAACGCCATCATCTTTATTGACGAGCTCCATACGCTGGTGGGCGCCGGCTCGGCCGAAGGGTCGCTTGACGCGGCCAATATTTTGAAGCCTGCCCTTTCGCGCGGCGAGATCCAATGCATCGGCGCGACCACGCCTGGCGAATTCCGCAAGTCCATAGAGAGAGACCGGTCACTCGAAAGACGCTTCCAGGCGGTCAAAGTTCCGCCGCCCGACGAGGCGCAGACCGTCAAGATTCTGTTCGGCATCAAGGAACGGTACGAAAAGTTCCACGCCGTGACCTACGCGGATGAGGCCATTACGAACTCCGTGTATCTCTCCAGCCGCTACATTCCGGACCGCTTCCTTCCCGACAAGGCCGTCGATCTGATTGATGAGGCAGGGGCCCGCGTCAAGCTGCGCCAGAGCAGCCTGCCGGAAGAGATGATCGACGTCCAGAAGCGCATCAAGTTTGTCGTTCACCGGATGGAAAACGCCATCGCAAACCACGAGTTTGAAAAGGCGCGTTTTTATTCCGACGAGGAACGCAAGGAACGCGAGAACCTCCGCCTTTTGCGCGAAAAGTACAACATTGATGAAACCGCCACCGGCTCGGTGTCCAAAGCAGACATCGAAGACGTCGTCGCGCGCTGGACGGGCATTCCGGTCAGTTCCATCAAAGAAGAGGAAATGGCCAAGCTGCTCCGGCTTGAGGAGGAGCTGCACAAGCGTATCATCAGCCAGGATTCGGCGATTTCGGCCCTGGCGCGGGCCATCCGGCGTTCACGGGCCGGGCTGAAGCCGCCCGGGCGGCCGGTGGGTTCGTTCCTCTTTCTGGGACCGACGGGCGTCGGAAAAACGGAAATGGCGCGGTCGCTGTCCGCGATCCTGTTCAACAGCGAACGGGTGTTGATCCGCTTTGACATGTCGGAGTTTATGGAAAAGCACTCCGTTTCCAAGCTGATCGGCTCGCCTCCGGGCTACGTGGGTTACGAGGAAGGCGGACAACTCACGGAGCGGGTGCGGCGATCGCCGTATTCGCTGATCCTGCTGGACGAAATTGAGAAGGCGCACCCTGATATCTTTAATATCCTTCTCCAGGTTTTCGAAGACGGGCAGTTGACCGACGGGTTGGGAAATACAGTCGACTTCAAGAACACAATCATCATCATGACGTCGAATATCGGGGCCCGGTATCTGGAGCGTCGCTCCAACCTGGGCTTCCAGTCGGCGACGGAAGGGGCCACGGACAAGAAACTGGGCGACCTTGTTATGGGCGAGGTCAAACGGTTGTTCAATCCGGAGTTCCTGAACCGGCTTGATGAAATCATTATCTTTAATGCTTTGAATGACAACGACATGCTCCAGATTCTTGAGTTGCTCGTCAACACCATGAATCAGCATCTGGCGCAGAAGAACATCTCTTTGACGCTTTCCCCCGAAGCCGGGAAGTGGATATTGGAGAAGACCTGTACAGACCGGTCATATGGGGCCCGGCCATTGCGGCGGGCCTTGCAGAAGTACATCGAGGATCCGCTCTCGGAAGCGTTGATTCAGGGTGAAATCATGCCTCCTGCAGTGCTGGAGGTGGTTGTAGAGAATGAGTCTCTCTGTTATCGCCCTGTGGATGATAAGCTGGTTGCGGCCACGCCACTTTCTCACTAGTGTGACTCTTTCGGGGGGGTCGGGGAATCCGCGAGTAACCTGAATATCCAACGCATCCTCAGATACACTGGCTTGTGGGCCGGCTTTTCCTGAATGTGGGACGCCAGCCAACTTTAGGGGAGTTCGCCGCATCGGAGATGCTTAAGCCCTTACATCAGAGCGCGGAAGAAAGGCTGTTTCTTGAGGTTTTTGACAGGTAGGCGTATAAGGCAAGATCAGTCGATCGGCGCGCTGTTGGCCGCCGCAGTTCTGGTTCTCATTACGGGGGCGGCTGGGCTCAGGGCCCAGAATTCTCCGGCCCAGGGCCAGGAGAAGCAGGCATCACCACCCGCCCAGAGTGAACAACAGCAAAGCCAGGAGAAACAACAGCAAGGCGAAGAGAAGCAACCCCAGGGCCAGGAGAAGGAGCAGCCTGCCAAGGAGGCTCCTGCAAAACCCGAGCAGCCGCAGCTATCTACGCCCCAACTGACAACTCCCCAGCTGACGACTCCGCAACTGACAACTCCGACTCCCACGGCGCCGGAAGCGCCGGCAGCCAAGGGGCAGCCCCAGCCTGTCAGGCCCAAACAGGTTCTGGTGGAGGCCGTAGAATTTCGCGGCAACCGGCGGATTCCTTCCTCGCGGCTGCAGTCTCAGATTTTTTCGCGCGCGGGGGACGTCTATAACGAAAGCTCGCTCGAACGCGACTTTATGGCCTTGTGGAATACCGGCTACTTTGATGACATCCGCCTGGAAGTCCAGGACGGCAAGACCGGCAAGATCGTGGTTTTTTACCTCCGCGAAAAGAAGCTGGTTCGTGCAATCACCTACAAAGGACTTCACTCCGTAGAACAATCCGACGTGCTGGAAGCTTTTCAGAAGCAGAAAGTCGGTTTGACCATGGACTCGCAGTACGACCCTGTTGTCATCAAGCGGGCGGAAGTCGTTCTCCAGCAGATGCTGGGCGCCCACGGCAGGCAGTTTGCAACCGTTCGGCACCGCACGCGCAACATTCCACCGAACTCCGTGGCCCTCACCTTTATCGTGAATGAGGGACCCAAGGTCAAGATCGGCAGCATTCATTTCACCGGCAACACGGTTTTCCCCAACCGGGAACTGGTGAGCCAGATGAAGTTGTCGCGGCCGGGTGGCTTGCCTCCGTTTTTCTATTGGTTTCACAAGACCTACGACCACGACAAGGTGCTGTATGACCTTGAAAAAGTGCGTGAATTGTACCAGAACCACGGCTATTTTTACGCTCTTCCAGGAGAGCCGGTCGCCAAAATGCGCGATACGGCCCACCACTGGCCGTTCTTTTTCTGGAGTTGGGGTCACGGCAAAGCGGTGGACGTTACCATTCCGGTGGAGGAAGGCCAGCAGTACAAGCTGGGCAAGTTCAACATCCGGGGCAACAAGCTCTTCAAGACGCCGCAACTGATGCCCATTTTAGGCATGAAGTCTGGTGACGTTTTTGACGTTTCCAAAATGCGCAAAGCGATCGATAACCTGACCAAGCTTTACGGCGAGTTCGGGTACATCAACTTTGTCGCAACCCCCGACCCGGAGCCTATCCGAAGCCGGCGCGAGGTCAACCTGACCTTCGACTTTGACGAAGGAAAGCAGTTTCACGTCCACCGCATTGAGTTTTCGGGCAACACCAAAACCCGCGACAAGGTGATCCGGCGCGAGCTGCTGGTGAATGAAGGGGAGATGTTCAATACGCGGTTCTGGGACCTGAGTATCCTGAAAGTGAACCAGCTTGGCTTCTTCCAGGAAATAAAGAAAGAGGATTACACCGTCAATCAGAACGCCAAGGACAATACGGTTGATATTGACCTGAAAGTCCACGAGAAAGGTCGCAACTCCATCGGATTCTCAGGAGGCGTCAGCGGTTTTGCCGGCAATTTCTTCGGGTTCAATTACGCAACCAACAATTTTATGGGTCTTGGCGAGACCTTGAGTGTAGGGGTTCAGACCGGGCAATACGAAAAGCTCTATACCTTTGGATTCACCGAGCCGTACGTGATGGACCGCCCCATTACGACCGGTTTTACCGTCTTTAAGAGCGACATCAATTTCAACCAGCTCCAGCAGACCAGCATTTTTTCCGGCGTCAGCCAGACAGCGCTGGCCTCGGCGTTTGGGGCAACCTCGTTCCAGAATTTCGCGCAGAACTCCACAGGCTTCACAGCGTTTCTCAGCTATCCCATGCGGCGCCATTTTGCGCGCCTGGGCCTGACTTACAGCTTTTCAACCAGCAGCCTGGAGACCTTCAGTCTGGCCTCGCAGCAGTACTTTAAGGCCCTCAATTTCCGGAACATTACCCAGGGGCCCAACTCGCTGAGCGGAATCCGGACCAGTTCGATTATGCCGACCTACACCTACAATACGGTGGGCCCGAACTACCTTGAACCGCATTACGGGAAGTCCATTTATGCGGCTTTGCAGTTTGCGGGAAGCGTGCTGGGCGGCAATGTGAACACGATTACGCCTACAATCGATTTCAAGTATTACCACCCCATTAACCATGGGCGGAACACGGTGGCTTTCCACGTTACGGCCACTTCCATCAGCGGATACGGCGGCAAAGTTCCGCCTCCTTTCGCGCGGTTCTACATGGGCGGCGAAAACGACATTCGAGGCTTCGATATTTATTCAGTCAGCCCGGTTGCCTTTTTCCCAACCGTGGCTTCCGTCTGTAACCGCGACATTAACGGCAATATCATCCAGGCGCTCAGGCCGGATGGAACGCCAACCGGCACTTGTGGTTCTTTCACCAGGTTCCCGGTGAACACGGTTATCTTTCCGGGAGGCGACACGGAGTGGTATTCCAACCTTGAGTACAGAATCCCAATCATCGGTCCCGTGGCGGTGGCGCCGTTTTTTGACGCAGGCATGGACTTCATCTGGCATAAGAGCGAGTTGAATCTGAGGCCAGGCTCCCTGACGTCGCTTACGCAGGCTTTCCCGTTCTTTGATCCTCCAACGCAACTGCAACTGGCCAAGGGGACCAACTTTCAGCCGAGAAGCTCGGCTGGAATCGAGCTGCAGGTAATCGTGCCTCACTTTAACATCCCGTTCCGGCTTTACTATGGTTACAACTGGCTGCGGCTGAATGATGTGATAACGCCGCCGCAGGCCTCCTCAGACATTCAGGCGCTTTTCCCCAATTATCCAACGTATCTCGGGGCCTTGCCCTATTTCCAGAGTTTCCGGTACGAAGAGCGCAAGACCCGGCTGGGATTTACTGTGGCAAGAACTTTTTAGCTTGACAGTTGTTCGGGGGGCAGTGGCAAGATAAATTCGAGGTTTATTGATGGCAAAGGAGTAAGGAAGAATGAGAAATCGCGTATGGTTGTTGATGTTGGCGATCACCCTCATGGCAAGTCCGATGTATCTGAGGGCGCAAAGCCCAACGGCGGCGGGGGACAAGATTGCCGTCGTTGACATCCAGCAGGCTATTATGGGAACTGCTGAGGGGAAACAGGCTATTCAGGAACTCCAGAAGAAATACCAGCCGCGTACGACGGAAATCAACCAGCGGCAGCAGGACGTGCAGACGCTGCAGGAGCAACTCCAGAAGCAGATGACAACTTTGAGCGCGGAGGAACAGCGCCGGATGCAGCACGACCTTCAGGAGAAGCAGACGGTCCTTCAGCGTCTGGAGCAGGATGCCCAATCGTCCTTCCAGTACGATCGTGACACGGTGATGCGGGACCTGGGACAGAAGATGGTGCAAGTGATTGACCAGTACGCCTCAGGCCACGGTTACGCATTGGTGATCGATGGCAGCCAGGTTCCTGTTTATTACGCTGCGAAGGGCGTTGACATCACGCCCGAGATTGTCAAGCTGTATGACACCTCGCATCCAGTGCAGGCGGCCGCGGCTTCCGCGGCTACTTCAGGCACGCCGGCGGCGCCAAAGGCTCCGGCCAAGCCCAACCCCTAAGGGTGTGAGAATTTTCTTTCGCGGTCTTGGCCGGTTCTCTCCGGCTCGGTGAGGGCCGCGAACACAGGCATCCACCCCTGTCCGCATCATCTTCCCTTTATCGGGATGCGATGCCGGCAGGGGTTTCTTGCTTTCTGCTGCCCGCATAAAGTATGGAAGGCGTTCCGGCTTTCTGCCGCAGGAACCCTCTGCCCGCTGAAAACCAAACCAGCTTCTTCCTGCGGGAACCTCTCCGGTGTACACTTCAGGTGATCAGGTAACATTTTAGCGATTCAGGAGGAAGAATCCCAAGTGAGGACCCTGCTGGTTGGCTTAAGAGCCGTCGTGTATATGACGGGCTTCCTGCTCTTATTCGCGTGGCTCGCATTCCGTGTGCGCGCGCTTGACCCTTTCCTGCAGGTCACATTGCCGGACGGTGTGGAGATTCCGGGAATCGTGCTGATGGTTATGGGCGGGGTTCTGGGCCTGGCCTGCGTCGGAACCTTCATTGTGCGGGGGAAGGGCACGCCGGCGCCCTTTGACGCTCCCAGGGAATTCGTCGCCATCGGCCCTTACCGCTACGTCCGAAATCCGATGTACGTCGGAGGGCTCTCCCTGCTTGCCGGCCTTGGCTTCTACGAGCGCTCGATTTCCATCCTGCTTATGGCACTGTTGCTTCTTCTGGTGGTTCACCTGATGGTCATTTACTACGAGGAACCGACTCTCCAAAAATCATTTGGCGCAAGCTACGAAGAGTATTGCAGGACCACCGCAAGGTGGATTCCCGCGCTGAAACGGCAGTGAAGCAGCAGCGGCCATCACCGCGAGCAAACCCGTGGCCGCTTCCCATGCAGGCAGCAAAGATCCAACTGGAAGAGAAATGGGGACCAGGCGATGTCCTGCCTGGTCCCCGTTGGTTTTATGGAGCCTGTTTAGTGGAGTTTCAATGACACGGAAACGGTATGCGACGTTCCCTCGGTATTGGTTCCAGTGATTGTCAACGTGGAGTTCCCTGTGACACCTGAGGGGACTATCACAGACAGGGTTGTGCTGCCGGAACCGGTCACAGAAGGCGGAGTGAAGCCGGCGGTCGCTCCGTTCGGCAGACCAGTCACGTGGAAGCCGACGGTCGGGTTTGCCCCGCTTGCCGGGGTCACGCTGATCGTGTAGATCGCCGTACCGCCCCCGCGGAGCGTCACGCTCCCCGGTGAAGCCGAAAGCGAGAAGTCTCCCCCTGCCGCCGTCCCCACCACCAGCGTGACCATCGTCGAGTGGGTTAGGGTGGGGCTTGTTCCTGTAATCGTCACAGAGTACGTGCCCGTCGGCGTTGAACCGCTGGTTTGTATTGTCAGCGTCGATGAACCGGACCCGCCACTTACCGAAGTTGGGCTGAAGCTGGCAGTCGCGCCACTCGGCAACCCGCTGGCGCTGAACCCAACCGTATCTGTGAATCCGCCGGAGGCCGCAACGCTCACGGTATACGAAGTACTGGACCCCACGTCGACAGTCTGGCTGGATGGCAGCGCTGAAATTGAGAAGTCCGGCGAAGAAGTTGAACCGACGATGAGCGTCAGCTGAAGGGTTTGCGTCACGCCGCCGCCTGTGGCCGTAAGCAATAGTGGGTAACTTCCTGTCGCAGTGTTCCGATTCGTGCTGATCGTCAGAATCGAGCTTCCAGGACTGCTGCTGGTGATCGAAATGGGATTCACACTGAAGCTGGAGCTAGTCCTCCGCGGCAAACCGCTGAGACTGAGACTCACGCTGCTTGAAAAGCCACCGGAAGGCGTCAGCGTAATGGTGTCCATACTGCTCGAATTGACCGCCGCCGTGATGGTTGTAGAATCGGCGCCGATAGCGAAGTCGGGATTCGCGGGCGCGTTAACCGTCAGGGAAACGTTTGTAGTGTGGCTCAAGCTGCCGCTGGTTCCGGTGATGATCAGCGGGTAGGTGCCCGTCGGGGTCGAACTGTTAGTCGTCACCGCCATCGTGGAAGAACTGGTAGCGGGATTGGGAGTGAAGCTGGCGCCGGCGCCCGACGGCAGGCCGCTGACGCTGAAACCAACCGACCCGGAGAACCCACCAGAGGCCGTGATCGTGATTGCATAACTTGTGCCGGACCCCTGCGTTACCGTCTGGCTTGTAGGCGATGCCGAGAGTGAGAAGTCTCCTGTCGAGGCTGCGTTGACCACTAATGTGACTTGCGTGGTGTGAGTCAAGCTGCCGCTGGTTCCTGTAACTGTCAGCGGATAGGTGCCCGTCGGCGTGGAACCGCTGGTTGTGACGTTCATTGTGGTGGAACCAGACCCGCTTACCGAAGTGGGGTTGAAGCTGGCGCCGGCGCCTGAGGGCAAGCCGCTGACACTGAACCCAACCGTCCCGGAGAACCCGCCCGACGGCGTGACAGTGACTCCGTAATTCGTGCCAGACCCTTGCGTCACCGTCTGGCTTGAAGGTGATGCCGAGAGTGAGAAGTCCGGCTGAGGATTGACGGTCAGACTTACGGTTGTCGTGTGAGTCAAGGCGCCGCTGGTCCCTGTAATCGTCAGCGTGTAGGTGCCCCCCGGTGTGGTAGCGTCGGTCGTGACATTCATCGTGGAAGAACTGGTGGTGGGATTCGGGGTAAAGGTGGCACCTGCGCCGCTTGGAAATCCACTCGCATTAAGAGTTACGCTCCCACTGAATCCGCCCGAGGGTGTGATGTTCACCGTGTAGGTGGCGGCGGTCCCAGGAGTTACTGTCTGACTCCCCGGCGTGGCTGAAATTGAGAAGTCCGGCGGTGGCGGGTTGACCGTCAGGCTGGCAGTAACGGTATGGGTGAGTCCGCTGCTGGTTCCGGTTACGGTGATGTCGAACGTGGAAGACGTCGTTACGCTTTCCGTGCCGCTGATAGTGAGATTGGTTGAACCGCCGGCGCTGATGGAAGTAGAGCCGAAAGTGCAGGTCAGCCCCGTTGGGCAAGTCGTTCCCACACTAAGGTTAACAGTCCCTGCGAA
>DATLWV010000081.1:0-18848 GCA_035576145.1 Terriglobia bacterium
TGGACACCACCGGCAAGCGTTGCAGCGGCGCGGTGTTTATTAACCGTCGCAGCAAGAAGGAATATCGTGTGCATGCCCGCGCCTACGCGCTGGCCTGCGGCGGCGTAGAAGACGTGCGCATCCTGCTGATGTCAAAATCCAAGGACTACCCGCAGGGCCTTGCGAACTCGAGCGGTTGGGTGGGCAAAAACCTGGTGAGTGAACACTACGACGGAGCTGTGGGATACATCGAACGGCTGCTGGGCGCCAAGGTGATGAACGAGGACGGCGCCGACCAGCACGGCGAAATCCCGAATTTCTATTACGAGCATCCCAGCAAGGACTTTGCGCGCGGATACATGATTGACCTGCACAGCGGGCCGGTGCAGATTCCGAGCTTTGCGCTGGACGTGCCGGGGTTCGGCGAGAAGTACCGCGAGGAGGTGCGCCGCATCTACCCGGCGATGGTCTACCTGGGCGCGCACGGTGAAATGCTGGCCAACGAAAAGAGCTACGTTGACCTCGACCCCGTGGCCCGCGACCAGGTCGGACTGCCCAAGGCGCGCATGCACCTGGAGTGGGGTGAAAATGAGCTGGCCATGGTTCGCGACGAGCGGGCAAAATGCAAGGCCATTATCGAAGCGGCAGGCGGCAAAGTGCTGGCCATGCGGAGTGACGACTTTAAGCCGAGTTTCGACGGCGAAAACCTGGTGGGCACCGTGCGCATGGGCGCCGATCCCAAACGCTCCGTGCTGGACCCCACCAACCGCACGCACGATGTGAAGAACCTGTGGGTGCTCGACGGCGCGAGCTTCACTTCCTACAGCGAGAAGAATCCCACACTCACCGTCACAGCCGTGGCCATCCGGGCATCAGACCATTTGGCGGAAGCGCTGCGGACAATGGAGGCATAGACCCAGAAGCCCATCTGGGATAGCGCTACCCTAGCGGCATGATGATGCGAACAGGGAGCGCCTACCTTTCAGTCGGCGCTGCAAGAACGCGCAAAATGTCGGACTGCCCCCCGATGCTGCAAGGCGCCGCATTCGCTCACGCGACTCCAGGGGAACCGCGTGTGCCGAAGTCGGACAGCTCTATTGGCCGGGGACCTTTGCCGTGCAGCTCGAAGTGAGCTGGTCCTCGTTATATTGGTCGAGCGTTGCAGCTATGGCGATCATCTCCTGGCCGGCCGCGGTATTCGCCTTGATCCCACCGGGCAGGGCTCCCACCGCCGCGAGTGCGCCTTGAGCGGACGCCAGCGCAGAAACAATGGGAGTTGGGTCAGACCCATTGGCAAGGTTGAGCTCAGTTGCAATGAGCTCGTCCGCCAGTATGAGGCTGGCGTCACCCTTGGTCGGCGTAGCCAGAATCGCAAGTGCCTGAGCTACCGTGTAACTCGTCCCTCCCAAAGAGACTGAGGCCAGGGGCCACACTCCGGCGTGATTTTTCCAAAAGCCCTGGCTCAGGGGGCAGGCGTTGGTGTTTGGGGGCGGCTGTCCGCCACTGCCGCAAGTGTTGAGCGGTATCTCGAACGCATGCGCGCGCATTGGTGTGTAGGCCTCTTTGGACCACATTACCTGAACTCCCTGTGAAGGGAGGAAGGTCTTGGGATCACAAGTGAGGCTTTCATCACGGAAGTTGTTGTCGCTTGCCACGATTGTGCTGAAGTCGAACTGTGCAGCAAGCGTATCCTTGTCCACGACGAAAACGTGGCTTCCACCGTCGGAGCCTTCGAAGATCAGCCTACCGCCAATACCAACGCCGCTGTTGTATGCAACGCTATCCGGGCCAGTGGCCGTGATTGAGCCCAGAAAGCTGCCCGTCACCGCGTCATACTTGTAGATGTTCTGTGAGCAATCGTAACTGATGTAGAGGATGCCGTTTCCGCCGGGGGGCTGGGAGGTGGGTGCCAGATCAATGGCCAAGCCGTCATCCAGTGGTCCGCACCCTCCTGCCGCGGCCTCGCTCACCGGAAATGCATCCGTGTAACTGCCGGAAACACTCTTCGATGTGTCGAGAGGGATTTGGATCACTTCATTACCCGGGAAACTTCCGAATCCCGGTCCGGCCCAGATGACGTTGCGCGTAGCGTCATACGCAAGAGAGCCCAGACCCCCGGCAACGGTGTAGCTGGCTATTACGTTTCCCGTGCTCGGGTCAGCCTTATAGAGGTCGGGGGTGCTTCCGGCACAGGAATACCAAAGATTGGTGCCGTCGAACGTAATTCCCACGCCCAGTCCAGACGTGCACTGCTGACTAAAATTCACAGTCCCAATGAGTGTACCTGGTTGAGCGAAAGCTGCCGAAGTAATGAACGGCATGATTCCTATAAGTAGAACCAAACGCACTACATACCTGGTAATGAATTGTTGCATGTTCTTCCTTCCTTTCTCTGCTGATTTTCCGACAGAAATATTTTCGGCCTTCGCCCGCAAAGTTTCGGTTTCTGTTGTTGTAATAGTTGCTCCCCTCCGCGACGTTCGGGCCGCGACGGGCGGGTATACGAAAAGTGTGTTTGCTACTCTGCCCGTTTGCTGATGCCCTGAGGACCCTCATGCGAGCCGGATGATGCCCCAGCTATAAATTCACATAGAATTTTCCGAACCCGCTCTCATACACGCTTTGCTGGTGGTGGCACCATAACAGGTGGGGCCGGGGGAATAAAATGCTCCAAAAGTACTCTTTTTGTCTCCGGTCCGCTTACTGAAGAAACAATATCCTTCTCGATTATTGCCTTTCACCACGGGATGCTCTAAGATGGGCGCAACTGTGGGGGACGCAAGTGGCAAGAGGGGCCCGCAGGCCACAGGAATTGCGCGGTTAATAAATCATACTGAGGTCGACGATGCGTGATGATGGTGGGCATCATTCGCGCAGAGTTCGCTTTTATCCCTTTGAACTGGACCTGAACACTGGGGAATTGTGCAAACACAGGCGGCGCATCCGACTGCAACCACAACCGCTGTTGATTCTCAGGGCGTTGCTTGCCAAGCCGGGCGAAGTTGTAACGCGCGAAGATTTGCGTGAACGAATCTGGCCGGGGAATGTGTTTGTTGATTATGAACACAGCCTGAACCGGTCAATGAACAAGGTGCGTCGTGCGCTTGGCGACACTGTTGCGAAACCGCGATATGTCGAAACGGTACACGGTCGAGGGTACCGCTTTATAGCACATATCGAAGAAAGCGTTTCACCTCAAGCGAACCGGCTGGCCGTGCTGCCGGTGGAGAATCTCACGGGAATCCCCAATAATGACAGCGTCGCGGACGGAATTACCGAGGCGCTGATTGACGCCTCGCGGCGCGCGGCAGGTGAAGACCTGCGCGTGATCGCTCTGGCGACCGTCTTGCGCTACAAGAACAAGCGAAAGAGGGTGGCGAAGATCGCCTCGGAGTTACGCGCCGATTACCTGGTTTGTGGGCGGCTGCGCAGCGACGACGGCCTTTTCCACCTGCGCGTGGAGCTTGTAGACGCGAGCGACCGCACGTCGCGATGGGCAGCATCCTTCCATTTCGAGCACGGCAGCCTGGGGCTGGTGGAGAAGGATATCTGCAGTGAGATCGCAGACGGAATGGAACTGGAGCTTGCGCGGCAGGAGGAACCTACCCTCAGCCGGCCCTTTGAGGCGGAGTTGCAGCAGGCAAAGTAATATGCACCCCTGACGTTCGATCCAATCCTCAACACTTTTCCTCGATTTGTGAATCCCTCAGACAGGCCGGGACATCTAAGAGATTATTGAAAAACGTGTAGCGGCGGCTTTATGCCGCCACTCGTGCGTTGACAGGATTGGGCGTTTGGCGAGGCAAACTCGCCGCTACGGTTCTCGCACGGGTTTTTGAAGAACTTTCTGAGAGGTCATACCACTAGAAAGGGACAATACATGATTGCGATTGTTGGGGCGAGCGGCAACACAGGAGGCGTGGTTGCCGGGAAACTTTTAGAAGCCGGGCAAAAAGTTCGAGTGATTGGCCGCGATACCGGCCGGCTGGAGCGGTTCACCAGCGGAGGCGCTGAAGCTTTTGTCGCCGACGTCACCGACGCGGCCGCGCTGACCCAAGCCTTTGAGGGAGCGTCCGCGGTCTATGCCATGGTGCCGCCGAACATCTCTGCGCCGGACGTTCCTACCTATCAGGCGAAGGTTTCCGACGCCCTCGCAGCTGCCATCAAGAAGGCTGCAGTGCCCAAGGCGGTGGTGCTCAGCAGCTTTGGCGCGGACAAGCCTGAAAAGACCGGACCCGTCACGGGGCTCCATCATCTGGAAGAGAAATTGAACGCCATCGCAGGCCTGGACGCAATCTTTCTGCGTGCAGGTTATTTTATGGAGAACCTTCTGTCCCAGGCTGCGGTGATTCAGAAGCTTGGCATGCTTGCAGGGCCGGTACGTGCGGACTTGCCCCTGCCGATGATTGCGACGCGCGATATTGGCGCCGCCGCTGCGGAACTGCTGCTGAAGCGGGATTTTACGGGCAAGCAGCCGCGCGAACTGCTGGGCCAGCGCGATGTGGCCTATGCCGAAATCGCGCCCCTCATCGGCAAGGCCATCGGGAAGCCGGGCCTCAGCTATACCAAGGTTCCGGCCATGATGCTTCGCCCGGCGCTGACGCAGATGGGAATGTCTAAAAGCGTAGTAAACATGCTGCTGGAAATGGCGGACGCGTTGAACAGCGGTTACATGGTGGCGCTCGAGCCACGCTCAGCGGCGAATACCACGCCGACTTCCATCGAAACTTTCATCAGCGAAGAGTTTGTGCCGCGATTCCAGGCGGCGTAGTGCCAGAGGAAGAAGGAGACTGACCTCGACGCCGATGCTGGGGCGTTACTTGCCAAGGCCCCGTTCCTGCATCAGCCGGGCGACGCCGGAGATGGCTGTGTCGGCGCTCGAATCGAGCGACTGGATGATGCGGGCCTGGTCGGCTTTGGGGCGATTCTGGCTGAGCTTGAATTTTGCTTCCAGGCGCTCAACGGCGATTTCAAAACCGACAATCTGGCTGAGCATTCTGGTGCGGTAATTTTCATTCAGGTCGCGCCATTGGGCGAGGTAGGCCTGTTCGAACTGCGCAATCGTTTCCAGCAGGAGTTCGGTGAGCGGTTCCGGATCATGAAAAACATTCGCGCGCCCGTAGGCGTGGACGGCGGCATAGTTCCAGGTGGGCACACTTTCGCGTGATCCATACAGGCTGGGCGAGATGTAAGCGTGCGGGCCGTGGAAGATGGCGAGCGTCTCCCGCTCCTCTTCCAGCATCTTCCAGTGCGGGTTGGCGCGCGCCACGTGGCCGCGCAGCAGGATTCCGCCCGGCGCTTCATTAGCAAGCACCGGGATGTGCGTTGCAAAAGGCGACCCTTCGCCGGAGGAAACCACAATTGCGAATGGGTTCGCCCGCATGAAGTCAAGCGCGGCCGCAGAGTCATTCAAACGGTTAAATTCAGGTATGTACAATTTCGAACCTCGATTTTGAAGCTGCCAGACGCCAGGCCAGAGTCGCCCACATCGCAAACAGCGCGACATACGCGCCACCGGTAAATCCCCAAAAATCAGCTGGCGCCCCTGATTGCTTTTCATTGAATCACACTGAACGCGCGCGCGGCAATGGCATGATCTGGCACATTGCACTAGGGGCGATACGTGCGCCACGCGAGAGCTCAACATTTACGGATCAAAATGCCTGCCCCGTCCGTATAGGATGACAAGGGAACAGCAAGCATGCTTCGGTTGATTTTGCTTCTGGCGTTTATACCTTGTTCTGCTCCGTCCCCGGGGCAATCGCAGCCGTCTGCGGATGAGATCATGGCCCGCGTGGCGGCCAACCAGGACCGCGCGGTGAAGCAGCGCGCCGAATACGTCTATCAGCAACGAATCCGTATTATGAGCCGTAAGACGAATGGCAGGCTGATGCGTGATGAGACCACAGACTATCTGGCGACTCCCACGCCTGACGGAACAAAGAAGGAATTGAAGCAGCTTGCGGGGCGGGCCTGGGTTAAAGGTCACTACATCGACTTCAATAAGGAGCCGGGGCCCAATCCGGACAGCCTGGATGGAGACCTCGTCCACGATCTTCGGGACGACCTGGCCAACGAGCAGTCAAAAGACGGACTGGCCCGCGACCTGTTCCCCCTCACGAGCGAAGAGCAGAAAAAATACAGTTTCAAGCTCGAGGGCCAGGAAATGTTCGAGGGTCGCAGCATTTACCGCGTTCATTTCATTCCCAGCGACAATGAAGACACTGCGTGGGCGGGCGAGGCGCTGATTGACGCCGAGGACTTTCAGCCTGTGCGGGTCTACACAAAGCTCTCGCGCAAACTGCCTCTCTTTGTTCGCACTGTGCTTGGCACCAGCCTCCCGGGAATCGGGTTCGACGTCGAATACCAACGCTTTTCTGATGGAGTTTGGTTTCCTGTCAGCTTCGGTACCGAGTTTCGCCTCCGGGCGGTGTTCTTTATCAAACGCGACATCTCGATTTCCCTGAAGAACTCCGGTTTCGAACACGTCCACGTCAAGAGCAAAGTGTTGGATTACAAGCCCGTACAGTGAATGACACCGACAGAACGAGGAACCTTGGTGGTTCTTGCCGCCCTTTGACAATACTCCGCCAGTTGTTGTAGTTTTATTGTTCCAAGGAGAAGAACCATTGCGTAAATTTCCGATTGCTTTGATTGTGGGGACGTTGCTGTTGTCTGCGTGCAGCATGACGGGTTCGCTGAAGTCAAATGACGCCATCAAGGGCGCCATCGAGACGCATCTGAAGGACAATCCGCACCTGTCAATGACGAACTTCAACACCGAGATTGAAAGTGTGGAGTACAAGGACGACACGGCCGATGCCCTGGCCAAATTCGTGTCCAAAGCAGACCCGAACAGTGCGGTTGAAGTGCGCTATCAACTGAAGCTGGAAGGGCGCCTGTGGAAAGTGGTTTCAAGCAAGCCGGTGGGCGGCCAGGGGATGGGCGGCCACGGAGGCTCCATGGGCTCGCTGCCGCCGGGGCATCCCGCAATGCCTCCGGCGAATCAAGGCCAGACCGCTCCGGAAGCAAGCCACTGATTTAGCCTTCAATTCCACAGACACTGCAATGGTGGCGAGGAGGTTTCCTCGCCGTCCCGGTCGCCAGGGAGCGCTTCACGCTGCGGTCAACAGGATGGGCTCCGCTTCAGTGATCACCAGCGTGTGCTCGTAATGGGCCGAAAGGCATCCGTCGGCAGTCTTCACCGTCCACCCATCTCCCGCCTCCAGGGCCACGCCGGATCCCATTGCGATAATCGGCTCCACCGTTATGACCATTCCGGAACGCAAGCGTTGCCGGGCTCTTCCATCATCAAAATTGGGCACGCAGGGCGGCTCGTGGATCGTGCGTCCGATTCCATGGCCGCTGAGTTCCCGGATCACGCGAAATCCCCTGGCGCGAACTTCTCGCTCAACAGCCCGGCCTATCTCATGGATGCGGCAGTTGGCGCGCGCAAACTGCACCGCCTTTTGAAATGCACTCTCAGCGCACAAAGCCAGGCGCTTTGCCTGTTCCGAAACCGGTTCTACTGGCACTGTAATGGCCGCATCCGCCATGTATCCGTCTTTTTCAAAGGTCACATCAAGCTTGACGAGATCCCCGTGCTGGACCTTCCGTGAGTCTGAAGGGACTCCGTGGACTGCCTCATCGTTGAGGCTGATCAGGACATCACCCGGGAAGCCGTACACGAGAGCAGGCGCGGAACGCGCCCCGTAGCGCCGCATCACCTGCCCGCCGACAGCGGCGAGTTCCTTCGTGCTGATGCCCGGGCATACCATCTGCCTCATCGCAACAAGCGCGAGGTGAACGATCCGTCCAACTTCCCTAAGCCCAACAAGATCTTTTTGGCTTTCGATTGACATTCCAATATCCGTGCAAAGCTGAGCGTAAGCCTAACACAAATCAAGCCAGTCGACGAGCCATGCCGGCAGCCCTTTTTCTTGTACGCGGGTGTATCCTATTAAGAGAGGCATTGGGGTATGGGCAGTCGTATTTTTGTGGCAAAGGGTTGGGTCTTGCTTGCCATAGCGTACTTGGTTTGCTCTCTGGCCGGCGCCCAGACGAATGCCGGGAATCCCACCGATTATCTGAAGCAGGGCAATCAGTTCGCAAAGCAACAAAAGTGGAAGGAGGCTGAAACTTCCTACCGCAAGGCATTGAGTCTTAAGCCCAATTCTGCGTCGGCCCATTACGGTTTGGGGAACGCCCTGGCGGCACTGCAAGATGTGGGCAACGCTATCCGGGAATACCAGCGCGCGCTGCACCTCGATCCAAACATGGAGGGAATTCATCGCTCCCTTGGAGCCCTGTTTGAGAGCATTGGCCAGCTTCCCCAGGCACTGACGGAATATCGGGCTGAACTTCAACGGCACCCAAACGATGCCCGTGCCGTGGCCAGCGTAGCGCGAGTCCTGGCAACCGGCGGAAAGTATCCCGACGCCATTCAGGAATATCAGCGCGCTCTGGCACTAGACCCGCAAAACGCTAAAATCCAGGCGGCCATGGCATCGGCGCTGCTCCAGGGAGGCAAGATCAGCCAGGCGGTGGAAGCCTATCAGCAGGCAGAGAAACTGGCCCCGAAAGATGCCGGCATTCATGCGGGTCTGGCGGATGCCCTGACGCTGCAGAGAAAGTATGCTGACAGCATCAAGGAGTGGCAGGCAGCAATCGACCTGAGCCCCGATGACGCTCATCTGCATTACAACCTTGGCGCCGCGCTCGAGGCCACCGGCAATTTGATTCCCGCGATATACGAATACCGCCAGGCCGTATCATTGCGCCCGGACCAGACGGTCTACCGCTTCAGCCTTGCCCTGGCTTTCCGTGATTCCGGAGATTTTGCGGACGCAGAGAATGAATTCAAGCAGGTGATCCGTCAGGAGCCGGAAAACACAGACGCCCACGTGGAACTTGCCGCAACCTATCTGGCGGTGGGAAACCACCAGGCAGCCGTCAATCAGTATCGGGAAGCCCTCCGCCTGAAACCGGATGATTCCGACCTCCATGAGAAGCTCGGGCTGGTGCTGCGAAAGACCGGAGACCTGACCGGGGCGGTTGCGGAGCTAAAGAAGGCAGAGGAGCTTTCCCCTGAGACGTCCACCTACCGCCAGAATCTTGCAGAATCCCTCGAAGCCCAGGGCGACATTCCACGCTTCATTATGGATTACCAGCAGGCCGTCAGGCTTCGGCCAAGAGACCCGGCAGCCCATTTGAACCTGGCCAACGCTTACATGTCCGCGAATAAGTTGAATGAAGCTTTGGGCGAATACCGGGTAGCTGCCCAGTTGGCTCCCAAGAGCGCTGAAATCCAGTACCGCCTGGCCATGGCCCTGAAGGCCGCAGGGAACACAAGCGAGGAGCAGGCCGCGTTGCAAAAGGCAGTCCAGTTGAGGTCCGACTACGCCGAGGCCCTGGAAGAGCTGGGAGACTTGCTGGCCGCACAGAAGAATTACCAGCTTGCCGTTCCTACCTATCGGGACGCGCTTCGCATGCTGCCGAATGATCTGGGCCTGCGGATGCGGCTCGCCCGCGTTCTGGAAGCGAATGGTGATCCCCAGGGCGCTGTGGAAGTGATCGAGCAGGCCGTGAAGTTGGACCCCACCTCAGCCGAGTACGAACTGCAGCTTGCCGACGCTCTGGTTGCGAAAAAAGATTACCAGGCGGCGGCCAAAGTTTACCGCCAGGCGCTTGCCATGAAGCCCTCTGACCCGGAACTCGCCGCCAAGCTGGGGGCCGCACTGCTGCAACTAGGGGATACCAAGGGAGCAGTGGAGGCCTTGCGACTGGCTATCAAGGGCGGCCCCAATGCGCCCCAGGCGCACCTGGAACTGGCAGCCCTCTTGCAGAAGACCGGGGACTTTGAGGGAGCAGCCGAGGAGGCTCAGGCCGCCCTCAAAATTACTCCCAACTCACCAGAGGCACACTATGCGATGGCGTCGGCGTTGCTGGGTGAAAACAAGCAGGATGAAGGCATCAAGGAGCTGAGAGAATCGCTGCGCGACAACCCGGACTACAGCGATGCACGTCTGGCGCTGGCCAACGCACTGCGGCAGACAGGACAACTCTACGAAGCCGTCGGGCATTACGAGCAGTACCTGCGCGACAATCCTGCAGACGCCTCGGCCCATCTGGTGCTGGCCGATGCCTTGAATGCGAGAAAGAATTACACCGCCGCCATTGAGCAGTGTGAAGAAGCAGTGAAGCTGACGCCCGACAACGCGCAGGCCCACTATGATCTGGCAGTGAATCTGGAGAGGGCCGGCAAGAAAGTGGATGCGCGCCGGGAATACGAGACCTACCTGAAGCTTGCTCCCAAGGCTCCCAATGCTGAAGCCGTTCGCACTATTCTGAGAAAACTGGCAAGTTCGTAAACCCTGGTCCCAAGCCGGAAGCCTTCAGCAACAGCAAATCTCTTTCAAAACCGTGAAAGTCTGCTATCGCCCCAGCAGCGACTTGGCGATGGTTTGTAGCTGCATGAAGGAGGTTCCCTCATAGATTTTTCCGATTTTGGAGTCACGCAAGTATTTCTCGGCAGGGTAGTCCTTGGTAAAGCCATAGCCACCGTAAATTTCGATGGCTTCCGACGCCACCCGTTCCGCCACTTCGGAGCAGAAATATTTGGCCATGGCGGCTTCTTTCAGAAAGGGCAGCCCGGCGTCTTTAAGCCGCGCAGCGTTGTAAGCCAGAAGGCGGGCAGCTTCAATGCGAGTGGCCAGGTTCGCAAGTTGGAATCGAATAGCCTGAAATTCACTGATGGGCTGGCCAAACTGTTTGCGCTCCTGCGCATAACCGAGGGCGTGATCGAATGCGCCCTGTGCAACGCCCACCATCTGCGCGGCAATGCCGATGCGGCCTTCGTTGAGCGTCTCAATGGCCACCTTGTAGCCCTTGCCCGGTTCACCCAGAACGTTCTGCTTCGGCACACGGCAATCTTCCAGAAGCAGTTCGCAGGTGGATGATGCCCGGATGCCCAGCTTGTCTTCCTTCCTGCCCACCGTAAAGCCCGGCGTCGAACGGTCAACCAGAAAAGCCGTGATGCCTTCGTAGCCGAGCTCGCGGTTGAGTGTGGCAAAGATGATGAAGACGCCGGCCTCTTTGGCGTTGGTGATCCAAAGTTTCCTCCCGTTCAGGACGTAATGATCACCATCTTCAGTGGCGCGGGTCTCGAGGCCGAACGCATCGCTTCCGGAGCCGGCTTCTGAAAGGGCATAGGCACCCACGGTGTCGCGCGCAAGGCGGGGAAGGTATTCCTGCTTCTGGTGGTCTATGCCCCAGCGGAGAATAGCGTTTGAGAGGAGCGTGTTCTGGACGTCAATCACCACGCCCGCGGACGCGTCCACGCAAGAGAACTCCTCGATGGCGAGCACGGCCATGAAAAATGTTCCGCCGCTGCCGCCATAGGTCTCCGGAATGCTGAGGCCCATGAAGCCCTGCTCGAAGAACTTTTCGATCAACTCCTGCCGGAACGCGCCTTCCCGGTCCATGGCTTCGACGTGCGGACCGATTTCTTGTTTGGCGAATTCGCGCGCCGCCGCCTGAAACATCAGTTCCTCTTCCGTCAGCACGGTTAAGGGTTGAATTGAAGGCAGGGACAGAGACGCAGGATCGGCCATAGAAGTTAACCTCCGGTGGAAGGAACTATCTTATCACCGTGCCGGGATCATTCAAAAGGAGGGCAGAACTGTTGTCAGGCTGTATTGGATCACGAGTGGTTTGTGATACTGAAAAGTATCACGCGCGGGAATTACAATTTCACATCCTCAAACGCTTACCACTGCACTCCGGGATATAAGCTGGGAATTCGGTAAATTCGGTAGCCGACCTGGCCGGATGTCACATCGAGTTCCCAGACGGTCTGAGGGTTTGTCTCTTGCGTTACCTCCAGGACGTGGGACTCAAATGGGTTCGCGGGCAGAAAACCCTCATCAAACTCCACGTCACCATTGGGAAGCAACTTGATACTCCCCACCGCCCGCGAGTAAGGTAAATTGGAATCCTCCCAGAGAACATGCGCAGTTTTGGTGGCCTCATTAACCTGGAAAAAGGGAACTCTGCTGTAACAGGCAGGTTGGCCCGTGGTGCCGCATAGCGTTCCGGTGTCATCGAGCACACGGATGTAGCCATTGTCAAACAAGCCTAAGGTGAAAATGCCGGTGGTATTTGCGCTCAGGATCTGGATATCGTGTTGTCCGTATTGCCAGGCTGCAGGCGCTCCCGAATCCAGAGTGAAATCTCCCTGGTATCCAAATCTCCAGAGAATGTTTCCGTTTCCCCTGCCGTCGTCGTAGTCAATTTTGATCACCCAGGATTGATGGCGGCTTGAGTAAAGCAGGTTGCCGTCGTCCGCTGAGTAGATGACCGCATTCCCATGCGTCCAATCGGGCAGGCCGCGAGGGTGACGATTGACATCGAGGTGGTCGAAAGCATCCCAGACCCAGACGGGGTTCCAATTCTGGTCGATGTCTACCAGGCAGTCTGCGGATACGGTGGTTGTGCCAGGATAACCCGGAAGATCTGTGAAATCCTTTGTGTGGCTTCCAAGAAGTATTACATGCCCGTTGGGCAGCAAAGCGAAATCATGATGGATGAAGTTCACGACCAGGTTAAACCCGGCTGCGGCTAGGCGTGTGTTCAAGTCCGGAATGCCCATTTCCCGAAGTGTGTTCCCTGCCAAATCGATTTCGCGCAACAGATTAGGGAGACCTATCCCATTGTACACATTGACCAAAACGTGGCCATTTGACATCAACTTGAAAGGAAAGGCAGACCGTTTGGTTGTGCCACTGGGATCGAGGTCATGGTACCAGATCACGTTTCCCTGCAGGTCAGTGACCACCGCCTCCAGAAGATTTGTTGTCAGTGAGCCGTTTGCCATAGTCAATTGCTCAACACCTGGACTGGGAGTCATCGTACCGGGCGTCTGTACTGTAATCTGAGGTATCCGGCCAGCTGGCGGAGCGCCAGTTTGAAAGCTGTGATCGATGTCCTGGAACGGTACATCTCCTGGCAGGTCAACATCGGCGCGCATGTGATAAGTGGTTGAAGCCCTCATTCCAGCCACCAATATAATCACCGTGCCTCCTCCGGTGGGGGAAGGCTGTGTCCACGTGTCGAGCCCGTACGAAGTGTCCGGACCGAATTCGACTTTGACGTTGCTGCCGGAGGGCACCGTGATCGAATACTGCGCCACCAACGGATTGTTAGTGGATGAAACCGTCCCCTTCCCCATCACCCACACCGTGGCCGTTGTGCTGTTCGCAGGAGATGAAGCGCACGCCGCCTTAATCATGACGGGAGTTATCAATTGCGCTGCCGGAGCCGTGTAGAGACCATTCTGGTCGATGGCGCCTTTAAAAGGTCTGGGATCGACGATGCTCCACGCCACCGCAGAACAGCTGCTGTCCGCGGCCTGGGCAGTGAATTGCAGTGTGTTGCCGGTTACCACGGCGGAGACGGTTGGCGAGATCGACAGAGAAATGTTATTCGGGTCTACGAATGAGGTTGTTGGCGATGTCTGACCGCAGTTGAAGGTTAGAACAGCGTTGATCGATACCAAAACAACGAACCACAAACTGCCCCTGAAATTCATCAAGGTATCACCCCTCATGGCCAGAATTGTAACAAGTTTGAACGTGCCAACACTTCAGACTACCAATCGGCCGTAGTCTAGAATGTACTGGCGCACATTGTAAAGAATTTTTCAATTGGATTTTTCTAAAGTTACAGGAAATTTGCGGTTGTATTCGCACTGGACGTGGTCAATTCGGAAAACGTTGAATTGCGCAATCAGGGTGCCGGCGCGGTTGGGCAACACCTTGAGGTCGGCACCCTTGACCTTGTGTCGCCCGTCAATTTGACGCGCCAGTAGTCCCGCGTCTGTAAAGATCCGTGACCGCGAAACTTGTATTGTTGCGTTAACCACCGTCAACGAGGGCAATGATTTGTTTGATGTCGCTTGATGGACTGGAAATGCGTCGGATCATCTTGACGCGGCGATGCCGCCGCTACAAAGGCTTACCATTGCACGCCAGGATAAAGGCTGGGAATCCGGTAAATCCGGTAGCCAACCTGGCCGATCACATCGAGTTCCCAGACGGCCTGAGGAATCGTCTCCTGAGTTACCTCCAAGACATGGGAATCGAATGGGTTCGCGGGCAGGAAACCCTCATCGAATTCGAGATCGCCGTTATCAAGCAGTTCGATACTCCCCACGGCCGCTGAATACGGCAGGGGAGAAGCCTCCCAGAGGACGTGCGCTGTCCTGGTAGCCTCATCAACCCGGAATAAGGGAACTCTGGTATAACAGGCAGGTTGCCCTGTTGTCCCGCAAAGCGCTCCTGTGTCATCGAGCACTCGGACATATCCATTGTCGAATAAGCCCAGGGTGAAGCTGCCGACAGAATTCGGGCTCAGAATGTGAAGATCGTGTTGTCCATATTGCCAGGCTGCAGGAACTCCCGAATCCAGAGTGAAATCTCCCTGGTACCCGAATTTCCAGAGGACGGCCCCGTTGCCCTTGCCGTCCTCGTAGTCAATTTTGATCACCCATGATTGGTGGCGACTTGAGAAGAGCAAATTGCCGTCGTCCGCCGAGTAGATGACCGAATTCCCATGTGTCCAATCGGGCAAACCGCGAGGGTGACGATTGACGTCAAGATGGTCGAACGTGTCCCAAACCCAAACGGGATTCCAATCCTTGTCGATGTCCACCAGTACATCTCCGAAAACGGTAGTTGTGCCGGGATATCCCGGAAGGTCGGTGAAATCTTTTGTGTGATCGGCAAGCAGGATTATGTGTCCGTTGGGCAGCAAAGCGAAATCATGATGAATCGCGTTAACAGTAACATTGCTATAGCCGGCAGCAGCGAGCCGGTTGGTCAATTCTGATACGCTCATTTCGCGAATCGTGTTTCCCGCCAGATCGATTTCGCGAAGAACTCCCGGAAGACTACCGCCGGCCGGGGTAATTGGGGTCGCACTCACCAGCATGTCCCCGTTCGCCATGAGCTTGATGGGAAGAGGGGTTTCACCGTTTGTGCCGGTTGGATCGAGGTCGTAGTACCAAATGATGTTTCCCTGGAGGTCCGTGACGACCACCATCAAGGGATTCGTTGTAAGTAAAGTCTTATTCAGTGCCATCAGTTCGACACCAGGATTCGGCATCAAGGTGCCCTGTGTCGATACCGCAATCTGGGGAATGCGGCCAGCTGGCAGGGCGCCGGTTTGAAAGCTGTGATCGGTGTCCTGGAACTGCGCACCTCCCGGCAATTCAATATCAGCACGCATGTGATAGGTGCTGGAGGCCCTCATGCCCGCCACAAGCATATTCATTTGCCCGCCGCCGGAAGGCGCCGGCTGCGTCCACGTGACAAGGCCATAGGAAGTGTCCGGTCCAAATTCAACTTTGAAGTTGGCGCCGGCCGGCACCGGGATCGAATACCGCGCCACCAGCGGATTGTTGGTGGTGGAAACCGTGCCCGGGGCCAGTACCCAAACCGTAGCCACGGCGGTTTTTGTAGGATTCGCTACGCTTGCCGCCTGAATCCTGACAGCACCCAGCACCGCTGTGCGAGGAGCTTTATAGAGACCGCTTGCATCGATGGTTCCTGTATCAACGCTGGAACTGAAGATGGTCCAGGCGACATCCTTTTTGTCAGTGCCCGTGACGCTGGCTGTCAATTGCAGCGTCTGGCCCGCCACCAGGACAGATGTGCTTGGCGAGGCAGAAACGGAAATTGCGTTCGTGTCGTTGAATGGAACTATGGTGAGCGTTTGGTTCTGACCGCAATTGAAGGAGAATACGGCCTGGACCAGCGCCAAAAGGACAAGCCAACGGACACTGTTGTATTTCACAGTCACACCACCATGGCACATTTAAAAAACGACGTAGGCCTGACTTTTGTCGATTAAAACTTCCTAAGATTCGGTAGTCTAGTCGGGTTGATTCGCGAAGTAAAGTTCTATTCGCCAGTTGGTTTTCAGGGGGATTGGAAAGCTATTCCTTGCGCTCTATTTTCAGGTCTACCCGCTCGCCCTCGCCAAGGGGAAGAGAGCCATCGAGTTCCAGCACGCCTTGCCGGTAGGTAGCGGTTGCCCGGAGGGATTTCTGGCTGGCGTCTATGTTCGTTCCAGTTTTAGATTCGCTCGTGCCCTGTGCAGTGGAACGGCCCTGCAGCGGTCTCTCTTGCTTCGCGGCAGCATCCATCGCTTCATTCGCCAGACGATCAGCCTCACGGTTGTGTTCGCGCCGGACATGCTCAATGCGGAAGGCATCGATTTGCGCGATCAGCGTTCGGGCGCGGTCATACAGCTCCTTGAGATTGGCATTCTTGACCTTGTACTGCCCGTTAATCTGGCGGGCCAGCAGTTCCGAGTCGGTTATGATTTTCAGCCGCCGGTAGTTATGCTCGACTGCGTAGTCGAGTGCCGCCAGCAGTCCCTCGTATTCAGCGACGTTGTTGGTGGCAAGCCCCAGGAATTTTGAAAACGAGGCCAGTGGGGTTCCGTCCGAGGTGCTGACAACGACAGCATAAGCCGCCGGGCCGGGATTGCCGCGCGAGCCTCCGTCGATGTGGGCTATGATTTGCTTGCTGTCGCTTGATGAATGTGGCATGCGTCAGGATTCTTTTGCAGCCGGGTTGCCACGGCGCATGTCTGGTTTGTGCGAGACTTCTGGCCGGGAAAGCGGACTAATTCGGCGCGACTGCCTGCGGGCCGTCCGCTTCACCCGCAGTCGAGAGCTGTTCGCTGGAGTAGAGGATGCGCGCGCAGTTCTCGCACTCGTAAAGGCCCTCGCCTGCGCGAACATCATAGTAGAGTTGCGGGCGCAGGAGCACGTTGCAACCCATGCATTTCCCGTTGCGAACTTCCGCCAGCGCCAGGCCGGCCCGTCCCTTACGAACGCGCTCATAGTGGCCCAGAATGTCGTCGCCGAGTCTAGCTGCAAGTTCCTGCCGCTCTCGGAGCGCGCCCTCGCGTTCTTCCTTGCAGACCTTTGCATCTGCTTCGAGGTGGGCTTTTTCTTTGGCCACCCGGGATTTCTCTGAGTCCAACCGCCCTGCTGCTTCCGTTACCAGTTCCTGGAGCTCCTCTGACTCGATCATCTTTTCCAGGATGTGGTCTTCAATACCTCGAATGTTACCCTCTTCGCCCTCGATTTCCTTCAGCATGGCCCGGTACTGCTCATTGGTCTTCACCATGTAGAGCTGGTCCTTGTGATTGGAGATCTTCTGGCGAATCAGCTGGATTTCGCCCTCCATATCGCGGCGCTCTTTCTGGTTTGCGCCCAGGTGCTGCTTCCGCTCCTCGTGAGCATGAATAAAATCGTTAAGCTGTTTTTCTATGGCCTGGATTTTGTTGGGGAAGGTCTCAATTTGGGAAGAAAGATCGGCAATTTGCTGATCTACTCGCTGTAGATCAATCAGTGTTTTAAGATCGGAGTACACTTCTTCTCCTGCGCTACGATTAGCACTTGCTTCGTCCTATCAATTCGGATCAGATGAGCCACCATTTCAATTAAGTTCCCGATTGACTCCCATTTTGGCACAATCCCCTGCAGCCAGCAAGCCAAAGAGCCGGTACCGGCTCATCTCAGTCCCTTCCGGCGGGCCGCACGTTGGTCCAGGGCCAAGTCGGAGTAAGAGTGCGGCAGAATGTCTTCGGAAAGAACTCCAAATAAATCTTTGATCTGCGCGGCCTGCTTTCGGGCGTGGCGCAGGTTTCCGTTGTTGACAAAGGCTTCTACTTCCAGGAATTTGCCCAGTCCCCGAACCCGGTCGAGATGAATTTTGATGTTATCCACAAAGTAGATTTCGCGTATCTTGTCTACTTCAGCAGCAATGCCAAGTGCCGATGCCAGCACCTTCTTGAGCGTCCGGGTCTGTGCAGGGTCAGAGAATTCGCACAGGAGAACCTTCGAAGGCCGAATCTTTGCTGCGTTCTGCCTCTGGTAGAAGATCAGGGCGTTTTCAATGTTTCCCTGGCGAAGCTTCAGCCTGCCGGAGGACGTGTTGAAGTAGGTGTCAACCTGATGGTCTGTTCCGGCCACGCGCGGGTGCAAACTTTTCAGAGCGGCCCGGACCTGCTTCTCATCACGCATCCGGGCCTTGAATTCAACGTTGGTTCCCTGCATGGGGTCACCATGTAGCGCCGGGCTTCACCCCGGCACGTGCCGCCCTGAAGGGCGGCGCTACTCGCGCCGGAACTTCTGACGGACTACATTAGGACTTGGCCTGCGTGACCGCTCCTTCTGCGGCGGAAGAGACCAGTGCGGCGTACTTGGCGAAAACACCCGACTTGTAACGCGGCTCGGGTTTCTTCCAGCTTTCAAGACGCCTGGCGATTTCTTCTCCGGAGAGTTCCACGTCAAGTTTTCGCGCGTTGACGTCAAACACTACGATATCTCCGTCTTTCAAGGCGGCGATCGGACCGCGCCGCGCGGCTTCCGGCGCCACGTGCCCCACCATCAGGCCGCGGGTCGCACCGCTGAAGCGGCCGTCGGTCAGCAGGGCCACCGATTCACCCAGCCCTTCACCGACAAGCGCCGCCGTTACGCCCAGCATCTCGCGCATGCCTGGACCGCCGCTCGGTCCCTCGTAGCGAATCACCACCACTTCACCCGCCTTGATAATCTTGCTGGTGACGGCCTTCATGGATTCTTCTTCGCTGTTGAACACACGGGCCGGGCCACGATGCTTGAGCGGTTCGTGGCCGGAGATTTTCACCACACAACCATCCGGCGCCAGGTTGCCCTTCAGGATCACCAGGCCCCCGGTTGCTTTCTTGGCATTTGCGACGGATCGGACAACATCCTGGCCGGGTGTTTCCTTCACCGCGCGAGCTTCCTCCCCGATCGTCTTTCCGGTGGGCGT
>DATLWV010000082.1:0-1526 GCA_035576145.1 Terriglobia bacterium
GCCATCCTGGTGGCGACTCGAAAGTACTACAAGACCGTGGAAGACCTGGAGTCGCACTTTAACAAGGAAACAGGCCACGTGGAAGTGTGCGCGGTAAAGAAGGTCGTGGAACAGGTTGCCGACCCGGACCATGAAATTTCGCTTGCTGATGCTCTCAAACTCAACCCGGAGGCAACTGTTGAATCCGAGGTGAGAATTCCCAAGGCCACGGACGTGCTGGGCCGCATCGCGGCGCAGACGGCCAAGCAGGTAATTTTCCAGAAGGTCCGCGAGGCTGAACGGGACACGGTTTACGCGGAATACAGCCAGCGGATAGGTGAGCTAATCAACTGCACGGTGAAACGCATGGAGGGTCCCGACGTAATCCTGGACCTGGGGAGGACTGAAGCCCGCATGCCGCGCCGCGAGCAGTCGAAGCTGGAGGCATACCAGATCGGCGACCGCGTGCGTGCCGTAATTACCCTGGTAGACAGGGCCGCCCGTGGCCCGCAGGTGATTGCTTCGCGGGCCGATTCCAACCTTGTGCGAAAACTTTTTGAGATGGAAGTACCGGAAATCTATGACGGCACCGTTGTGATCAAGGCTATTGCCCGTGAGGCCGGCGAGCGCACCAAAGTGGCCGTGTTCTCGCGCGACCCGGACGTGGACTGCGTGGGTGCCTGCGTGGGAATGAAGGGCATGCGCGTGCAGTCGGTGATTCGCGAACTGCGCGGGGAAAAGATTGACATCATCGAATACAACGAAGACCCTGTGGCTTTTGCCGCGAACGCCCTCAGCCCTGCCAAGATCAATCACGTTTCAATCGTTGACATCGAGCAGAAACATCTGGAAGTGATTGTCGACGATTCGCAGCTTTCACTGGCTATCGGCAAGAAGGGACAGAACGTGCGCCTGGCCGCCAAACTGCTGGGATGGCAGATCGACATCAAGAGCGAAGAGGAAAAACGCCAGGAGATTGAGTCGCAGATGGCTGCCATGGCCCTTCGTGGAGCGCCGATTACGAACCTGGAAGGTTTGGGCCAGAAGACCCTGGAAAGACTTCGCAAGGCCAATATTGAAACGGTTGAGGAATTGGCACTCATGACCCCTGAAGACCTAATGCAGATTCAGGGGATCGGTGACAAGACAATTGAACGAATCCGGCGTGTGGTTACAGATTACTTTGAAAAAGGCCAGGAAGCGATTGAGCAAGCCGCCCTTGAGGAAGAAGCAACGGCCCAGGAACAAATGACGGCCTCTGAAGTTGAAGAGGGGGCGTTGGAGCCCGCTGAGGAATCTACTGAGATAGCCGAACCAGCAGAAGAAACATTGGAACCGGCAGAGGCTGACGATGGTAGTGACAAGGTTGCCGCCGTGGCCGCTGAGGAAACCGAGGAGGCCGTCTCCAGTGCTGAAAACGCTGAGGAAGAAACAACAGGGCCCGATGAATCTGCCGAGGGAGGGAAAATCGAGGAAGCTGCTGAGGAAAAAGGTTAACATTGTGGCTGTCCTGTTCCGGCGTGGGCACTGCAGGCGCGTCTGCCAAG
>DATLWV010000083.1:0-7308 GCA_035576145.1 Terriglobia bacterium
TGAGACGGTTCGCACATCGGCTCTGGGTCGCTCGGCGGCGATTTTTTGAGATCGAGATGCGGCGCTTGGGACCCCACGGATGGATGTTCTGGGTACCGAGTGCTAAAATGTGTGGCAGGGGGCGACACGGTTTCGACGGAAGCAGTCGCGTCCCGAAGGCATGCCGGGCGCCACCTGCCCGCAATCGGGTGGAAAACTAGAACTGCCAACTCACCGTTGGCCATGGCTGCCTAGCACAAACTAGCGGCTACGTCTCCCCGGGCTTCGCCTACGGGCCCGGCAAGAGGCGTCACACAGTAGGCTGGCCGCCGAAGCTCGGTCCGTGTTGAGGCGGCGAGACCCATCGGACTAGCCGGTCGCGTTTCTTGCTCATTCTGAGCGCGGCGGGCGAACCAAATGGAATTGAGCTAAGCATGTAGGCTTCGGGTCGTAGCGCTTTTCGGACGGGGGTTCGACTCCCCCCGCCTCCACCAACATTCCCCCGCCCAAAGCGGGCTGTGACAGATAACCTGTGTATCACGACAAGGCATGGTGTCCACGGCTCCGTTGTGCAGGCATAGCTCAACTGTTTGAATCACCTGCCCGTCATAGCCGGAGCCGGAAGGTTTGACTATTGCGCTCCCCCAAATGTTCGCCTCAGGGCCTGCAGCAAGTGCTAAGGCCGGAATGTCCAGCGCAGTTTGATCGCGATCAGATCGCTTTGTGGAACGATGCTGACGTGTGGATCGGTCAGGATGCGCTGCCAGTCCCGGTTCCAAACAATGAACAGGTCGTTTCCGGGTTTGATGGTCCAGCGGATCCGCGTGTTCGTGCCCACGTTCTGGGATCCGGTGTCGTACTGGATAAAGCTTGACAACACGAGGTTTGGACTCCAGGCGTAAGCCCCCCTGATCTGCCAGAGACGCTGTACAAAGTTGCCGGCTGGCAAGTGGCCGAAGTCATTTTCCATCTCCAGCTCAAGCTGGGTCTTGCCTTTTGGCGAGGTCCACTTGAGGTAGTTTTCCCACTGCGTCAGTTGGCCGTTGAAGAAGGTCCCGAACCACGTCGTAGTACCAAACTGCAAGGGCCGATGGTTGCTCGTTTGCGCTTCAAGACGCCAGCGCGTGAAGTCATACGAGCCGGGAGGAATGATCAAGCCGGGAGCAATCTCGAAAGGAGCGAGCAGGGTTTCGCCACGGGGGCTCCAGTTGAACTCGAAACGGTCCCCAGATTCCAGGAGCACGTTGATCGGGGCCATTAAGTATGACCAGGACTCGACGATTCCCCTCGAGTTCGTATAGCGTTCGTAACGATTCTCGAAGAACTCCTGCCGTATCCAGCGTAATGGGCCGGTCTTCGAGGGGCGAGGCTGGTAGTCACAGCGCGCGGCGGTGCGGCGGGTGCCGGGGCGAGGCAGGAACCCCAGCAAAGGCTCCAACGCGTCACCGTACTGGTTCAGGTCCGCGTTGCAGTCCCAAAGGTCATTTGGATAGTCGATCCTGAGCCCCCACCCGGCCCTGCTGCCCGGGCCCAAGTCACCCTGGGTGGTTGCTGTCCAGGCACCCAGCAGGAGGTTCTTGTTGCCGCGGAACCTGGAGGTGCGCCAGATGGCATCCACGCCAGCCAGTGTGTTCCTCCGCAGGCCTTCCGGATCCCCATTCGTAAAGATCGTGCCGATTCGGAGATTTTCGTTGTAGTCGTAAGAGACGCGGCCGGCCAGCAAATTGGTGCCGGGCACTGCAGGAGAGGTCAATCCAAGATCCTGCTGAACGGAAGAGGGAATCATTGTCTCGCGGGTTTCTACATCCAGGAGTGCAAGGTTCCATTTGCGCACGCGTCCGTTCAGCTTGACGCCCGCGTTGATGGGAATCTGCGCGCCACCCAGCAGGCCGATACGCCGGCTGAAGAACGGGATAAATTCCTCTCCGAGCCCAAGTCCATACGTATACTGGTTGGCGCCTTCAAGGAAGAAGGCCCGCTTCTCCGGAAAGAACAATGGAAAACGGGTGAGATTAATCTGTTGCGAATCGACTTCGGTTTCCGCAAAGTCGGTGTTCGCGGTGAAGACCGTCACCAACTGCGGAGTCGCTTTCCATGTGATGTTTCCACCCGCCGCGCCCTGCCATGCGCGAGGACTCACACCATAGAACCGCTTCGTTTTTCCCGCCACGTAGGGCGTGAACTCGATGCCCTTTCCTTGTTCGAGTCCTCCGAAGCCCATCAGTGTGCCGGCCCGGCTGAGATCGTAGAGGAACGAGTCCAAAGTGGGCGAAGCCCAGCGCAGCGTCAATCGCTCACGCGGGACAGATCGCTCTATGTTCAAACCCCAATCGTTCAGGCCGCGCGTGAAACTCAAAGTGCGCGCCGGAATGACAATCTCTGCCCACCAGCCGTCCGGTGTTCTCCGAGCGTGGGCATCCCAGATTCCATCCCAGTCCAGGGATGGGTGTTCGGGATTGTCGATCAACCCATCGGCTCGCGCACCCGCTGCGTTGATCTGAAACAAGTAGCCGGTCCGCCTGTCCCCATAAGTGTCCAACACGATACTGACCGTGTCGTCGCCCACCATATCGCCATCCCGCTGCATGGTGTGGATAGCAATGCGGCGCGGGTCCGGATCCTTGCATTCGACGCCGAAGAAGATGCGATCGCCGGCCACAATGACTCGCACTTCTGTTTGAAAGGGTGTGGGCTCGCCCGGATTGGGCGACTGCTGGACAAGCTTCAACACTGGAGCATCATGCCAGACGGGTTCGTGCAATTGCCCGTCGAGCGTGATGGAAACAGAAGAACGCACAACAGATTGGGCAGTGGGAGCATCGCTTGTTCTGGCACTGGCACCGACAGTCAGGGTCAGAAACGCCAACAGAAACCAGAGAAACAGCTGTCTTCGGTGATCTACGGACCCTGTCAATACTCTCCCCCACCCAAGGACGCACGCCACAAAATTGGAGGGCGACGCTACCCTCGAAGCCGCTCTTTGATGAGATCGATCCTCCCTGATCTCATGATTATGATGCGTGTACCAACATCCGCGGTCTCGCCCGGGTCACGGGCCGCGTAGAGGAGTATGAACCCTGGGGCAATCCGCTTGATTCATGGTACCACTCGATATGTGGGAGTCCATATTGCACCTCCAGGCTACGAAACTGGTTTGGGTGCGGTTCGAGGGCATCGGCCACCGGCGCCGACGGCCTGTGCCCAGGTCCGAGTGGGGGCTTCGCGTGTTTCATTCCACCTGAGTTTGTCGAGAATTGACGTGGCAAGTAGAAGCGCATCAACGAACAAACCACAGCAACGGAAGCCCCTGGAAGCGCTGGCCTCGCAGTGATGGGGTGCGGATGGGCGAAGAAAATGCTCCTGTACAGGAAATGTACAAAGACCCTGCGAAAGCTGAGGGCGCAGCGTCTTGTGCGACTCGAAAAATCGATAAGTTATTTAGAATCAGTGAGTCCTATTCGTCCCCCGCTCCAGCGACATATTCAACACATTCTAAACAGCTTAGAATCGAGTTGCAGGGCCGTGTCAGGGGCTGGTTCTGTGCAAGAAAGTAAGCCTGGATTGATAAATGAGAAGACGGCCCCGGGCTGAAATGGGATAAGGGTAGTGTTGCCGCACGAGTCCCTTATTTCTGACTATGCGGTGGTTTGAACGGGTCAATTGGCGATGAGCCGCGGCGGAATTCGGACTCAGGATTTGTGGGGAGGGTGCGCAGAAAAATAGGCGTCCAGCCCGGACTCGACCTCAGCGAGGCCCTGTTGGAGATTGCGATCGAGGGCTGCCACCACGTCCGGCACGTCCTTCCCCTGCACCGGCTCTGTGTGCGTATACAAATGGTTCCACACGGCCTTGTGGTTCCGGCGGTCAATCAGCTCAAACTCCATCGAGACCAGTGCCGAGATCCCTCCGCCCTCGTCAACCTCCTCGAAATTGTAAAGCCTGCCTCGCAGCACAAATTCGCCCTGCGTTGAAGCACCCAGCTGGGCCACCGACTGATATCGGCCCGAGGCGCGCAGGCGGCGGATCAGCAGTGTCTTGACCATCTGCGCGGGAGGTTCGGCCCACTGGTGGTATTCGTAGGTGCCGATTTCGTTCCGCCCGGAGCGGTAAACAATGGGCTGGTCCTCCAGAATCTCCGGAGCGCCGATGTGGCCAATTAGCAGCGTAACGGGGAAGGCACTGGTTGTGGGTGCGGGCGCGGGAGGAAGCGCCACAGTATAGTACTTGATGGGCATTCCGCCGAGGCAGCCGCCAAGGGCCGCCGTGGCCATTGCCACCAGGGTGAAACGGACGATTCGACGCATCAGTGTCGGTGCTCCCTTCTATTTCCCACCGGGCTTGCGCTCTTTCGACCTGTCGGCGCGTATCAGCGTGTACGGGCGCTGCTCCAGCTTTCCTGTCAGCTCTTTGAGCTTTTGAGTCGCCACCCGAACGTTGGCCAGGATCTCGTCAATGTTGTCGGAGTTGTAATCGAGCGTCTGGTTCAGCTGGTCCATCACGGCGGAGGCAGTCTGAAGCGTCTGCCGAAGCTCCTTGACGGACCCGCGTATATCCTGCCGGTTTTCAACCACCACGGCATTGATGTTGTCGAGCGCCTCGTTTGCCTGGGCCATCGTTTTCTTCAGGTCATCCAGCAAAGGCTTAATCCGGGCGCTTGCCGATTGCACGTTGTCGAGCGTGGCGGAAACCTTGGGGCGGTCCTCGGCCAGCATGGAATTGACGGTACCCAGCGAGGCGCTGATGTTGGCGCGGTTCTTGTCGCTGAGCAGGTCGTTGGCGCGGGCCACCGTCACCTGCAATTCGTCAAGGCGCTGGTTCAATTTCTCAAGCGTCTGTTGCACCAAAGGCTCAAGCTCTGAAACCATTTCACCAAGATCGTTAAAATTGAAGGTCGGCGCCGTTTGTATGACGCTGCCGGGCGCCGCTCTCGGAGCCTGAGGCGTGCCCGTGCTGAGCTCCACGTAGTTGTCGCCCAGCGGACTCAGGCTGGTGATCTTTGCCACGCTGTCGGTCTTTAACGGGATGTCCCTCGCGACGGTGAATTCCACCTCGATGCGTGTTGAGTTCTTCGGATCGATGCGAATGGCCTGCACGGAGCCTGCCTTCATCCCGCCAAAGCGCACCGTGGCGCCGGGCTCGAGTCCTCCCGCAAACTTGAAATAAGCGCGGTGTGGAATATCGCCCCTGCCGAAGGCCCCGGACACGGCCAGCACGGCTGCGACCAGCAGGCCGGCTGCGATCAGGACAAACAGTCCCACCCATACTTGTTCCGCCCGGCTATGTCGCGAATTCACGCTTGCTCTCCTATTCCCGATCCTTTGGAACTGCGTCCAGGCCCCGCAACGCCGGGACGCGCGCCGCCTTGCGGGTAAGTTCTACCCCTTGCTGCCTCTGGTCAGCATCTGCAGGTAATTCAGTTCGTCCTCAACCTGCGGTTCCGGCACGCGGTCGAGAAACTGGCGAACGCGCGGGTTGGTGCAGGCCTTGATTTCTTCTTTGTTGCCGATGGCAATGATGTTGCCGCGGTCGATCAGAAGCAGGCGGTCGGCAATCAGAAATGCGCTGGCCAGTTCGTGCGTCACCACCACAATGGACATTGCGTAAGCCTTCTTCAGGTCCAGAATCAACTCGTCGATGCCGGCCGCAATGATGGGATCGAGTCCTGCTGAAGGCTCGTCGAACAGCAGCAGGTCCGGGTCCATGGCCAGCGCGCGGGCTACGGCGGCGCGCTTCTTCATGCCGCCGCTAAGTTCGGCAGGCATATAATCTTCAAAACTTGCCAGTCCCACCTGTTCCAGCTTGATCCGCACCATGATCTCAATGGTGGAGTCTTCCAGGTGCGTGTGCTCGGCGAGCGGCAGGGCAACATTTTCTCCCACCGTCATTGAACCGAAAAGAGCGCCGCCCTGGAATGACACTCCCATCTTCTTTCGAATCTCGTCCAGCTCGCGGTCCGAAGCCCGGGCGATGTTGACCCCCTTGATCCATACTTCGCCGCCACTCGGTTTCTCGAGCCCCATCAGCGTCCGGAGCAGGGTGCTCTTGCCTGAGCCGGACCCTCCCAGGATCACCAGGGTTTCACCCCGCAGCACATCGAAGCTGATGCCGTGCAGCACCTCCCGCTCGCCATAACTGACGCGGAGGTCAACCACGGAGATAACGGGACCCTCGTCGGCAGGTTTATTCGTTCCCACCTGAGCACCTTCCGCTCAACCGCTTCAACCGCGGTTGGTCAGGTAAAACAGGGCCGTGAACAGCAGATCGACCGCAATCACCAGAAAAATCGACCTCACCACTGCCGTGGTAGTGGAGTGCCCGACTTCCTCTGCGCCGGCCCCTGTGGCAAAACCTTCCTGGCATCCGACAGCTGTGATCACCACGCCGAACAGAGCGCTCTTCACAAGCCCCGTCACGATGTCGCTTACCACCAGGGCGTCGCGCGTCGCCCGAAGGTAAGACATGACCGTGAAGCTGGCGCCCGTTACGCCGAACAGGCATCCGCCCATCACCCCCATAAAGTCCGCCCAAACCGTGAGGCACGGCACCATCACCAGCATGGCCAGGAACTTCGGCGCCACCAGAAACGCCACCGGACGCAGCGCCATGGTTTCCAGCGCATCCACCTCTTCGGTGACTTTCATGGTTCCGATTTCGGCGGCAAAGGCGGAGCCCGACCGCCCGATCACGATAATGGCTGTAATCAGCGGACCCAGTTCCCGGATGATCGATATGGCGACCGCGTCGGCCACGAACTGGATGGCCCCGAGCCGCCGTAATTCATAGGCGCTCTGCAAAGCCATGATCAGGCCGACGAAGAAGGTGATGAGGGAAACGATGGGGATGGCCCCAACTCCCACCGCCATGGCCTGATGCAGAGCACGCTGCAGGCGCAGGCGCTGGCCCCGGAAAGGCCCTACGAAAGCGACGTAGGCGGATTCTCCCGTGAGCCTGGCCAGCCCTCCGACGTACGCCAGGCCGTTCAACGTTGCAGCCCCAACGCGGTCCGGCAGCGCCGTGATTTTTTCAGCTGCACTCAACCTTAATAAGCCCCATCAAAGCCGCGACTGGCCGGTTTCAGTCAACACCCGGGTGGCCGCTTCGAAAACCGGCGCCACGCCTTCAGACCTGCAATGCTTCTTCTTCCGTCTTCCGTATCTCAAAAATCGTAGTCAGGCGGGTCAGTTGGAGAACTTCCTGGACGGTCTTGTTCAGCCCGTACAGGACCAGTTGCTTCTGGCTGTTGCGCGCCTTCATCAGGACTTCCACCAGCGACGCAATGCCGGAACTGTCGATATAACGGACCTCGCTGAAATTGACCACCAGCCGCGG
>DATLWV010000084.1:0-16849 GCA_035576145.1 Terriglobia bacterium
CATTCTGCAGTTTGGAAAGTATCCGGCAGGTAGTGGCTGGACGATAGTAAAATCTTCGTCAGATGAAGATAGCTTTGGCTTCGCCCAACTGCCGGACGAATAAGAAGCGCACGTTCAGTAACTGCTGCATTATTGCAGATAGAAAGCGTAAACGGACCCGCTGGCCGCGACCAGGACGTATTGGCGGCCGTCCAGCATATAGGTTTCGGGAGCGTTCTGCACATTGCCAATGTGCGCGTGCCAAAGCGGCTTTAAGCTGTTCACGTTGAAGGCCACCAGATCGTCTTCCACGCCGTCGAAAAGCAGATGGCCTGCCGTGGTGAGCAGGCCGGTCAGGCCCCCTCCAAAACCGATGTTCGAACCGGGCACGCGCCACTTCTGAACGACTTTGCCGGTCTGGTAATCGATGGCCACAATTGAGGTTCCCAGCGAGCCCACGCCATCCTGTTCACTGCCGCCCAGCCCCATCATCAATCGGGGATTTTCGATCGTCAGGTAGTACATGGAGTAGCCCTCGTAGAGGGTTACGTAGAGAAGATTGGTTTGTGGATCGAAGCTGGGCGGAGGCCAGTTGGTGGCGCCTCCGTTGGTGGGCGACACCAGCGAACCGGGAACCGTGTTGTCCTTTTCCGGGTTGCGCAGGACGTGGCCGGTGGAATCAATCTCCTTTGCCCAATTTGCGGCCTCGGAAAATTTGGAAGTAAGCAAGTGCTCGCCGGTCGTACGGTCGAGAAGGTCGAAGTAGCCGTTGCGGGCCGCCTGCATCACCAGCTTGCGCGGCTTGCCCTGGTACACGGCGTCCACCAGCACCGGCATTTGCGTGGAATCCCAATCGTGAGTGTCATCGGGCGAGGTCTGGAAATACCAGGCCAGCTTCCCCGTGTCCACGTTGACGGCAACAATCGCGCACGTGAACAGATTGGTGTACGTTTTGGGGCTGCGAATCTTCGCCGTGTAGGCCGGAGTGGGATTCCCGGTGCCGAAAATGTAAAGGTGGGTTTCCGGATCGTATGATCCCGGCATCCACACCTGGGCGCCGCCGTGCTGCGCTGCGTCCAGGCTGGGCCATGTGTCCAGGCCCGGATCGCCCTTCTTCATGGGTACGGTGTAAAACTTCCATTGCAGGTCGCCGGTTACCGGATCGAAGGACTGGAGAAAGCCGGGAGAATCCAGGTCATCGCCCGTCCCCACCAGAAGGTGATTGCCCACAACGATAGGAGCCGGGGTTGAAAAATACTGCTGGCTGAAGTCGGCGATTTCCTTGTGCCAGCGCTCTTTGCCGGTTTTGGCGTCCAGTGAAACCAGGTAATCATCGGGCGTCTCAAAGTAGAGCCAGTCGTGGTACATCGCCATGCCGCGATTGCCGATGTGCGTAGCCCCTCGCGACTTCCACCAGTAATGCCAGAGGATTCTTCCATCCACGGCATCCAGCGCCCAGGCGTTATCCGGAGATGAAATGTAGAGGATGCCGTTCACCTGCAAGATGGATCCGGCAAGGCGCGGAGAACCGCTGCTGGACCCCGGGATTGTGACCGGATCGTCCGTCACGCCGCCTATCGTGGTTGGAACGCCGGGTCCGCGGAAAAATCTCCCGCCGCTGTCGCCCGGGCCGGCCGTCAGCGGGCTGACCCACGCCAGCGTGAGGGCGTGGACGTTTGTTTGATCGATCTGCGTTAACAGGCTGTAGCGCCGCTGGGAATAGTCGCCGGCATAAGTGGGCCAGGAGTCGATGGCCGGCTTCAAAAGCGAGGACGGGTCGAGGCCCTGGCCGAGAAACATCGCCGGCAGGAACAGCAGGGAAGTAACAAGAAAAAGTTTGATGGTTTTCGTCATTTCAGCGTGACCAGATAGGAGGTCAGATTGTGGATGTCAGTGTCGTCCCACCTGGGCAGCATATCCAGGTGCCACTGCAAGGGATTATGGACCACAACTTTGGGCGAGTCGCCGTTCCGCAAAAAGCTGCGGTAAGTGCCATCTTCCTCCGTCAGCGCAACCACAAAGGCGGAGAGATGGGCGAGCTTGCCGGTTACCGTCTTGCCTGAAGGCAGAGTTACGGTGACCGTGGTGGGAGGAACTTTTGGCGGCTCGGCGCCCCGCTGGTGAAACCCGCGGCCCCCGCCCGACACAATCAGGTTCTGGACCGTCTTGGGATCGAATTTTGCCCCGATGGCTGCAAGGTCGCCGGTGACGGAATGGCACGAGGTGCAATGCTGATCGAAGTAGGCCTGGCCGTCCCTGGCGTTCCCCACCAGAATATCAAGCTTGCTGGGAGCGCCCCGGTTGGCAAGCGGCTGGCTGTGCACAAAGGCCGCGATGGCGGCAATGTCCGGACCGCTCAAATCAAATTTGGGCATACCTTTGTCAGGAACGCCGCTGCGGACGATGGGGGTGATGAGCTCGCCATTTTGATCGTCCAGCACAACCTGCGCGCGAACAAGATTCGGTCCCGTTTCTCCGCCTCGGGCGTCTGAGCCATGGCAAAAGCTGCAGTTGGCTTCAAACAGTTGCTTGCCGTGCGCAACTTGCGCCGGAGGAGCAGGGGGGCGCGGCGGGTAAGCCGGAGGACGATGACCGCGTCTGCGCTGGGCCGGCGTCGGAGAATTCGCAGGTGCCTTGGCGGCCGGCTGCTGGCCGAAGGCGGCGGCTCCAATTGTTAAGACGGTGGTTAGAAATCCAATATTAAAGAAATGTCTGCGCAGATTAATTGCCCCCCACGTGTTCTGATAGGCGCTAGCGACGTGCGCCGCGCATATTACCAGATTTGATGAGGACGTGTAAATATGTTGAACTCGTCCAGTAGATTGCGGAGGCTCTACACGGAGTGTCAACTATCATTTTGAACGAGCACAATTACTTGCCGGACTGGATGAGTTTCATGAGGACCGGGCCGGGGTCCTGGGGATTTTCCAGCCGGAGCAGGCTGTCAGTTCGCATTCGAACCACTTCCATCCAATCGGGATGGGTGAGGATGTAGAACTGCTCCCTCTTGATGGCGTCGAAGACAATTTCGGCCACCTGGCTGGGAGGCATCGCCGCCTCGATGGCAGCCTTCAAGGCACTCAATCCGGCCTGTAGTTGCGCGTTGAACTCAACGAGTTCGTTCTTGAGAGCCGGTGGCCTGTGCCGCTCGGAATGGACGATATCGGTCCGAACAAGGCCAGGGCAGAGAACCGATACCTTGACGAGGGCCTTTCGTCGTTGAAGCGCGAAGTAGAGGCTTTCGGAAAGCGCCACCACTCCGTGCTTGGTCACCGAGTAAGGCGCGGAGGCTCCCCCCACCACGAGACCCGCGGCAGATGCCGTATTGACGATGTGGCAGTCTGTGTTCTGAGCGAGCATGAGAGGCGTGAACACCTTGACGCCATGGATGACGCCCCACAGGTTGACGCCAATCACCCATTCCCAGTCATTCCACGTTGCTTCCCAAGGGGAGCCGCCGGCCCCGATGCCAGCGTTGTTAACCAGCAGATGCACCTGGCCGAAGGCATCGAGCGTCTGCTGCGCGAGCCGCTCCACGTCGCTCCGTTTTGAGACGTCTGTTGGCACGGCGAGGACGGTTGCGCCCAGGGCTTTCAATTCAGCTTCGGCCGTGGCGAGGCTCGCTTCATCGACGTCGGCAATCACCAGCTTCATTCCCTCATTCACGCAGCGCCCGGCGGTCCCGCGCCCGATGCCGCTGGCCGCTCCCGTAATCACCGCGACTTTGCCCCTGAAATCCTTCATGGCGTCCTCATCTCTCTGCTTGCGTTGCTCCTAGAATAGCAGGGCGAGGGAAGATAGGGATATTTCCTGGTGCGTTGTTTGGCGGCGTGAACCGACCCCTGGCCCGGCAGCTCGTGCATCTATCCTCTTTCTTTGAGAGAGGTAATTTTGTTTTTGGGAGGGTCGCGCACACGTCGCGGTGTTTGCGATGTGTGCGGGGAACGTGACCGTTCCACCCGCGGTCACACGGAAACGAATCCCTCGCTTCGCCAGATCGCAAACACACAAGAGCAGCGCCTACGCCAGTCCGTCATGCTGTCATAGTTTCGCGATTGCTTGCGGGCGGTTGCTCCTCTGAGAAGCCGCACTATTGATGTGTTATAATCGCGGCACCAAGTACGTGTATCCTGGGCTGGTCATTTTTCGGGTCCGTGAACCGATAAAGCGGGCAATCGTTTGCGCGGTTACCGTAATTCCGGGATGAAATTCTCTCGCCGTAACTATCTGGGTTCCTCCGCAGCCCTGCTAGGGTTAAGCATTCAGGTGGCCCTCGTCACACCCTCCAGGGTTCCGATGCACTTTCGTGACATTTCCAGACAAGCTGGACTACGGACCGTTCCACAGTCGTCGTCTGAGCGCCGCTACGTAGTGGAAACCATGGGTGGCGGCGGTATCGCGCTTTTCGATTGTGACAATGATGGGAAGCTTGAAATAGCAGTGGTGAACGACTCCACCATTGAGCGTTATCTTCGCGGCGGCGACCCCATGATCACTCTTTACCATCAGGATTCGCATGTGGGGAATATTCACTTCACCGACGTGACTGCGTCGGCCGGCCTCACGACACGCGGTTGGGGAATGGGCGTCGCTGTGGGTGACTACGATGACGACGGTTTACAGGACATTTATGTCACCGGCTACGGCCACAACGTGCTGTACCGCAATCTCGGTGGCTGCAAATTCAAGGACGTAACTGAAGAGGCCGGCCTCAAAGTCGGCGGGTTCAGCGTCAGCGCGGCCTGGGCTGACTATGACCGTGATGGCCATCTCGACCTCTTTGTGGCTCGCTACGTTTACTTCGATGTTCATCACTTGCCCCAGTTTGATCGCCGCGCGAGTGGCTACGAGTCATTCTTACAGGTCCCCACCGACTTGCGAGGTGAAACTGATTATCTGTTCCGCAATCGTGGAGACGGTAGCTTCGAGGATGTGTCGCTAAGAGCGGGCGTCTACGATGTGCCAACGCTTCATGGTATGGGAGTTGTCTGGGGCGATTACGACAATGATGGCTGGCCCGACCTCTTCGTCACCAACGACGGCGCCCCCAACTTTCTCTATCACAATAAACACGACGGCACATTTGAAGAAATCGGGCTCATCTCGGGCACCGCGGTGGGAACCAATGGAGAGCTCTGGGGGAACATGGCCGCGGATTTCGCCGACTTCAATCGCGATGGCAGACTCGACCTGGTCGTGTCCAACTACAGCAAACAGCACGCGAACCTTTATCGAAATGATGGGTACAGCATGTTTACGGAAATGGCCACGGCCGCCCGGATTACCTATCCGACCTTCCTGCTTGTGAAGTGGGGCGTGGGTTTCGGCGATTTCGACGACGATGGCTGGCCCGACATCCTCATTGCCAGCGGCAACTTTTCTTCCTTGATGGACACACTCGATAACACACCCAAATATCGCGAGCCGATACTATTATTCCGCAATCTGGGGGACGGAACTTTCGACGAAATTTCGGATCCCAGCGGCCTGAATGATGGCCCCCTGCAGTCGCGCCGCGGCACGGCGTTTGGCGATGTCAACAACGACGGAAATATTGATGTGGTCATTTTCAATACCAACGGCCCGCCTTCCCTGTTTCTCAACGAAACGCGCAACTCCAACCATTCCGTCCTGTTTAGTCTGGTGGGCACCAGGAGCAACCGTGCTGCGGTTGGTGCACGCGTCACCGCCTACACGCCCAGCATGACTCAGATTGACGAAGTCCGCGCGGGAGGAAGCTACAACTCAACGAATGATTCGCGCCTCCATTTCGGGCTGGGCCGCGACGCCGTGATCACTATGGTCACGGTCCAATGGCCCAGCGGGCTCAGGCAGGAGTTTTCAAATGTCGCCGCGGACGCCATCTATGAGATTGTCGAAGGGCATCCCATAATGAGGAGCGCAGTGCTGCCTCCTCCAATCGGGAGAGAATAGGAGCGGAGGGGCCAGCGCAAGGGCGGAATTGGGACAACAGAATTGTCAGGCCCTGACCTCCGCAAAGAGTAGCAGGGAACGCAAACGCTTGTGGTTGCGGTCTGCCGCGTTTGTGTTTTAGCAGGCGTGGGTTTCGATGTGGGGAAGAAGAAACGCGGACTTCGTGTCGCAAGTTTTCCGCAACCAGATTTCGCTTCGTACGATCGCTCTGATCGATTGGAACCCCTGCGGCAGGCCAGGGTTCACAATTTCTTGAGATCAATCCCAAGATGGCCGAACAGCTTTTCTTCCCACCCGGTTTCTGGCAATCCATACTTGGCGCGTTCCTCGGGAGTTTTGGAGCGCCAGTAATCCAGGCTCTGCTTGATGGCGCTGTTCATGCCTTGCTGAATCAGGTCTTTTGTTTTCTCTTCCGGCGAAGGGCGGCCGAGCCAATCTTCCAGCCACGCTGAGAGATCAGGGGCCTCAGCCTTGAAAGATTTTTTCCAAACCTTGTCGCTCCCACCGCTGGCCAGTTCTTCTATGTCCCAAAAAACGAGCGCGCCGCTGTTTCGATTAATGCAGCAGTGCCCGGAGTCATCGGACGTCAATGGCAATAATTTTTCAGGCCATTCCTGGTCGCGTGGGCCGGGCGGATCTTCACGCAGGCTGAGGTAGGTTGTAACCACCTCCTGAATAGGCAGGAGTCCGGAATAGGGCCCGAATCCTCCGTTGGCAATCTGGGTATAGAGCTGTCTGACAGGCTCCGGCAGTTGAAAGCCCAGTTTGGTTTCAGCGTCTCTGACAGTTGCATCGTCAGCGGGGCTTGCGAGGGTGTCGCTTACACTGTCATTGTCGCGCGGTGTTCCACCTAGATTAACCGGCGCCACGGAGACCCATCTGGTCTCTACGGTTTTGCCTCGCGCCGACGGTGGCAATTCGTTTCTTGTATCGGGATTCGAAGCGCGCCGTCGAATTCTGTCGAGCAGGCCCTGCCGCAAGGGTTCCATTATCTTCACCCCCGATAAATCTGACCTATTCTAGCAGTCGCTGATTGGAAGGCCAGCCGATTTCTTTTGCCCCAATAGTAGGCAGGAAAACGAAAGAGTCAGTTGAAATCTGCTTCCGAGTGGTACAACTCTGGCATGTGATGCATAAATCGCGGATTGCGCGAAATATGCGACAAATTTGTGCGCCTAACGGTTTGGCGCGGCGGCGCAAACAAAATTGGCGGCTGTATTGGTATCGCCGCTTCCTTTATACTTTGCTTCCTCCGGGTAGGGGCACAACGGACGCGTCATTTCCTTGCCGCTGCCTTGCTTGCTGGCGATGATCGACTTGGGCGCCTTGCCGTGTTCCACCCATCGTTCCAGCGCGCTGAACATGTTGTGCTCCGGATCGGCGTCCGCTGACGGGCCCGCTCCAAACGAGTCCGGCCCCGGCCCGCCGTCGCAATGCTGCACCCCCGGAACCATGTAGAGGCGCACAAATCGCTCGGCTTTTCGCAGGCCCATTCGGAGCACCACGCTCCTGTAGTAGTCCACTGTGTTGAGGGCGGGGATGGCGGCGTCGTTCCAGCCGTGATAGAGGATCAGCTTGCCGCCGTGGGCGTTGAATTTAGCCAGGTCCGGGTCAGTGGCGTTGAGGATGGGACCCAGTCTCTGATCGGTCAAAACCATGTCGGCGTCATAGTTCAGCTTCCGAAAATCCCAGGAGGCATCATTGAACACCATATTGGAAAAAAACTGGGTGCCAAAAGCAAAATCGAGGCTCTTTTGCGGAGCCGACCCGGTAATCCAAGGCGCCCATCCGCCTGGCCCGAGTTCTGCGCCCGGCATAAAACCTGGAAAGACTTTTTGTCCCCTTCCGTTGACGGGCCCGGCATAGATCTTTTTGAGTGCGGCCACCTGGGGCGCAGTGAGACACGCGGGAGAATCAGGGCCCTGGCACAAAAGCGTTTCAGGGTTGAATTGGCATTGCCTGGGGTCGTTCAGGATGCCGTCCTTTACTCCGTCACGGGCGTCACAGGCAGCGAGCACCGCCTGGCTGATGGCGGACAGCTTGGTGGATGGGATGTAATTGGCAGGGCTGCCTGCCGTAGCCTGAGTGTTCCAGACCGCTACTGCCAACAGGTGTGTCCAGTAGTTGGCGGGCGCGCCTGCGATGATGCCGTTGTAGTCGTCAGGAAACCGTTGCGCTTCCATCAACGCCTGGCGGCCGCCATTCGAGCAGCCTGCGAAATATGACCAGCGCGGAGCGTCGCCATAAAAGTTTTGGACAATCGCCTTGCCTGTTTCCGCCGTCAAATGAATCGCGCGATAGGCGAAATCAACAATCTTTTCAGGATGGTCAAGCGCCCAGCGTGCATCCGTGCCACCTGCGGCATGACCCGTATCCGTGGAAGCCGCGGCATAGCCTGCGCGCAGTGCGGCGGCCAGACCGCCATAATTAATGGACCCCGCAAATCCGCCATTGCCGACGCCGTTAAATTTGCCGTTCCAGTTCTGGCTGGGCATCCAGACCTCGAATTTGATGTCCGAGTCCGCACTCGGCCTGATGACGCCGGTGACCCGGCAGAAGGCCGGGAGGTTCAGGGATGGGCCATTTGCCGGGGGCGCATCCGGCCTTTGGAATGCTCCCGCAGGGACCGAGACGGCCGTGCTGATGGTGGTTTGCGGCAGCTTCAGTTGCGCCAGGCTCTCGCAGGATTGCCTGGCCACGCCTGGTGATGGGAACAATCCCGCCACAGAATAAAAGGTGGCAAAAAGAAGAACCGCATTCCGTAAACTCATGAGCTTCCCTCTCAAATGAGGATTCGGGTCTTTGAAGCAGATTGCTCTTCCTGGCCCGCAGGCTGCGGATGATTCTACATCCAATCCTTGTTGCGGCCAATGCCTGGTTCAAAGGCGGGCCGTGCCAGATTCCGACGCATCTGGTTAATCCAAAATACCAGTTGAAATCTGTCTGCACTGGACGTAACATCCATCCCAAGCACTGGTCGGAGTCGGCGCTCACACAAGGTTAACCGAGGGAATTCAATGTGAAGGAGGAACTGTGCTATGGGCAGGTTTCTGGTATTCCTTTACGGGGTCATTGCCTACGTGCTTTTTCTGGTAGCGTTTGTCTACGCCATTGGTTTTGTCGGGAACCTGGTGGTTCCCAAGTCGATTGATTCCGGGACTGCAGAGGGCCTCGGCTCGGTCCTCTTGATCGACTTAGTGCTGCTAAGTCTATTTGCGATTCAGCACAGCGGCATGGCCCGCCCGGGATTCAAGAAATGGTGGACCAGGATAATCCCTGAATCGATCGAGCGAAGCACGTTCGTCCTTTTGGCCAGCCTGATTCTTCTGCTCCTATACTGGCAATGGCGCCCCCTTCCCGGCATTGTCTGGCAGGTCGAGAACCCTGCCGGCCGGCTGATCCTGTGGGGTATCTTCTGGCTGGGCTGGCTCCTCGTGCTGGTTTCAACTTTCTTGATCAATCACTTCGACCTTTTTGGACTGCGGCAGGTTGTCTTCCACCTGCGCGGGCAGCCGTACGCTCCGCTGGGATTCAGAATACCCGGCTTTTACAAGTACCTCCGCCATCCCATCATGCTGGGCTTCATTATTGCTTTCTGGGCGACACCGGACATGACGTTCGGTCACCTGCTGTTCGCGGTGGTCACAACCAGCTACGTCCTCGTCGCCATTCAGCTGGAAGAGCACGACCTGGTGAAGCTCCACGGGGATGCCTACGAACGATACCGGCAGCGAGTTACCATGCTGGTTCCTTTCAAGAGATACGAAGGGTCTGAGGCGCCGAAATAAAGGCGCGGCCGTGCGGCTTCATTCCGCAATGGGGGAGTGTACAGTCCGCCGCGATTCACCGGGGGGAAACCGCTTCATGCCAGTAGGCCGTGTGGCCGATGTAATCGTCATCCGGCAGGTTGGCAATAATCAGGCGACGAAGCTCCAGCGCATCGATGGGACCCTGGCGTTCGTAAAGCACCTCGCCCTTGGGGCCAATAAGAATGGTGTAGGGGACAGCGCCTTTCCACTTGGGATTGAACGCGGCCATCAGATCGTAAATCTGCGGCGCGCCGAAAATCAGGTTTTCGCTGGTGGCGTGCTGCTCCTCGAGCTCGCGCAGGACTCCCGCCTTTTCGTCAGGGTAGTTGATGCTCACCGTCACAAGCTGGAACGGCCGGTGCCCGTACATGCGGTACATGGTTTGGAATAGGGGAAGTTCTCGAACGCAGGGGCCGCACCACGTGGCCCAGAAATCAACCAGCAGCAGCTTGCCGGTGGCGTTCTTGCGCAGGGCACTCAGGTCAGCGGCCATAACCGGCCTCACTGTTACGGGCCGGCTCTTAATGCGGGTCATTTCTTCTTCGCTCGCTGCCTCCTTGTACATCCATTTGGTGGAACATCCGACCGCGGCTGTTACGGGCACCTCGACAGGCTTGCCGGCCAGCACCTCGTCAATGGCGATTCGCGCATCCTGCCGCGTGACGTATTGCGGCCTGGGATTATTATCAATCCGGCCGTCGTAAAGCAGCTTCCGCTCCGGTCCAAAAACATAGACGTGGGGAGTGGCCACCGGCCCGTAAGCGCGGGACACTGACTGCGTCTCGCCGTCATAAAGGTAAGGGAAATTGAAGTGCCGGTAAGCGGCGCGAATCTTCATCTCGGCAAACGAATCGCTCAGGTCCGTATAGCCGAGCTCGTCAAGCTGGACAGCTTTGGGATTGTTGGGCTGGATGGCGACAAACGCCACGCTTTGTCCCTTGTAGTCATCGACCAGCTGCTTGATGCGCGTTTCATAAAGTTGCGCCGTGGGGCAATGATTGCAGGTGAAAATCACCACCAGGACTTTGGCGGAGGCGTAGTCCTTCAGGCAATGGGTCGCACCGTCAATGCCCGGAAGGCAGAAGTCCGGCGCCGGGGAGCCAATGGCCAGCGTCGGCGGGAGGTCCTCTCCACGAAGTGGTCCGCAAATCAGGACAACAGCAAAGCTCAGGGCCAGAATGCTCATTGTGCGGCGTAACATGTTCACGACCTCCCGTTCAGCATGGCGTAGCCTGCGCGCGCCGAAAAGCATGCGTCCTATGTTATACCAGGTTACGCGGCTTCGAAATGGGTCCTTAGCCGGAAATCGGGGCCGTTCAATTTTGTTGCGTTCGAGCTTGAGTTTACCCGACCACGGTGAATAGAATACCGCTGGACAACACGCCTTTTAAGGGAGGGTGACATGGTCAATCGAAGAGAGTTTTTAGCTTCAATGGCTGCGGCATCGGTCGCGTCGTCGCCGGCGGGATCACTGGCAGGCACGTCATCACCTGGATTACTAAGCCCACCAGCGGCCGGCCCTGCCGCTCTGGCCATCAACGGCGGAAAGCCGGTGCGCGAAAAGTTGTTGCAGGTGGCCGACTGCGGCATGGGGACTCAGTTTTATGGTGGCGAGGAACGCGCCCGCGTGGACGACGTGATCGCGTCGCGCAGCCCCTTCCGCTGGTACGGTCCCGGACCCAATCCGCCCATGCAATGCGCAAACTTTGAGAAGGCGTTCGGCCGGCGAATGCGGCGCCGATTCGTGCTGGGGGTTACTTCCGGAACGGCCGCGTTGCAGTGCGCCATGGCAGCGCTTGGACTCGGCCCCGGCGATGAAATGATCCTTCCGGCATGGACCTGGTATTCGTGCTACAACGCCATCGTGCTGGCGGGGGCGCTGCCAGTCTTCGCGGAAATTGATGAGTCACTGGGCATCGATCCCGATGACATCGAACACCGCATTACGCCGCAGACGAAGGCGATCATGGCTGTACACCTTGAAGGCTGCCCGGCTGACCTCGATCGAATCCTGCCCATCGCCCGCAACCACGGGCTGAAGGTGCTGGAAGACTGCGCGCAGAGCCTGGGGGCGGATTACAAGGGCAGGCCGGTGGGCTCGATCGGCGACATCGCCATTTACAGTTTCCAGTTCTGCAAGACCATCACGTCAGGAGAAGGCGGCGCCGTGGTCACTGACGATCCCATCCTGTTTGAGCGTGCCTGCCGCTTTCACGACCTGGGGCCGCTGCGGCCTGACCTGAAGAAGCAAATTGGCGGCGAGCGGGTTCCGGCTTTTGTGGGCACAAACTTCCGCATGAGCGAGTTCACCGGTGGAGTGATGGACGCCCAGCTGGCCAAGCTCGACACGATTGTGGCCGCTCTCAGGGAAAATGGCCGGCGTGTCTACGAAGGTCTCAGCGAGCTGAAGGATCCTCACTACCGCCACTCCCCCGACCCGGACGGCGACCTGAAGGAAAGGATTTTCCTCGGCTTCCCCACCCAAAAGCATCGTGACAAGTACATGAAAGCGATGCGGGCGGAGAACATTCCTGCCGGTCCGCCCAGCGGTTCGGCGATCCTTCCCATTGTTCCGCAGGTGAAGAACAAAGTCACAGCCCACCCGGCGTGGCCTTCGTTCAGCACGCCGCGCGGACGCGAGATCCGATATGGCGCCGAAGCCTGCCCGCGAACTATCGATATCCTGCATCGCTTCGCAGCCGTACCAATCGATCCAAAGTTCACGGAGCAGGATACGCAGGACATCGCGGCCGCCATCAACAAGGTCTACCCGGCCATCATGAATGGTTAAGCCGCCCGTGGGTGACTTACACATCGCACTCTTTGTGAAGTGTGCGAACCGCGAAGACGGCGTTTCAATGGGTGGATTCTGTCACGTGATTGGTGCTGGAGGGGGGAGTCGAACCCCCACGCTCTTTTGGAGCGCCAGATTTTGAGTCTGGTGCGTCTGCCAGTTCCGCCACTCCAGCAAAATTGAGCAAGTGATTATCCCACGGCCATTTGCAGGGAGTCAAACCGGCCATCGCCGGTAGCCGCAACCGTGCCGCCGGTCCTGGCAGGGGTGTTACAATGGGCGATACCGCTGTCAGGGTGATTGTAATCTAGAGGGCGTGTGAGTACGCCCTATCTTAAGCAGCACCCGGAGATTTTCATGAAATTAGCCAACCGTATTTGCAAGCTGATCCTGGTGATGTCTGTGCTGGGTATATTGTTGCAGGCCGCACAGTCAGCAGGTCAGGATTCCCAGAAGCCTTCGCCATCTGCAGGCCTACCAAGCGAAATGCCCGACAGTTTCACGCCTGTCACCACCAGTTTCGATTACACCCGGCGCGACGTGATGATTCCCATGCGTGACGGTGTGAAGCTGCACACGGTGATTCTTATACCGAAGGGCGCCAGGAATGCTCCGATTCTGCTGACGCGCACGCCTTATGACGCCAGCAGGCTCACCAGCCACAACTCAAGCGCGCACCTCGGCCCCACACTCGGAGACTACAGCAATGAAAACAATGTGATTCTGGAGGACGGTTATATCCGTGTGGAACAGGACATTCGCGGGAAGCACGGCTCCGAGGGCGACTTCGTCATGAATCGTCCCCTGCACGGACCTCTGAACCCGACGCCCGTCGATGAATCAACTGATACCTACGACACTATCGATTGGCTGGTGAAGAACATTCCGGAGAGCAACGGCAAGGTTGGCATCCTGGGGGTTTCCTACAACGGCTTTCTGACCTTAATGGCGCTGGTGAATCCACACCCGGCGTTGAAGGTGGCCGTGCCCATGAATCCCATGGTGGACGGCTGGATGGGAGATGACTGGTTCCATAATGGCGCTTTTCGTGAGCAGATGATGCCTTACATTTACGACCAGGAGGCATCGCGAGATACCGACATCAAGTGGTGGTCAGATCACTATGACGACTATGACACCTACCTCCAGGCCGTTTCCGCGGGCCGCCTTGGCCAGGCCAGAGGAATGGAACAACTCGGATTCTGGCGGAAGATCCTCGAGCACCCGAGCTATGACTCCTTCTGGAGCGAACAGGCCGTAGACAAAGTGCTGGCAACCCAACCTCTGAAAGTACCCACGATGCTCGTTGACAGCCTTTGGGACCAGGAGGACATCTACGGGGCCATCGCTGTCTACAGGGCCATCAAGCCCAAGGACACCGATAACGACAAGGTCTTTCTGGTGATGGGCCCCTGGCATCACGGTCAGGAAACCGGGGAAGGCAGCAGCCTGGGCGCCTTGAAATTCAACAGCGACACCAGCTTCTACTTCTGCCAAAAAATCCTGCGGCCATTCCTGGTGCAATACTTGAAGGATGGCGCGCCCAAGGCCGACATTGCGTCCGTCACAGCGTTTGAAACCGGCACGAACAAATGGCGGCATCTGCCCGCATGGCCCGCCGGCTGCGCCAGCGGTTGCACCGTCCAGCCGACTCCGTTTTACCTTGAGCAGGGGCTGAAACTTGGCTTCGCTCCGCCAAAGTCAGGCACCGCCGCGTTCGACGAATACGTTTCCGACCCCGCCAAGCCGGTGCCCTTTCAGGCAAGGCCCATTCTGCCGATTGGCTACAGCAGCCCTCAGACCTGGCCCCAATGGCTGGTGGACGACCAGCGTGAAGCATCCGGTCGGCCGGATGTCCTGGTATATCTCTCTGAGGCCTTGAAAGCTCCGGTGAAGATAAGCGGACAACCGGTCGCGCGCCTGGTCGCGTCAACCAGCGGTACCGACTCGGATTGGGTGGTCAAACTGATTGACGTATACCCCGATGAAGTGGCATTCGATCCCGCGATGGGCGGGTATCAACTAATGGTTTCGGCGGACATTTTCCGGGGCCGTTATCGAGAGAGCCTTGCAAAGCCTGAGGCGATCACGTCCGACAAGCCCTTGCTCTACCGGTTTAACCTGCCCACGGCAAACCATGTTTTTCTGCCGGGCCACCGGATTATGGTGCAAATCCAGTCAAGCTGGTTCCCGCTCTACGACCGCAATCCCCAGACATTTGTCCCCAACATCTTCTGGGCAAAGCCGGAGGATTATCGAAAGGCCGTGCAGCGCGTCTACCATGCGCCCGGCGAGGAAAGCTTTGTCGAACTGCCTCTGGTGAAGACGCCCTGAGGCATTTTCACAGTGTGCCAAGGTTCTATTCCGCCGTGCGAAGTCGAAGCTTGCGAGCCATCGCGATCATCAGCACGACGGCAATAATATTCAGGACCAACTTCCCGATCCAGTCGACTAACAGAGCGCCGCCGGCAAATATCATAAATCCTGACGACATGCTGCCCAGCAGCGCTCCAAAGACCAGAGCAAAGCGGTGCATTACCGACCAGGCGGGGCTGGAAGCCCACCGCCGCAACAGCATCAGGCTGAGGACCGCCCAGGCAATTCCTCCAACCATGGGAATCCAGAAGGGAAGGCGCGGCGCCGCTCCGTAGCTGATGCCGGTGAGAAGAAAACAAGGCACGGCCAGAAGGAAGGCGGCCAACCCCACCAGCCATGGGCGGGGCGCTGTCCTGGCAATTTTCGGACTGGCCAGACGGAACCCGCGCAGGCGGAACGCAGCAACGGCCAGCAGCAGGATGACGCCCAGCGCAATCAGAATGTCCAGCAAAGGCGGATTGTAGATGGGTACGTGGAAGACGCTCGGGCGGGCATGCTGCGTCCAGGCATACCAGGCGATGTATGAACCGATGAGGAAAACAATTCCGTAAGCCACAATGCCGCGCTTGCGCACCCAGGGCTGGCGCCGCCAGGCGGGGAAAAGCAGTTCGGTGAGTTCCACCGGGACCAGGACCACCCAAACACATTCATAGACCAGAAGCGCAAGCAGGTAAACCCAGTTCACACCAAAAAAGCGCCCGTACACGTGCGCTGCTCCCACCAGGGGGGCGAGCGAAGTCTGCTGGATTATGCATTCCTCGGCCATGGCCAGGGCAAGGCCCAGCAGAATCATGCTGGCCCATCCGGCATGCCATCGCCGCACGGCTTCGCGAATCATGAGTGCGCCGCCGCCCCAGACCATAATTTCCGGGACGAGAACGAAGATGACACTGATGCGGGTAGCGCCGAGAAGGACCTCGGCGATGATGGGAGCGAGGACCAACAACGTGACGGCTGGCGCCCAATGGGATTTCACAGCAGGGGCCATGGAACCGGCCATTGGATTTGGGGGCTGAGAACCTTGTGAGAAAGTCATGACAATTCCTTTCTGCTACAATAAAGCTTGAAGTTGAGTATCTCACTTGTGAGTATCTCATATCTAAGACAATATGCCAAGGGATAAATCCAGTCGCTCTCCATCCGCTGAAAACATGAATTACGGCCGCGTGCTGGGCCAGGAGCTCAGTACTGCGATCGTGCTTTTTCATGAAGCGGTGGCCTCGCGGCTGGGCATGAACGCCGCCGAGTGGCGATGTCTGGGCCTTCTGGACCTCCACGGGCCCACAACGGCGGGAGGATTGGCGAAGCTGACGGGTTATACCACCGGTGCCATTACCGGGGTTGTTGACCGCTTGGAGAAAGCGGGTTACGCCCGGAGGGAGCCGCACCCAAAGGACCGTCGCAGCGTGATTATTCATCCGCTGCGTTTGCCCGAATTGCGAAGGCAGGTAGGTCCGATATTCGCTTCGCTGGGGCAGGCGATGACGGAAGCTGCCAGCCACTATACGCCGCAGGAGCAGGCGGCCATTGGCACATATCTGGAACGGACTATCCAGGTGCTTCGGGGTGAGACTGCGAAACTCTCAAAACAACGGCGGGTTACCAGGGGCCGCAAAGGGTAGACACGACGATTTCCGGGCCCGGTTTGATAACAGAGGTGGAACCGTCTACCGGTCGCCAGTGCAGCCGTTTCATGTTCGCACACGACCGATTCCTGGGGTAGAATTTGACTTCTACCGGAGGATGGTTCATCCTCATTTCATCCGCATTTTACGGGCATTTATAAGACGATGAGAAAAATTCAGATTTACGATACGACGCTGCGGGACGGCTCGCAGGGCGAAAACATCTCCTTTTCGCTGGAAGACAAGCTTCACATCGTGCGGAAGCTGGACGGAATGGGTGTGGATTACATTGAGGGCGGCTGGCCCGGTTCAAACCACAAGGACCTGGAACT
>DATLWV010000085.1:0-9632 GCA_035576145.1 Terriglobia bacterium
GGGCCATGAATGTCTCGTCGGAAGTAATCCGGCTGATGGGAACAAGGTAGACGAACACCCCCGTGACAAGAATGTAGACCATGGTTACCGCAACGACGCCAATCACCAAGGCGCGGGGCATAACGCGCTCAGGGTTTCGCACCTCTTCGGCAATCTTGGTTGCTTCCCACCAACCACCAAAAGAATAGAACGCGGCCATGCCGCCTGCGGCGAGCCCCGCAAAAAGTGGAACGGACCCGGGGCGTTGAGTGATGAAAGGAGAAAAGTGAGACCAGTTTCCCAGCCCCAACGCGATGGCCCAAACGGGGAGCAGTGCCAGCGCCGCGACCTTCATCCACGCGAGCGCCTGAAGGAATCCGCTGCCCAGGCGCGCCGCCCGGATGTTCAGCGCTGCAAGCACCAGGATCACGCTGATACCCAGGATTTTCTGCTCTGCCGGTGATAAGTGAATGACGGCAGCGGTGTAAGCGGCCATGCCAACCGCAAGTGACGCGGTCACACCAGGGTCAATCACCAGAAGCTGCATCCAGCCATAGAGGAAAGCCAGCCGCGGGCCATACGCTTCACGCAGATAAACGTACGCCCCGCCCGCTTCCGGATAGCGTGCCGCCAGCCCCCCGAAGCAGAGGGCGCCCGCCACAGCCATCAGGCCCATGAAGACCCACACCGCCAGCAGCCAGAAGGGCGATCCTAACTGCCGCGCCATGCCGGCAGGTGTAAGAAAGATTCCGACTCCGATGACTTCTCCGGCGACGGCCGCGGCGGTTGATCCAAGGCCCAGCCGCCGCTGGAGATGGCTTTGGTTGTCAGCAGAGGTCATGTGTGCCAATCAGCAGGCGAGGTAGAACTCCAGGGCTCCCTGTCAAGGCACGGGTTCCCCAAATGCCTGGAGATGGAAGAATATCATTTCTTGTCGTCGTGAACGTAGCCTTCCGTCGCCAGGCGACGGCCTGACATCTGGTAACCCAAAGCCGGCATATCCTGAACTCCGGTTGCGTCGATCCAGCGGTTGTAAAAATTAAAAATCGCGCAAACCGTAATCGCATCGTAGAGCGCCTCATCCGACCAGCCGGCCCGATGCGCTTCCTCAATGTCGTCGCGCGTAATCTGGTTCGAGGTGCGGTTCACCTTCGTCACAAACTTGAAGAGGGCCCTTTCGGCTTCGGAGATCGGGGCCGTGGTGTAGTCCTCCAGCACGGCGCGAACTTTTTCAGCATCGCCCAGCAGTTCCGCCGCGACCGCGGCGTGCGAGCCGATTCAAAACGGGCACTGGTTGCGGCGGGAAGTAAATGCTGCAATCAGTTCGCGCTGCCCCGGCGAGAGCGGCGAAGGTCCGCGCATCAGTTCCTGTGTGAAGCGTGACAGGTGCTCCGTCATGCGCGGTTTGTACGCGAACAGATAGAGGATTTGCGGCACTGGAATGCCCTGTGACTCCATGGCTGCGAATTGCTCGCCCGCTGGGCTGGCCTTTGCCGCATATTCGACTTCGTTGAGATATATGGGATCCATTCGTGCTTATACCTTTCTGATTTCTTTGCAACCTGCAGGTCAGAAGAAATTATAAGTCTTTGGGTCAAAACCGGTCTGGGCACGTCTCGACCCCAATCGGCCGTATCTAACTACGGCTTTGAATCGTTCCGAATATTGGCGATAACAATTGCTTGGGAGCCGCCCTTCTCGTACACCGTTCCAGTTACGACAACCCGCTTCCCAGCGAAAGGCAGAAGTCGGGTGTTCTGACCGGAGGCCGGAACCTCGGCTGAAATCGGCCAATAGACAATGCCGTTGTCAGACAGTATCACCAGAGGCGAACCGGCCTTGGCACAAGCATCAGCACAATCAGGGCTGATGGGTTTCTCGAGATTCTTGACAAATGTACATGCAGAATCGATGACGTAACCCTTAACGACACTTGGCTTGCCCGCTGCCTGAACCCGACCTACGCCGCCAATCAGGGCCAACAGGGCAACCCACGAACCCACCATTCTCATCTTCTTCATCACGCGTCCTTCCAGTCGCAAGGTGACGCAAAATATTTACTGCGATTCCCTAACATCACCGTGAGTTCTTGTCGATCAGCCTCAGTTCCCCTCAGAACAAGATTTTCAGCGCAAACTGAATGAGCCTTGGCGAGAGCGCCTGCTGAATCTGTCCAAAAGTAGTCGAGCTGATGTCGCTGTTCGGCAGCCTGAAATTGGCCCGGTTAAACAGATTGAAGAATTCAGCACGGAATTGCAGAGTTTTCGATTCTGTAAAGCTGATGTTCTTGAAGGCTGAAAAATCCCAGTTTGCAAAGCCGGGCCCTTGAACGACGTTGCGGCCCTCGGTCCCGTAGACGCCTGCCGGAGTCGTCGAGAAATCAATAGGCTGGAAGGCGCTGGTGTTGAACCACTCGGCCACAGTTTTCGGCCCGTTGTTGGGATCACCCACAAGGTTGGGACGGAAGGCCGAAAAACCGGTGACCTCCGGGGCATCGTAGTTGTAGCTCTGATCGACCACGGTAAAGGGTGTGCCGGTCATGTAAGTCGTGATGCCATTCACCTGCCAGTCCGCCAGGGCATATTGATACCAGTTTTGCGGCTGCTTCCATGAAGGGATCTCCCACACGTAACTCAGAACAAACCGGTGGCGCGAATCAAACATTGACCTGCCTCTTTCCGCAGCCAGATCAAAGGGATTCTGGGCCAGGTCATTTTCCCCCGCCACGGGCTGGGAGGCTGAACCTGTGATGTTGAAAGAGGAAACATTGTCGATGGCCTTCGAGTACGTATAGGACGCGAGCAATGACAGCCCATGCCCAAGCCGCTTTCGCAGGCTGGTTTCAAGCGCGTTGTAGATGGAATTCGAGTTGCCCGCAATCAGACCCACCGAACTGTAGGTGCAGTTGCCCTGCGTGTTGGGTTGGCAGTAGAGGCGCTGCTGGTCGATATTCGACTGCTGGTCGGCCCACGTCTGGCCCGCAAGCGGCAGGGATGGATTGGCTTCAATAAAGCGCGGTAGCCGGGTGCCCTTGGTTCCCACATAACCAACTTCCAGCAACCAGTTATCTCCGAATGACCTTTCAACATTGACGTTCCAGTCCTGCGTGTAGGGCAAGCGCAAGTTGGGAGAAAGCGAAATAAGGGTCATCGGCTCGGCGAACTCTGACGCGAAAGGATTGCCGTTGGCAAAGGGATCTGAAAGACTTCCGGGAAACAGCAACTGCGCGGTCCGCAGGTATGGCGGGGCGCTGATGGGCGTCTGCAGGGGCCCGCCTTCGCCGTTGTAGTACGGGTCATAAAAGATGCCGTAAGCGCCGCTCACCAGCCAGCGGCCACTGCCAGTCGGGTCCCACGCGACCCCAACGCGCGGCGCGAAAGCGTTTTTATGCGCCGGGATCAGGCCGGAGGGAACTCCCGCGTCACCAGGATACAGCAACCCAACTGGTGCGCTCGAAATCACGGTGGATTGCATGCCGGGCTCGAACAGGTTCTGCCGATTTCGTATCTCTGTATAAGGGAATGGCAAATCGTAGCGGAGACCGACGTTGAAGGTCAACCGACGGCTGGCCTTGAAAGTATCCTGCGCATAGAAATTGAAGTTATTGCCTCGCAGCCCGCGAGAGAGATCGCCGGTCCCGTCCGGCTGGTCGCCGCCCCCTTGCAGGAAGAGAAGCGGCTGGCCGATCAGGAAGTTGGCAAAGGCGTTGCTCAGCGGCGCGGGAATGAACACAAAGAACCCATTGGAAGCGATTCCGTTGACCACGTTGATCTGGTCGCGCCGGTATTGTGCGCCGAATTGCAGCTCGTGCCGGCCATGAATCCAGGTCAGCGATTCTGACGCGGCATAGGCGTTTTCATAACTGTTTCTGGGGCCCGTGATGGGATCGCCGATGCTGGCATAGCCACCTCCTCCGAACTGGATGAAGGGCGGCCCTTCCGCGACCCCCAGGGTGGGCTGATATTGAAAACCAAGGGAGGCGGGCGAGGTGTGATTCAGGTGCTCGTTATAAAGAAATTTGTTCCGCAGAAAGGTCGCCCTTGTGATGCTCAGGAGCGAAGGTGAAAAGGTGTGAGTCAACTGCGCGACAAAGTTCTGCGAACGTCGATCCTGGCCCACAGGAAATCCAGGCACGCCGGCGCCGGACGGCGACAATGGATCAAAGCGGTCTCCATTTAGAAACATATATCGGAAGCTTAGTTGGTCGCTGGAAGACAGGTTCTGATCGACGCGAACGCCGAACTGGTCCTCGTTCTGCCGCAGAATCTCGGTGGCATTGTAAAGGTTCAGCACGCCGTTTGAGTCCGTGGCATTCGGCTGGGGATAAAGATCGAGCACATTCTGGGCGGTCGGGTCGATGAAAGGCACCTGGCTACCCGGCAGGGGTGCAGGGCCACCGGGCGCGAAGAAGTTGAGGAGCGGGCCGCTCTCGGAGAAATCACCCTGCCTTTCAAGGGCCGATGGTACGCGCACGCTATTGAGGGTTTCGCCCTGCCGGTTTCGGAACCCCTCGTAATAGCCGAAAAAGAACATCCGGTCTTTGCGAATCGGGCCGCCGACCGTAGCGCCAAACTGGTTCTGGCGATATTCAGATTTCTTGAAGCCGGCCGCATTCTCGAAATAGTTGGCGGCATCCAGCTTGTCGTTGCGCAGAAACTCCCATACGGCTCCGTGCAGAGAGTTCGATCCGGACCGTGTAATAATGTTGGTGGTTGAACCGGCGGCGTTGCCAAACTCGGCGTTGGAGGTGCTGGTCAGGATCTTGAACTGCGCGATGGCGTCGATGGGAGGCCTCAACACGAAACCTCCATCCACCGCGTTGACGTTTGACGCGCCATCAATCAGAAAATTGTTGGACTCCGGCCGCTGGCCGTTCACCGAGTAGGCTTGCCCGTCGCGCAGCGAGCCGCCGGCCTGGGCAAGTCCAGGTGTTACCGGCACCACTCCGGGCTGCAAAAGTCCGAGCTGGGAAAAGTTCCGGCCGTTCAGAGGCAGGTCCAAGATTTCGCGCTCGTTAACCGTCTTTCCAAGCGTTGTGCTCGAGGTCTCGATCAGAGGAGCGTTCGAAAGAACTTGAACCACCTGCGCCGAGGAGCCGATCGTCAGGCGAAGAGGCAGGTTGGCTGCCTCATTTACGCTGAGCGTTATGCCTTCCTGGACAAACTTGCGAAAGCCCTGGGCTGTCGCTTCAAGACGGTAGTGCCCCACCGGCAGAAGAACAAGGATATAGGCGCCACGGCGGTCTGAGACAACGGTTCGGGTCAGCCCGGTCTCAACCTGAATGGCTTTCACTTCCGCTTTTGGAATTCCCGCGCCGCTTGGGTCGACGACGACCCCGCGTATGCTTGCAGTGACCTCTTGCGCGGCAAGAGGACTGCACACGAGCACCAGCAGCAGCAGGAGTATACAACCAGGAACCATCTTGAAGATTCGTTCTTTCATTTGTCCTCTACCTTTCGAATGTTGTTGTGCAGAATGGGCGCCCAGGCCCGGGAAGAAGCACCGTTGGCAGGTACGTAGCTCGTTCTGGTTGCGCGAAATCCGCTAATGCGTATTGGAAGAGACGAGCAACTTGAGCTTCGCAGCCATGGCTGCAGGATTAAAGCCGAACGGTCCGGCTTTGCTCTTGTATGCCACCCGGCCCTCGCGGTCGACAACGTAAAGGCGGTCAGGCCAGGCGGTGTAGGCGCGTTCGGTGGTGTCCTGCATATCATCCACCACAGCTGGAATGTGAATGCCAAGCTTGACCACGCAGGTCTTTGCAGCCTCATCACGTTCAAGGAAAGTCTTGGCGCTCGCGATGAGGATGTTGTCCTTAAAATTGCTCGGCATTTCCCACCCATCGGTGGGATGCGCCTCCTCGATGTAAACCACATAGAACTCAACCCGGTCCTTGTACTCCTCATAAAGCTTGTTGAGCGCGGGAACCTCCCGGCGAAAAGGCGGTCAGGTATGACTGCCAAAAATAAGCACTACGGGTTTCTGCCCGCGAAACGAGGAAAGGTGCACAAACTTTGAACTGTCGGTTGCCCTAAGCACAAAGTCCGGCGCCGGATCGCCAACCTTCAGGTGACCCCTGCGCGCGACCAGCCACATCGGCTCAAACGGAAAGAGAAAATACGCCACCGTCGGCAGTTTCGACATGATGCGGCCGAACGTTGCCGGCGGCTGCAGCATGGCAACAAATAGGCCGCCAAGCAGAACCACATAGACTAGCAGCACCGGAACTGCATATTTGAGAACGGCACGCATCGGCGTATGCACCTCGTATGAAGGCAGAGCCCTTCAGATGGGCAGAATCAACCGCCAGACATCGACAGACAGGCGTATCCCCTGCTCCGAAACTTTAACCAGATTTGGAGTGTGACTTTGGACCCGACGAAATTTGCCCCAAAGACTCAGCCAGACTATACGCGCCTGGCGGACCGGTCAATAATGTCAGAGTGCTATTCGGCGTGATAAAAAGGGCTACTCAGGGCCAATTTTCTCGGGAAGGAGAACATCGAAGGGAACGGCTTCCGAGGAAGATGGCATGCTAGCAGCCTGAAACGACATTGGTTGCAGCATCCCTATGCGCTCATCTGAGACGTTTGCGGCAGGAAAGGTTCTGGCGCTCCTGATTAATCCGTCGTGCGGTTCTTAAACTCGCGGGCGAGGCGGAAGAGTTCCAGGTTGTGGCGGCTTGTGCCGGTCGTCGCGAGCTCGGCCATGATTTCACCCACCACGCTGCAGAATTTGAATCCGTGGCCTGAAAATCCTGCGGCGATGAACACGCGGCCGGACTCCGGGTGAGCGTCCAGAATGAAATGCTCGTCGGGCGTGTTGGTAAAAAGGCAGACTTTCAGTGCGAGCGTAGGGCCGTTTGCTTCCGGGAAGTATCTCGCGATGCCATCCCGCAAAATCGCCTCATCTTCCGGGTGGCAATTTCGGTCCATCGCGTCAGGATCGACTTTTTCATTCCGATGGTGATACCGTCCCATCTTGAACCCCGGGAAATCGTGCACAGGGAAACCGTAGAACTGGCCTATGGGGCTTTGCAGATTGAAAATCGGGAATGCACCAAGCTGGAAGATTTCCGGCCGGAGAGGGCGGGTCCAGATCAGCACCTGCCTTTCCGGCTGCAAAACTTTGTTGAGCACAGGCATCAGCTTTGACATCCATGCACCCGCGGACACAATCAGCCGGTCGGCAGAATAAGTGGAGGTGTCCGTGCGCACGATGACCGAGTCCGGACGTACATCCCACCCCGCTACTGGCTCACGCCCGTGGATTTCGGCTCCGTGATCGAGCGCAACATTGGTGTAAAGCGCGATGGCGCGCTCGGAGAGAACGAATCCGCTGTCGGGCGAGTAGACGCTCACCATTCCTTTCGACAGACAGACGCCGGGAAAGCGTTCCCGAAGCTCCTCGGCGCCCAGAAGTTCATGGCGAAGAGAATGCTCCTTGCACGCCGCGAGCGATCCTTGGACGATTCGCCCGTCCTCGGGGCCGGCATCAATTCCGCCCGTTACGAACAGTATCCGTTCACCTGTGAGATTTTCAAGCTCCCGCCACAGTTCGTATGCGCGAATAAGCAACGGAACGTAAGAAGGGTGCTCGTAATAAGCGAGACGAATGATCCGCGTGAGGCCGTGCGAAGAGCCCATATCGTGCAGAAGATTGTGCTTTTCAAGGCCCAGCACCTTGAGGCCGCGCCGCGCAAGCTGATAAGCCGTCGCGCTGCCCATGCCTCCCATGCCCACGATAATGGCGTCGAAATGGCCCACTTATGGTCTCCTGATGCACCAGTCTCTGCGTATCGCCGGTTCGCCCCTTGCCGGAGTGCGGCGCTCAAGGAGCGCCAATGCAACAACCCTGGCGTCCGCGGCTACGCCTCCGTATAGACTTTCCCCGCCAGCAACGTTTTAACACTCGCGAGTCCTTTGGACCCCGCCGCAATCAGGCAGACGGCAGCCAGGACGGGAAGGACGCCGGCAACCAGAATCGCCGGGCCGAAATGTTTTTGCGGGCCCAGGAGCCATCCGGTAACGATGGGGGCCACGACGCCGCCCATCACTGAAACCGTGTTGAGGAACCCGACCGCGCGCCCCACCAGGTTCCTTGGCGAGGCATGTTGCACCATAGTCCAGTAGGTGGAGTTGCCAATGCCTGTGGCGCACAACGAAAACGTGAGCACAGGAAGCGACCATTCCCGGCCGGTCACCAGCAACAATAAAAGTGCCCCTGTGCCGATGTATCCCAGCACGGCAAACCACAACCGAGCGCGGAACACGCCGATGGCGGCCGCCATTCTGTCCGCCAGCTTGCCCGAAACAACGTTCACGAGGGCCATGGTCAGGAGCGCCGTGGAAAGCACACGCCCCATTCCGAGTGTTGAGAACCCCCGCGACATCACCAGGTAACTCGGCACCCAGGTCAGCACAAAATACCAGTAATAAGAAGCCAGAAATGTGGCCAACGCCATGGCCCAGAAGGTCCCGTTGCGCAGCAGCATGCTCCAGGTCCACGGCCGGGGCGTGGACGGCTCCTCAGCCCCCTTTGCCGCCTCTCGCTCGGCGCGGCTGCCGTCAGGCGGAGCGGCAACCAGCCAGCAGGGCACCCACACCAGCGCGCCCAGGCCTGTGATGGCAAACATCATGCGCCAACCGAACTTGTCAATCAGGAGTGTACCGACCAGCACTCCCAACGCGGGCCCGATGTTCTGCCCGGCGATGTAAATAGAGGTCGGCGTTCCCTGTTCCTCGCCGGAATAATTGCTTCGAATAAAAGCGATGCTGGCCAGCGGAGCGACCGACTCGGCCACGCCCAGCACCATGCGCAGGCCGATTACGTCACCGGGCCCACGGCTGAGGGCAATGGCGGCAGAGGAGAGTGACCAAACCAGAAAAGACAGCGTGTAAGACCAGCGGATGCCGAACCGGTCCACCAGCATCCCGGATGGAATTTGAAATATGGCATAGGTCCAGAAAAAAGCCGAGAGCAGCACCCCCATCTTTTCCGGGGCAATCAGGAAGTCCTTCATGATATCGGGCGCTGCAATGCTGAGGTTGCCGCGATCAACGTAGTTGATCATGATGGCGAGAAAGACGAGCGCGAGGAGAAGCCAGCGGCGGCGGTTCGTCATGCCGGGCCGCCTTTCAACACGGATATTGCAGATCCCTTACGGAAAGGCCGGCTATCGTGTGCGGCGAGGAGGCGATTTGTGGCTCCTGGGCTTGTGGCAAGGGTTGCTTTTAAATCCATGTATTCTCCTGAATGGGAGTGCTGGAAGCCATCACTCAGGCCTGACTGGCCATTGGCATTTCGAATGCCCCGGCGGCTGCGAAGCCTGCATTGTAGCCGCTGCGGCCCCGCGAAGCGAGAAGTTCTTGCCGCCGCGTGTGAATCATCCCGGAAGACCTCGAACGGCAGAAATCAACGGCTACGTCAACCCCAAGGCTCAACGGCTGTTTGCAACGGGTGTATTTGGATGTAAAATCGCACGCGTTTAAGAGAAAGGGAAACTTGTTCCCAACCCGGGCTGAAAGGGAGGAAGGCGTGAAGAAGCCGAAGAAGCGACGTATTGGGCGTCGGGATGTATTTCGGATCATGGGCGTTGGAGGAGTCGCCGCCCTCTCATCCACACTCGGCTCGGCCGCGCAGGAACCTCCGAA
>DATLWV010000086.1:0-28951 GCA_035576145.1 Terriglobia bacterium
TATCGAGACGTTGCAAGAAAATGGAAGGGAACGGGCCTGCTCTACCTGGTCCTTCTGCTGGCCATTTGCTGGGCGGTCCAGATCATAAAAGTTCAGTTCGGGATTACTCATTTCGCCGGGCAGGAAGGCACCAACCTGGTGAAGCAGATTCCGGACATTACGATTTCCGACGGAGAGGTTTCCACCGACGTCCAAACACCTTACTTTATCAAGGACGAGAAAGGCGATGTTGTTGCGATCATCGATCTGACAGGGCAATACACGTCACTCGAAAACACGACGGCCAAAATGTTGCTGACCAGGAACCATTTTCTCGTCGCCAGCAGCCGCAGCGAGACCAGAGACATTAATCTGAAAAACGTCCGGTCTTTTCACATGGACCAGTCCAGGGCGCAGGGATGGCTCAAGCTCGTCCAGGGATGGTTTGCCCTCGTGCTCTATCCGTTTGCGCTTGTCTTCTCTTTTATCTACCGGGCCGTCCAGGCGCTGATCTACGCCCTGTTTGGCATGGTCTTTGCGAAGATGTTAAAGGTAACGCTGGACTATCTCACCCTGCTCCGCCTGGCCATTGTCGCCGTCACCCCGGCCATCATCTTGGATACGCTCCACTCGGTGCTGAGTCTTCATACGCCGCTCTGGGGGCCTATCTGTTTCCTGATCGCCATGGGCTATCTTGTGTTCGCCATCAAATCCAATTCCGCCCCTGAAGGTGCAACGCTGGAACAACAGGTATCCGCACCGCAGCAATAGTAGCGGAAAGCAAAGTGGCGCTCGACGAGCGTTGGATTCTGGCAAATAGCCACGGGCAACGAAAGAATCGCGTTGTCGTTCTTTCACGAGCTGGACGATGCTACAATGCGAGCGTTTGCGCCAGGGGGCGATACCGTCTGCACATAAGTGAGGATCGTCCATACCAACGGAAGGATCGTAGAGAGGAAACCGTATGACCGCGAACCCATTTCGGACCGCAATTTGCGCACTGAGTCTCGCCATCTTTCTCTGGTTCACGCTGCCCCATACCTTTACCCGCGCCTCCGCGGACGAGCCGGACGTTCATCAGATTTTCACCAGGATGGATATGATGATCCCCATGCGGGACGGCGTGCGGCTGCACACAGAAATCTACGTCCCGAAGAACACAATGTTCCCACTTCCGTTCATTTATGAGCGCACACCCTATGGGCTGAATGACGATGACCAGGGATACAGCCGAAAGCTGGAGGGCTATAAGGACCTCATTCGCGAAGGCTACATTTTTGTGTTCCAGGACATTCGCGGGCGGTACAAGTCCGAAGGAAAATTCGTGATGATGCGCCCGCCGCGCGACCGGAGCAATCCCAAGGCGATTGACGAAAGCACGGACACCTACGACACCATCGACTGGCTGCTGAAGCACGTTTCCAACAACAACGGCCGCGTGGGCATTCTGGGCATTTCCTACGGCGGATGGCTCACCACCATGGCGCTGATCGACCCGCACCCGGCGTTGAAGGCCGTCTCCGAACAGGCTTCGCCAGCGGACATGTTCCTGGGCGACGATTTCCACCACAACGGCGCCTTCCGGCTGAGTTACGGATTTTTCTACGCCACCATGATGGAAACGGGGAAGACCAATTTCCACTTCAACTTCGACCGCCACGACGTCTATGAGTGGTACCTGCTGAACCTCGGGCCGCTATCAAATGTCAACGCCAAGTACTTGCACGGCGACATTCCCACCTGGAACGACTACGTCGCCCATCCTAATTACGACGAGTTCTGGCAGAAGCAGGCCGTGACGCCTTACGTCACCAAACTGAACCTGACGGTTCCTAATTTGAACGTGGCCGGCTGGTGGGACCAGGAAGATTTCTACGGTCCTGTCACCATTTACGAGGCGCTCGAAAAGCACGATCCCGATCACCTGAACTACCTGGTGGCAGGCCCCTGGAACCACGGTGGCTGGGCGCACGGTACCGGCCGAACACTCGGGCCCATTGACTTCGATAGCGACACCAGCCAGTATTTTCGGGAAAAAGTTGAGACGGCGTGGTTCGCTCATTGGCTGAAGGACAAAGGCCCCCTTCCCTTCAAGGAAGCGCTGACCTTCCAGACCGGCTCCAACCAGTGGCAGACCTACGACGAGTGGCCGCCACGCCAGAACGTCACGGACCGCAAGCTGTACGTCCATGCCGGGAGAGAACTTTCATTCGACCCGCCGACTGCCGGGGACGAGAAGCCCGGGTACGACAGCTACGTCTCTGATCCCGCGAATCCGGTCCCCTATCGCGACCGCCCCATGGATCCCACCTACCCCTGCGGCGACTGGTGCACCTGGCTGCTGCAGGACCAGCGTTTTGCCAGCTACCGCCCCGACACTCTCACCTGGGAAACACACCCGCTCACCAATGATGTTTCCGTCGCGGGAGGCATTGTGGCGCACTTGTACGTCTCCACCACGGGCGCCGACAGCGACTATGTCGCCAAGCTGATCGACGTGTATCCGGAAGATTACCCGCAGGACCCCAAAATGAGCGGGTATCAATTGATGATCGCCAATGACGTTTTCCGGGCGCGCTTCCGCAACAGCTTCGTGCATCCGGAACCCATGACGCCCAACCATGTGACGCCCATTACCATCGATCTCCACACCAACAACCACCGCTTTCTGAAAGGCCACCGCATCATGGTGCAGGTGCAGAGCACGTGGTTCCCGGTGATCGACCGGAACCCTCAGACCTGGGTTCCCAACATCTTTAACGCTACAGCGGCTGATTTCCAGAAAGCCACCGAGCGCGTCTACCACACCAGCCGCTACCCGACCCACATTGAGGTCCCTGTGGTTGGCCCTTGATAATGACCAGTCGAAAAAAAGTGCACTGACTGCACCAGGCATGTTGAATGCACTGGTATTCGCCGATGATGTTTGTCATGGGAGTCGTGACGCCAGGGGGAGCTCCGCTGGCGGGTAAGCAGTAGCCGCAGCAAAAACTGCTGGAGGGAAGATTGCCCGACAGATTTGAACTCCAACTCAACAACAGGTTTTCCCCGGCCTACTCGATCTCTTCATCCGGCAGCGGACTGCTGATGCTGAATATGTTTTTCATGATGCCGGGACTTCTTGTCTGCCTGGTCGCCCTGCACATGTACCCTCCGCTGGACCCACGCATGCCCTGGGCATTCATGTTGGGCGTTTATCTTCTGCCCGTGGCCGTGCATCTGCTGACCTGGATACTCATGCCGGCAAGTATGGCTGCCAGGCCGTGGCGAAAGGTTTATATTTCAGCGTGCCTGGTGCTGGTGATGTTCTCCGCTTTTCTTTTCCTGAATGGAAGAATGGACCGGTCACAGGCGAGCCAAGTGTCCACCACTGTCGTCCGCAAAAACGTCTATCGTGGAAGGCACGGGACCAGCTACAACCTGGTAGTCACCTCGTGGCGGCCCGGAAGAAATTTTGAATACTTCGGCGTCGGCGAGTCCGCATATGACCGCGCCCAGGTTGGGAAAACCGCTACGGTGGAAATGCACAAAGGTTACTTCGGTCTCGCCTGGCACGGCCCCATCTCACCCGAATAGCGCGGGGGGACGTGGCGGGGCGGCACCCGCACTTATGACGTTTGCGCGGCCAGCGCCCTTTCGATTTTCTGGAGATGCTCGCGGCGATGCAGGGACCGCCTGAGGAACCGCTCAAACCCGGCGGAAAGCATCTGGCTGGCCAATTCGTCGCTGGTCTCCGCCACCTGTGAATCCACCTCCGCAGCGCTCTCAATGGCGAGCCTGGCTGCCACGGGGCCCGGTACAGCCCGGGCAAGGGTAATGGCGGCATGGTTGATTGAATCGACGGAAAGAGGTGTAAGCCGGGAGGGTTCAAACCCGGCGATTTTCCATTTCTTCAGCACAAAAAGTACGCGCTGGTCCCAGAACGCAAGGTGGCAGAGTACGGTTGACACCGTCCAGCCAGGACCGACGTCAATTTCGTAGGAATGCTCGCCGAGGCGGCCGATCAATTCACCCAATTCGAGTCGCGAAGAGTTGTTCTCTTCGACAAATTCACGATTGTTCATCCTGTCTCCTGTCACTCCCGGCGGCTCAAGTCGTTGATCGGTCTTGAGTTAGCTGGAGATTACGCGAAGGGCCGCTGTCCAGAACCCGGTGCTGAAGGATCCCTGCTGCAGAGAGTCTAATACCATTTTCGCGGCTGGATAGGGTACTTGATCTGGCCGGAGGGGCCGAGGGCAATCACAAACGCACTCACGGGAGTGTGAAAGTCAAAGTCACCTGGCTCCTCCGGGAATGGTAGCCACTTTGTCACACGTTGTCGTTGACTGTCAAATGAATTTCGGCCCATGCCATGGACTGGCCGGCAACGTCCCAGAGGAGCATTTCAAAGGAGACCGGGGCCAGGAGTTTGAGGATTTCGCGTTCTTCCTGTCGTGCAGACTGGCGGCGGGGGGACGGCCCCTTTAATAGGCTAGACTAGTGAGCTGATTCCGCGCCTCGCTGTCAAGCAAAACGCGGTGGCACACGGTTAGCGCGTCTCGAAACAGCCCGCGTGGCGGTTTCAGTTCAGTAAGATTTTCAGGCTAGGTGAGGACTGAAGGTCGGCAGCCGGCAGCTGAAAGGCCGGCTCGCCTTGCGCTCGGCAACTAGCAGGGCCGTGATTCCCGCGGGGATGGGAAACGTGGGGCAAAAAGCCCATAGTGAGCTCCCGGAAGCCCGCTGAAAAGATATCGCTCAACCAGAGGCGGCGTTTGAGGACCATCCACCTCGGCGACAATCGTCAGCATCCTTCCCATCATGGTGGCCTGGATTTTACCGACCCCGTGAACGTCGTCGCTGGGCTGCTCCTCTGGGCACCGCATGTCAAGAATGACGGCGTCGTACTGCTCTCGCTCTACAATGGCAGCCATGGCCATCTCACCTCCGTTCGCCGGGTCCTCAGCAGCAAGCCTCCTCATGAGATAAAAGAGGTTTCGGATGGACACGTCATCGATCAGAACCAGAACTTCGCGGGTAAGCGGTGTTGAAGCCATGAGAAATTCCTTTCAAATCCAGTTTGGATTCAGGATTGAAGGCCGGTCCGCACAAGCGAACCGGCGTTCAACTTCCTCCCGCCAGCCACCAAAAAGCTGGAGGCTGGCAACCTCGGATGCAGTGTTTTGCCCGCCGGGAACGCGCTGGACATCACCTGTACTAGGTCGGACATCCTCATTCGCGACGCTCTCTCTGCGTTCAAGTCCCCCTCCCTCCTGCATCGGAGCCCATTCTAAGCAACCGTGCCCTGTAAGACAATGTAACTTTAGTGCTAATACCCACTACGGGCGGCCCGGACCTTTGATACAGGTCAAATTGGTATTTTTCTTCCCCATCAGGCCACCAAGGAGAAACGCCGGCGACAAGAAAGTCATGCGCATTACGGAAATCCGTGAGGGATACCCCGGGTCAGATTTGCCGATATGAAATTTGAAGACAGAAGCCTGTGGCGAGGAAGGTCCCTAACCAACAGAAGAACTTCAGTACTGGGGCTTCCGTCAAAGGGAAGGGTTAGGCTGGGGGGATTGGTAGCGGTGGCTGATCAGCCAGAGGAGCGCTCCGGGAAGGCCGTTGAGTATGTATCGCTCGAACAGGTCGAGAGTTTTCGGACCGTTCACCTCGGCCACGACAACCAGCAACTTTCCCACGAATCCTGCCCGGATTTCACCGATGCCACGCATCTCCTTGGTAGCGTTCCAGTCCGGACGCCGCATATCAAGAACGACGGCGTCAAACTGCTTTTCATTCAGCGAGGCCACCAAGAACCCGCCGCTTACGGCTAAAGTATTTTCACTGTCAAAGTTCTTCAGCAAGCAAAGAAGGTTGCGGATGGACGGCTGGTCATTGAGAACCAGAACCTTACGGTGGAGCGATTCAGGTACCATGCAAAGCGCCTTTCAAATTCGAGCCGGGTTCAGGAGTTCCCAATCCCCTGTGGTGAACGAAGTGAAAATCAGCCTCTCTCCCAGTGAATTGGCAAGGTACTGGAGGATAGAGGCCAATTTCACCATGGCCTCCCGCTCATTGAGATTAAAAACATGGCGGATGGCCAGGCTGAAGAGCAGAAAACGAAAATAGAGGCCCAGGAATCTCTCGACACGGGTGAGATGCCGCCAAGAGGGAACTCCCTTCTTCAGCAAGTATCGCAGGGTGAAGAAATCCCACTTGAGCGCGAGGCGGGCCTGTGCGTAATTGAACGGGCCATTAGAGGCTATGGAATCGCGAAGCTGAGGGTACTCCAACCGAAAGGCTTCGATAACCTGCTTGAAGTACGCCCGGCCGAACTCCCGCCGCAGGGCCTTCTTGCAGATGGTTTGAACATAAAACAAGTAAAGGGCGCTGGCCGTCACCAGCACCACAACTGACATCATCATTGTCCCCCCCAAGGGCAACGCAGTTGTACCCGTTGCCTGCAACCTATTGTCAACGTTAGACGGACATCTGACAATGTGACTTTGGTACCAAAACTCCTCACAGGAAGTTCTATTTCCGGACAAACCTACCGGTCGGGAAGTAGCCCTAAATCATTCATCTGAATCCGATCGATACAGGGGAAAACCAGTATCCGCCCCCCTCAGGCGGTTGCTCGTGCCACGGCCAGCCTCTCTTCACATAAGCGCGCCATGAATCCTTCGAAGTTGGCGTGGCAGCGTATCGGCCTCCACCCCGCGCGAAAGGCCAGCAACAACGGCCCAAACAAGCAGCGGAATTACAACGCCGCGCCAACGGGTGTATGATGCTGTCAGGAACTTCCCGCCGCCAATTCCTGCCCTGCGTGGTTCGCGTTGCAGCATGGAACCAGACGCGGCGCATCTAAAAGGAGCTGACCATGAAAGGGAAACCAGAGGTGCTGAAGGTTCTGCAGGAGGCCCTCACTGATGAACTCGGCGCAGTGCACGGCTACATTCTCCACGCCGAGATGTGCGACAACTGGGGTTACAAGGCGCTGGCGGCGATGACAACCCGCCGGGCCATAGAAGAAATGAAACACGCCGAGAAGCTGATGGAGCGCATCCTTTTCCTGAATGGCGCGCCCGACGTGGAAACCATGCCGAAAATCGTGGCAGGCCAGGACGTGGAAGACCAGTTCCAGGCGGACCTTAAGAGCGAACAGTCGGCCATCGTGAGCTACAACGAGGGAATCGCCACCTGCAGGAAAGCCGGCGACGACGGATCGGCGGAACTGCTGAAGGCGAACCTCCAGGACGAGGAACGGCACGCCGACTACCTGGAAACCCAGTTGAGCCTGATCCAGCAGATCGGCCTGGCGAATTACCTCTCGCAGAACATGGCAGAGTGAACCGCCAACGCGGCCGGAGCGATCAAACACACGGCGGAGCAAGTGTGCGCAGCGCCCGCGATCGATGGGCAAATGTGCAGTCCAAGCCACTAGAAGAGAAATCAAGCCAGCCACATGCCGGGTGAGACAGCTAAGGCGGGTTGGCGGCCATGATATAATAATTTTGAAGATGCTGGCGCCGTTGGCATAGACAACGAAAGATTGCCTGCGGCCGGCTGGGGTGGAAGGAGACCTGTTTATGGCATTGGACTTTTATGAGAAAGTCTGGCACAACGGCAAGTTCATCTCCTGGAACGAGGCAACTATTCATGTAGCCTCTCACGTGGTCAGCTACGGCTCCTGCCTGTTTGAAGGCATCCGCACCTATGAGACGCCGCAGGGCGCGGCCATCCTCCACCTGGATGCGCACGTCGGCCGCCTGGTTGATTCTTCCAAGATCTACCGCACGGAGCCCGGATTCACCCGCGAGCAGCTTCGCCAGGCCATGATTGACCTGGTCCGCGTGAACAACGTCAGCTCGTGCTATATCCGCCCGCTGATTTTCCGTGGCTACGGGGGCTTGGGCGTGAATCCTCTGAAGAACCCGGTGGAGATTTACCTGCTGGCATGGAAGTGGGGCAAGTACCTGGGCGATGAGGCGCTGAAGCAGGGCGTGGACGTCTGCGTCAGCTCCTGGAACCGCATTGCGCCGAACACCTTGCCGGCCATGGCCAAGGCCGCGGCCAATTACATGAATGCCCAGCTGATCAAGATGGAAGCCATCACCAACGGCTACGTGGAAGGCATTGCCCTCGACCACGCGGGCAACATCAGTGAAGGCAGCGGCGAAAACATTTTTGTCGTACGCGGCGGGAAGATTTACACTCCGCCGCTTGGTTCCTCCGTGCTGCCGGGCATCACGCGCGCTTCCATCATCCAGCTTGCCGAAGAAGCCGGAATCCCTGTGGTGGAGCAGGTGCTGGCGCGCGAAATCCTCTACATTGCCGATGAAGTCTTCTTTACCGGGACTGCTGCGGAAGTGACGCCAGTGCGCTCCGTTGACCGCATCCCGGTGGGCAAGGGCCAGCCCGGCCCTGTCACCAAGCGGCTTCAGGAACGCTACCTTGACATCGTCGAAGGCCGTGCGGATGACAAGTTCGGCTGGCTGACCTACTGTCACCACCCGGTGGCCACTTCAAGATAGGGCACCCCACGCAGCGTGGCACGGGCGTCTCGCCCGTGCTTCTCCATGGGCAGGACGCCCATACCACCAAAAATTCTTTGCGTCGCTACGCCCTTCTGAGCGTATATTTTACCCATCAAATCTACGCTTCGAGGAGGGCACGGTGAAGCTTTGCGGACTGCTGTTGTCAATTGCACTCTTCCCGGGGCTCGTGGGCGGGCAAACGCTCCGGTGCGATCTTCAAAATTACAAGCCGCTCGATGGACTGAAAGCGGAAGTTCGCGGTAACGCCCTGGAAGTCACCTGGCAGGGTGAGCGCGGCGAAATGCTGCGCGCAGGGTTCTCCCTGCGCGACGGCGTACCCACCCTGCATGAGCTTGCCACGCGCAAGCCGGGCGCCGATTGGGTGGTACTGGGCCGCGATCTGCAGCCGGAGTTTCACGTAACCAGCGGCAAGCGCCGCATTGACAAGACGCAGATCTCCGCCATGAAAGAGGCCTACGGCAACGTGACGCAGGCCATGATCGATAAGCAGAAGTGGAACACCTTCTGGGATGCGCCGCTCAATGTTCCCGAAACTGAAGGTGGTGACTCGTCGGTGGACCTGCCGCGCAGCCCGGATGAAATCCGCCGAGCATGGGCCAGCTTCCACTCGACCGGTTGTGAGGTGAAGACTGAGGGGGCGCGTCTCGAAATCAGCTTTCCGGGCGCGGATGCAGGCATCTTTAGAGGACGGCTGCAATACACCGTCTATCGCGGCTCGAACCTGCTGCGGCAGGAAATGATTGCGCGCACGGAAGAACCGTCAGTCGCCTACAAATACACGGGCGGGCTGAAAGGCTTCCGCACCGGTGAAAACACCCGGCTCATCTGGCGCGACCCGGCGCGGGCCTGGCAGGAATACGATTTTGGCGGCGCGCCGAACCAGCAACCGGTAGGCGTCCAGGCGCGCAACCGGCTGGGCATCGTTGAAACCGACGGCGGCTCGCTCGCCTTCTTCCCTCCCCCGCATAAATTTTTCTTTGCCCGCGAGAACGAGGTCGATCCGGGCTACGTCTATTACCGCAAGGACGGCGCGGATTCCTTTGCCATCGGCGCCCGCCAGCCGGACCACACCATCGGCTACACGCCCTACGGCAAGCACATGGCAACATGGGAACGGAGTTCGCATGAGGCGTGGCACCACACGGGCAACTATGCTCTCTACAACGCGCCGCCGGGCACCTGGCAGCGCATGGCCGTCTACTTCTATCTGAGCCCGGAAAGCGGCCGCGCCACCCAGCGTGAGGTGATGGCTTACACTCACGGCGACGTTTTCAAACCGCTGCCGGGGTTTAAAGTGCTGGTCAGCCACTTCCACTTTCACCTGATTGATATGCTCGGCGACCAGGAGACCATCGATTTTCGTCCGCCGTTTGTGCAGGTGTTTCGCGCCCTGGGCATCAACATCGTCATCCTCGCTGATTTCCACGGTGACGCCCACGCCGGCGATTCCGGCCCGCTGCGCTTCAAAGATCAGAAGGTTTATTTCGAAAGCTGCGAGCGGATGAGCGATCGCAACTTCCTGCTGATACCGGGCGAAGAGCCCAATGCCTGGCTCGGCGGCCATTACATGATGCTGCTGTCCCACCCGGTCTACTGGTCGCACGCGAAGGCGCGGCTGGAGGGCCAATCGTTGGGACAGACCCAGGCGCCCTACGGCAAGGTCTATCACACGGCGTCGGCAGGGGACATCGTGCAACTGCTGAAGGACGAAGACGGACTGGTGTGGCAGGCCCATCCCCGCACCAAAGGTTCAGCGGGCTTTCCCGATGCCATCCACACCCGCGACTATTTCCTGAGCGACCGCTTCATCGGCGGCTCGTTCGAGTCGCTTCCGGTCGATCTCTCTGAAAAGCGGCTTTGCCCGGAGCGCTGCCTGGGCGCGATGGACGATATGAGCAACTGGGCCCCGAAACCGAAATTCATGATCGCCGAAGGCGACACCTACCAGAAATATCCGAGCGACGAAACCTATCCTCAACTGGCAGTGAACTACGTCAGGCTTGACCACGTGCCGGGTTTCGACCAGGGCTGGAGGCCTGTGGTAAGCGCGCTCCATGACGGCAACTATTTCGTCACCAGCGGAGAAGTATTGTTCCACAACTGGGGAGTTGAAGGCGCGGGCGCGCAGAGCGTTTATACGGCGGACGTGGAATGGACCTTCCCTCTGGATTTTGGCGAGCTCGTCTGGAGCGACGGCAGCACGGTGCACCGCAAGATCATTCCCGCAAAGGACATGCAGCCTTTCGGCAGCCACAGGTTTCGTGTGCCGTTTGACGCAACAGGCAAAAAGTGGGTGCGTTTTGCCGTGTGGGATTCCGCGGGTGACGGAGGCTTTACCGAACCCATCGCCCTGAAGTAGTTTCCACTTGCGTCCACTCGATGGCAGCTATCGCTTGCTGTGTTTTGAAGCCGGCGATGGCTGCCATTCCAGGCCGGAGTCGCAGCTGTCCGTTCGCCACACTCAAGGGTAATCCATCACAAGCCGATAACTATTCCTGCCGGCATTGTGGCCCGCCATTGCTTTTGGCTCCGCCTGGCAGGAGCGGCAGGCGACCGGGCCGGCCTCTAACAAACTGACTGGCGGATTCTACCGTGACTGTTGACGAGCTGTTGCGAACGGCGTGCGAAAGCAAGGCATCGGACCTTCATCTGAAGGTGGGCAATTATCCTTACATCCGCGTGGACGGCGAACTCCAGGCGCTCACCCAGTATTCCCGAATCTCCGCTGAAGAAATGGTTACCATGGCCTTCAGCATGATGACCAACCGCCAGAAACAGAAATTCAAGGAAAACACGGAACTCGACATGGCCTACGGTGTGGGCGGCCTGGGGCGCTTCCGCGTGAACCTTTTCCAGCAGCGCGGCAACGTGGGCATGGTGCTGCGCGTGATTCCCACCAGGATCCGCACTCTTGAGGAGCTTGCACTGCCGCGGGTGCTGGACAAGATCTGCCAGGAGAGCCGCGGCCTGATTCTCGTGACCGGAACCACGGGAAGCGGCAAGACCACCACGCTGGCCGCCATTGTGGACCGCATTAACTCCACCAGCACCGACCACATCATCACCATTGAAGACCCCATCGAATTTCTGCACCGCGATAAGAAAGGATTTGTAAACCAGCGCGAGGTGGAAGTGGACACTTCCGGTTTCGGCATCGCGCTGCGCGCCGCCCTTCGCCAGGATCCTGACGTTATCCTTGTGGGCGAAATGCGCGACCTTGAAACCATCCACACCGCGCTGCTGGCCGCGGAAACCGGCCACCTGGTGCTTTCCACACTGCACACGCTGGACGCCACGGAAACCATCCAGCGCATCATCGCCGTCTTTCCCCCTCCCGAGCAGAAACAGATCCGCCTGCTGCTGGCCAGCACCCTGCGGGCCATTATCTCCCAGCGGCTGGTTCGCAAGTCCGACGGCATCGGCCGCGTGCCCGCCGCCGAAATCATGATCGCCACGGAATACATCCGCGATTGCATCATCAATCCGGAAAAGACCCGCCTGATTCGCGAAGCCATTGCTTCAGGCGTCTCGCAATACGGCATGCAGACCTTTGACCAGTCCATCTACGATCTGTACACTAAGGAACTGATCTCGCTGGAAGAAGCTCTGCTTTACGCGTCCAACGCAGACGAATTCAAGCTGCGCATCCAGGGAATCCGGTCCACGACGGACGCCGCGCGAGACGAAATGGAGAGAGCAACCCAGGTGGATCGCTTTGCGAGGTAAGTCCGCACCCCCAAAAACTCCCTTTGAAACCGCCGTGGCCATGCTTTCACGGCGCCCTTATTCAGTGGCGGAACTTCGCCGTGCTCTCGAAAAAAAGTTTCCCGGTTCAAGCGACGTTCCCGGCGTCCTCGCACGCCTGCGCCAGCTCGGGTATCTCGACGACGCGAAGTTCGCCGAAGCTTACGCATCCTCGCTCGCGCGAGTGCGCAACTACGGCCGGCACCGCGTCCGCCGCGAACTGAAAAGCAAACTGGTGGATTACCGCGTGATCGACCGCGCGGTGGATAACGCCTTTACATCGGTCAACGAACGCGAACTGCTGGAACGTACTCTCGACAAGAAAATCCGCACCCTCCGCAAGCCCATGACCCGCGCCAAACTCGCCTCCCTCTGCCAGAGCCTCATCCGCCGCGGCTTCCGCGCTGATGATATTATGAAAACGATACGCTCACGGCCCGAACTCAGCAACATTCCTTACGACGTTAATCTGGTGGAGATGGAAGAAGAGTAACAAATTACGAATTACGAGTTACGAATTACCAGGCAACAAGGTCGATGGTCGAATCAATCAAAGATGGTTCTAAGACGCAGAAGACAGGCCCCAAAGATATCCGAGCCAGGTCACTGCAATATGCACTGCGGGCAATTAATCTCTACCAGCATCTCCAGAAACAGAAGGACGGAGCAAGTTGGATTGTCGGCAAACAATACTTGCGGGCTGCTACCTCGATCGGAGCTAGCATTGAAGAAGCCCAAGCAGCAGAGAGCCGCGGTGACTTCATTCACAAAATGGGGATTGCAAGGAAGGAAACACGCGAAAGCCTTTATTGGCTTACCCTGATGGGGAAATCAGGACTTGTTTCCTCCGGGCGGATCGCACCGCTGATGAAGGAAACCAAGGAACTGCTCAATGTCATCACAGCCATCATTCTGAAAACCAGGGGCACTAATTGACCGGCACGTCTTGGTAATTCGTAATTAGTAATTCGTAATTTATGATGTCAAATTGCTTATGACCTCAAACGAAATTAGAGCACGATTTTTGAAGTTCTTCGAAGACCGTAACCACAAGATCGTGCGCTCATCGTCGCTGGTGCCGGCAAACGATCCCACCCTGCTGTTCACCAACGCCGGGATGAACCAGTTCAAGGATGTTTTCCTGGGTCGCGAGAAGCGCGACTATGCGCGCGCCTGCAGTTCGCAGAAGTGCGTGCGCGCGGGCGGCAAGCATAATGACCTTGAACAGGTGGGCCGCACGCGACGGCACCACACCTTCTTCGAGATGCTGGGCAACTTCAGCTTTGGCGACTACTTCAAGGCCGAGGCCATTCCGTGGGCATGGGAACTGGTAACACAAGACTTTGCGATCCCGAAGGAGAAACTCTACGTCACGATTTTTGAAGGCTTGAAGGATGCGAAGGCGGACATCCCGCGCGACTCTGAAGCGTACGATTTGTGGCTCTCCGTCGGTGTCCCCAAAGACCGCATTTTCGCGCTGGGCATGAAGGATAATTTCTGGCAGATGGGCGATACCGGTCCTTGCGGCCCCTGTTCTGAAATTCACTATGACATGGGCCCGGAAGCGAGCGACCTGGGCCACGCCGACTGCAAGTTTCCGTGCGATTGCGGTCGTTTTGTCGAAATCTGGAATCTGGTCTTTATGCAGTTCGACCGCGACGAGCAGGGCCGGATGGCGCCGCTTCCCCGCCCTTCCATCGATACGGGCGCCGGCCTCGAGCGTATGACTGCGGTACTGCAGGGTAAACTTTCAAATTTTGACACCGATGCCTTCAGGCCGCTGATTGATGAAGCCGCCACGCTCGCAAACACCGAGTACGGCGACAACCACGACACCGACGTTTCACTGCGCATCATCGCCGACCACGCGCGGGCATCGACGTTCCTGATCTCCGACGGCGTGCTGCCGTCAAACGAAGGGCGCGGCTACGTGCTGCGCCTCATCATGCGGCGTGCGCTTTACCACGGCCAGACGCTCGGCACGAATGAGCCGTTCCTTTATAAGATGTCGAGCCATGTTGTCGACATGATGAAGGATGCCTATCCCGAACTCGCTGAAACTGCGCACCACGTGGCAAAGGCCATCAAGATTGAGGAGGAGCGGTATGTTCATACCGTAAGGGTCGGCCTGCAGCGGTTGGAGGAAGTCGAAGTCGTCGGACATGACGGCTACGGTTACACGTTCATGGACTGGAAAGCCTATCGTGGGAGTCTTGGAACCGATACGTCCAAATGGCCTCCCTCCCACTTTACTGGGCACCCGGCCGAGAAGGATTCATTATTCCCCACGCCTCCTCCTGGGCAATGGTGGATAGCTGGAGACGACATGTTCGAACTCCATGATACCTTTGGTTTGCGCCCCGATTTTGTCAGTGACATCGTCGGAAGCTACGGGATCGGGGTCGATTGGGAGGGGTACAACATTGCGATGGAGGCGCAACGCGCCTTGGCGCGCGCAAGTTGGAAGGGTGGGCTAAAAAAGATCGCAGCTCCGGTCTACCAGGACCTGGCCGAAAAGCAGCAGACAGTTTTTGACGGCTACGCACAGGTAAAGTCATCCGACTGCAAGATTGTTGCGCTGGTCCAGAAGGGGCAAGCGGTCAAGGAAGCGAAGGCCGGGCAGCAAATCGAAATCGTGCTTGACCACACGCCGTTTTATGCCGAAGCGGGCGGCCAGGTGGGCGATACGGGCCGGTTCTTTGCCCCGGACAGCGACCACGAGGTTGCGCACGTCACAGACACCTACCGCCCTGTAAGCGGCGTGACCGCCCATAAGGCGACGGTGCGCGATACGCTGCGCGTGGGCGACGTGGTGACGGCCGTTGTGGATGGCGAACGCCGCGACGCCATCAAGCGCAATCACACGGCGACCCACCTGCTGCACGCGGCGCTGCGGACGACGCTGGGGACGCACGTGAAGCAGGCGGGATCGCTGGTGGCGCCCGACCGGCTGCGTTTCGACTTTTCGCACTACGCCGAGCTGGGCGAGCAGGATCTGCTGGACATCGAAGACCTCGTCAACCAGCACATCCTGAAGAACGAAGAGGTGCGGACCGACATCATGGACACCGAGGCGGCCGTGAACTCAGGCGCCATGGCTCTGTTCGGCGAAAAGTATGGCGACCGCGTGCGGGTGCTCTCGGTGGATGACGGCAGCTTTTCGCGGGAGCTTTGCGGCGGCACGCACGTGGGCCGCACGGGCGACATCGGGCTCTTCAAAATTGTGAGCGAGGGCAGCGTGGCGGCAGGCACCCGGCGCATTGAAGCCATTACTGGCCTGGGCGTTCTGGAGCACCTTCGTAAGGCCGATGAGACGCTCGGGATGGTGGGTGAAACGCTTCGCGCCAAGCCCGATGAAGTGCTGGAAGCAGCGCAAAAACTGGCCGAGACCGAAAAGAAACTGCGCAAGGAGCTGGACGCGCAGCAGATGAAGCGCGCCGCGGCGCAGGCCGGCGATCTGCTGGACCAGGCCCGCGACGTGAAGGGCGTGCGGGTGGTTTCCGCGCGCGTCGAGGGCGTTTCGCGCCCCGCCATGAGGCAGATGGTGGATCAGCTGCGGGCGAAGATGGGTTCCGGGGTGATCGCTCTGGGCGCGGTGGCGGATGGCAAGGCGGCGTTGATCATCGGCGTAACCCAGGATTTGACCGCCAGGCTCGATGCCGGAAAGATCGGGAGGCAGGCCGCGGCGCTCATGGAAGGCTCGGGCGGGGGCCGCAAAGACTTGGCCGAAGCCGGCGGGAAGAATCCCGAGAAGCTCGATGAATGCGTCCAGGCAGTGCCGGGCATCGTCGAAAAGATGCTTTGAAAGTCCTGAGTTTATTTTTCCGGGTCCAGAATCAACAGGCAGGATGCAGGGTTCGCGCCAGGGAAGCAGGCAGAATTCAGGACATTCCCCAAATTTTAGCGGTCTTCTCTCCTATCTACAGAAAATGCAGAAGTTGCAGTTTTCCAAAAGTGGGCGAGTGCGGACGGCAAATGCGTAGCCGAAAAAGCCCCTTATTTTAAGCTGGCGATACGCAGGTAGCGTGGGTTGAAATCGCCCGCAGGGGCTTTGTTTTCAGCAAACACGCAAACTCCGGGCTCCGGAAATCGCAAGGAGGCAAGGGAAGTACGCCGCTCGAATTCGCGCGTCAATTGGGGCTCTGCGGCTACACGCGGCGAAAAAATGAGGAAAGTCCTGGCCGATTTTTCTTGACTTTTGTGGGCTAGCGTGGTAGTCTTTTTGTTGAGGTCGGATGGGCCTGGGCGGCGAATGCTGACAGTCTGGAAATGATCTTGATTTCGCACTAACCTATTGAAAATAATACGTTGGTGAATTTGGCATCCAAATTGTGGGACAAAAAGAATACCTTTTTTTGAAAACGAACCCGAGATGTTGTTGAAAACAAAATAAAATGTCCCAAAAACGAACCCGAACGAACCCAAAAACAAAGCCGGGAAGCTATTGAAAAAACGTTCCTGTGGAAAAAACGAACCCAAAACGAACCGGAGATTTTGCGGGGCTAGACGGCCAATCCAGAGCCTTCAAAATCATCCATCGGGCAGGGAACCGGCAGGCGTCTTGTGATAACTTTCCAGCGTAACCCGGATGGCCTCCGCGATCGGCGTTTCCTTGAAATCCGGCAGGGTCAACCGCAGCTTTGAACCCTCCAGAATCACACTTTGGTCATAAAGGTACCTCAACTCCAGCAGCTCACGGATGACGGCGTCGAACATTGCGGCAAGTTTCATGGCCGGCCACGGCAGGCCGCGGATTGCCAGTCCCGGATGCCCCGCCTGTGCAGCCACCTGTTCCAGGAAGTCACGCTGCGGACTTGCGACGTAACCGGCAAAATTGAAGACCTCATATGCTTTCAAGGTATCTTCAATCGCCAGCAAATCCACTGCTGCGCGCGCCAGGTCCGGTATATAGGCCCATTGATGTGCGACATTGAGGTTGCCAAACGTCCTCATCGCTTTCCCCGCGGCGGCATTGCCGAAGATGGGATCCACCAGCCCATTGCGGACCGTGGGGCCGTAATAGTCGCCGGCACGCAGAACGATGACTCGCTTGACGGAGCCCTCTTCGGTCGAGTGCAGGAGGGAATCTTCCAGCGTAACGCGCAGCGCGCCCTTATGGCCAACTGGCTTATTGGGAGCGTCTTCGGCCAGCGGAGCGTCAGTTTGCGCTCCCAGCCCGTAAACGTTGCCCGGAAACAGGATGGTGGCCTTGGCAATGGTCGCTGCGGCAATCACGTTGGCGGTGGCCCGTTCCATATTGGGCACCCACTTGGGGTAGGGGTAATTAACGGCGTGGATGATAACTGGGCAACCCTGGGCAGCCGTGGCTACGGCGTTCCGGTCCTGCACGTCGCCCTGGATGAGTTCCAGGCCGCCCCGCTCGCCCAGCAGATCTCGGGCCTTTTCGATGCTGCGCACCAGGCAACGCGCGGGCTTGCCGCGGCGCAGCAGTTCGAGGACGACACCCCGCCCAAAGCTGCCGGTGGCCCCAAGAATAAGAGTCGGAGCACCCAAGACGACGCCTTTCATGTGAGGAAGTCACGCCGGAACCGAAGTCCACGCTCGGACTGGCACCGTTTACTTTCGACGGGCAGGGGGAAGGCCGGGTTCCGTCATGCGGTGCGGATCGAGGATCTCCTTCAGTTCCTTTTCGCTCAGCACTTTATCTTCAAGGCATACTTCAGGTATTGTTTTGCTGGTTCTCAGGGACTTCTTGACCACTTCCGCCGCCCGCGAATAACCAATCACTGGATTCAGAGCCGTGGCGATCGACGGAGAAAGGTAGGCGTAACGCTCGCACACTTCGCGGTTGGCCCGGATGCCTTCAACGCAGCGCTTGGCTACAACGTGGCACGTGTTTTTCAGGATTTCCGTCGCGTGGAGAACGTTCCAGATCATCGCCGGCATCATCACGTTCAGCTCAAGCTGCCCGGCCTGGACCGCCAGGGCCACCACCGTGTCACAACCGACCACCTGGAAGGCCACCATGTCGAGCAGTTCACCCATCACCGGGTTCACCTTGCCCGGCATGATGCTGGAGCCGGGCTGCAGCGCCGGCAGAACAATTTCATTGAAACCGGTCAGCGGGCCGCTGGTGAGCAACCGCAGATCATTGCCAATCCGGATGAGTTCAAGCGCCAGGTTGCGGAGTCCACCAGAAACCGCGGCCAGCGGAAACTGCGACTGCATGGCCGCGCGCAGGTCAGCTGCCGGGTGCAGGCGCAAGCCGGTCAGGGCGGAAAGCCGCTTGACCACCAGGCGCGGGTACCTGGGATGGGCATTCAGCCCCGTTCCCACGGCACTGCCGCCGATGCCAAGGTCAGCCAGCGGCTCGGCGTTTTGCCGGATGTGCTCGCGGAGCTGCTGGAGCGCTACTGCATAGGCCGCAAACTCCTGGCCCAGGCGCACCGGTACGGCGTCCTGGAGATGTGTGCGGCCGCTCTTGAGGATCTTGTCAAATTCACGGCCCTTCCTGCGAAAAGCCGTTTCAAGCTCTTTGAGGGCTGGATAAAACTCTTCCAGAAGCAGCAGGGAAGCCAGGCGCATGGCAGTCGGAAAAGTATCGTTGGTCGACTGGCCGAAGTTAACGTGGTCATTGGGATGAACGATGGAGTAATTGCCAAGCTTGTGGGGGCGCTTACCGGTCAGGTACCAGATGGCGCGATTGGCAATCACTTCATTCACGTTCATGTGGAAGCTGACGCCGGCGCCGGCCTGGTAAACATCCACTACAAACTGCTCGTCGAGCCGGTTGGCAGCCACGTCCGCTGCGGCCCGGACAACCGCCCGCCCCACCCGCTGGGGGATCATTTTGAGATAAAGGTTGGTCTCCGCACAGGCCTGCTTCAACAGGCCGTATGCCTTGATGAGGACCCGGTGCGCCCGGATGCCGCTGATGGGGTAGTTCGCAACCGCGCGGGCCGTCTGGGCCCCGTAGAATGCATGGGCAGGAACTTGTACGTCGCCAAGAGAATCGTGCTCTATTCGTGTTTGCATGCAACGATTTTACCTGAAAATCAGAATGACGCAGCCGCCTCTCACCAAAAATCGGCACGATGGAGCAGTCGGGCCAGGACCCTAGGGTATTCGCCTTCTGGACAGCAGAAAAGCCGTGAGCTAGACTTCTGGCTGGCACCATTCATTTCTTTCTTTGTATATGGCCAACATTTTGGTAGAATGGGCCACTTTGATGGCAAAGTCCCCTTTGCCATCGGAAAGTCGGTGAGGAAGGCAGACAGAAGTTCCAAGGTATGACGTTCGAGTGGGGAGGGAAAACCAGCATCAAGGCTCTCAGGACTGAGGGCACATTCCACCCTACAAGTGCATTTGTTTCAGCTGAATATAAAACAGGAAGTGCAACCTGTGTTGGGCGGCAGACAGTTGAAGCTGCCAGCCGCCAACGGTAGCAACGCAGCGCAAAGTCACAAGTTGAACATGTAGTTGGCTCAGTTTGAATACCGGGTAAGGTGATTGAGAATGGGGGACTTGATGAGGGTTTGGAAGGGTCCAGATGCAGTTTCCACCACTTCTTTGATATGCCATAGAAAACGCATCGGTTCGACGATGGCGTGGCTTGTCCTGGCCGCGCTGCTGATTGGCGCCTGGGCGACCCCGGCCAGTGCGCGCGTGCAGGCTTCGATCATGCTGGATGCCCGCACGGGAAAGACCCTGGAAGCCCATAACCCTGACAGCCAGTGTTACCCAGCGTCACTCACCAAGCTGATGACCCTGTACATGACCTTCCGTGAGCTCAGCACAGGCAAAATGACTCTGGAGCAGCAATTGACCGTTTCCACCCACGCAGCCGCCCAAAAGCCCACGAAGCTCTACCTGAAGCCTGGGGAGCGCGTCTCCGTGCGCTCGGCCATCCTGGCCATCACAACGCGCTCCGCAAATGATGCGGCTGTGGTGCTGGCGGAAGCAATTGGTGGCTCAGAGTCCGAATTTGCTGAGATGATGAACCAGCGTGCGCGTGCACTCGGCCTGACCAGCACAACCTTCCGCAATGCTTCGGGGCTGCCGGACTCCTCCCAGAAGACAACGGCCCGCGATATGTCAAGGCTGGCGATGGCGATTCTGGAAGACTTTCCGGAGTACTACCATTTCTTCAAGGCAAGGAGATTCGAGTTTCGGGGCAGAACGATTTACGGCCACGATCATCTGCTGGCCCGCTATCCCGGCGTTGACGGCATGAAGACCGGTTACACGGTCGCCTCAGGGTTCAATATTGTAACCTCGGCTGTCCGCGGCGACCATCGCTTGCTGGGAGTTGTAATGGGAGGCCGGTCCGCCCGTTCGCGTGATCGCCAGATGATGGCCCTGCTCAACCGCGGCTTCTCGCAAATTCGAAAAACGACCGTGATTGCTGCCAGCAACGAGGATCCCACCGCTGACAGGGAACCGGTTGCCCGCTTTAAAAAAGTCTCCCTGGATGACACCGAACAACAAGAATCCGAACGCCCTGACGCCGGCTGGTTTGTCCAGCTCGGAGGAACGTTCCGCAGCCAAGTCCACGCACGCCGTGCTCTCCGGAGCGCGCTCCACACAGACCCGGAGGGTTTGAGGGACGCAAATCCGCTGGTAGTAAAACTCCGCAACGGGCGATTCCTGGCCCGCTTCTCGGAATTGGACGCTTCAACAGCTACTCAAACGTGCCGATTCCTTCGGAGCAGGAAGTTCACCTGCAACGCCTACCAGCTCAAGACCCGCAGCCTCTCCATGGCATCGGCGAGCCGCTAAGCAATGGCGGTCCTTCCGACCGGCCGACAGACAGGCCATCCTCACTGCCGCTTAATATGCGCGTCCCTGTACACCCCCACAAACCACAGGAACCCAACGCCGATGAAGAATACTCCCAAACCGCCGAAGAAACCGAATACGCCACCCCAAAATTGACCTATGGCCACTAAGCCTCCCATGGCAGCCTCCTTAATCTTGAGGAATAGGATAATCAGGCCATAAAACCGGGGAAGAGCGAGAGCAGACCGCCACTAAGTTGCCGTGTACAATGCCCATTTAAAGCGTCTGATAAGGTATGTTATGTTAACTTCAAAATACGTCTACCACCCAGGCATCAAGCCTGCCTAGACGTTTCCTCGCCTCATTTCCTCCATCAGATGGTCGCAGGAGCGCACGCACAGCGCCATGATGGTCAAGGTTGGATTCTGACACGGATTGGATGGAAATCCTGACGCGTCTGTCACGAACAGGTTCCTGACATCGTGCGACTGCTGAAACTGGTTGAGGACGGCTGTTTTGGGATTGCCTCCCATTCTTGCAACCCCCACCTCATGGCGTACGCGTCCTGGCGGCAGGTGGCGGTCTATAGACCGGATGTTCCTGGCACCGGCGGTTTCCAGCATTTCCGCGGCTGCGGCGGCGGCATCCCGCAGCATTGCTGACTCATTTTCGCCGTGCGTCACATGGAACCGCAGGACCGGAATACCATAGACATCCGTAACGTCCGAATCGATGTCTGCAAAGTTCTCATAGCGACCCAGGACTTCTCCAAACATTGAAATGTCCACCGAATTGATGCCCTCGCGGAACTGCTGCGTGTATTGCTCGCCAAAGCCCGGCGCATTTCTGTTAAACCCGGCGCCGCCTCCGCCTTCGTACCCGTAGCCGCGGATAAACCCCTTGCTCCGCGGTCCGTTCGGGAGATTGCGAAACCTCGCCACATAAATGCCACAGGGCCGATTCGGACCATTTATGGTGGGCCTGGCGGAAATGTCCGGAAACTCGCCGCTGGCGCCCACTCCAGCAACGTGGTCCATCAGATAGTGGCCCAGGATGCCGCTGGAATTTGCCAGGCCGTTCGGGTATTGCCGGTTGGCTGAATTCAGCAGGATCCTGAGCGATTCATAGGTCTGGGCGCAAAGAATAAGACTGCGGCCAAAGACCTCGTGTGGCTCTCGCGTATTGCGGTCAATATACACGATGCCTTTGGCCCGATTGCGATCGGTATCCATCAGCACCTTGTACGCCATGGCGTTCGGCACGTAGGTGCAGTTGCCCGTCTTGAGCGCGTCTGCAACGGTTGTGAATGAGGAGTTGAAATACGAATGGGTCACGCAGCCGCGCTCGCAGGGCCCGCAATAGTGGCAGGCCGGACGGCCATTGAGGGACTTTGTCAGGTTGGCGTTGCGGCCGGGCGTTACAGTCCAACCCAGCCTGGCCTTCACCCGCTCCCGAAACTGCACCTCAGCGCAGGTCATCGGCATGGCGGGCTGGAACACTCCGTCCGGGATAACCGGATTCCCTTCCGCCTGGCCGGCGATTCCGACGTATTGCTCAACGATATCGTAGTACGGTGCGAGATCCTTGTAGCTGATCGGCCAGTCAACCCCGTAACCGTCGAACGACGCCGCCTTGAAATCCTGCTCACTATAGCGAAGGCTCAGCCGCCCCCAGACGTTCGTGCGTCCGCCGCCAATCCGCAAGCGGCCGCCCCAGATAAACGGCTTGCCGGGATAGGTGGTGAATGGCTCTTCCAGATCGTTGGCAAACCACTGATAGTTGGTTTCAGAGCACTCGTAGAACTGTCCCTGGATGGGCCTGGTTTTGAGGATAAGCGCCCGCGCCATGTCGCGGTACTTCATCTGGAACGGAGCCATGTGCTCCGTAAAATTCTTGTCTTCCTGCGGAGGCCCCGCGTCCAGCAGTGCCACCTTCAGCCCGGCTTCCGCAAGTCGCTTGCAGGCCCAGCCCCCCGACGCTCCTGAGCCCACGACAACCGCGTCAAACACCTGCTTGCGAGACTGCGGCATAACGGTGGTCAAGCCCTCCTGTCTTGCGGTGATGGTTCGATGTGCTAAAGGCTGCACCAGAAATGCCGGCGGACCGTGCAGCCCTCAGCGGTTGGAGTCGAGTGGTGTGAATAACGCGTCAGGCCGCCTATTTGTTGCCTTCCCAGGTTCCCTGTTTCTCCCCGTCGCGGAACCATTCTCCGTCGGTCAACTTGCCGTCAGCGTAGGTTGCGGTCAGTGCGTAGTCATTCTCGTCCGTTTTGATCTCAACTTTCAGTTTATTGTCTTCGTAGGATACAGAGCTGAGGTCAGCGTCGCCCTGTGGGGCGGATACTGATCCCGTCAATCCGTTTTCAGTTTGCTCGAAGGTCATGGTAAAAGCCACATCGCCGTGTTCACCGCCGTGCGCCGTACAATTCCACGTGCCGACCAGCGGACTGCTTTTCGCCTTATCCTGGGCTTTCAACGCAACGCAGAAAGCCAGGATGAACAGGACCGGGATGACCGCAAAACGTCTCATCAAGCCTCCTTGTCGTATAGGGGAAGTCGCATGTTACCCGAGGCCATAGGATACTACAAAACACGCTTTACCGGGTCCGGCGAGGTGCACAGAAATCAGGAATTTGGCTGGCCGGGGCCGATGCGGGCGATAAAGTGGTTCAAGGGCGTTCCGGCATGTGCAGAAAAGGGGCTTCTGGTTCCCGGAGAATCCGTCTTTCAACGGCAACGTGGCATACCTAGCCCCTGAAATGCTCGGGTTCGTTTTGGGTTCGTTTTTTCGCCATCATTTATTTTCAACAACATGGCTGGCTTCGTTTTGGGTTCGTTTTTTCAACAGCTACGTGTTTTCAACAACTTCCCGGCTTTGTTCTTGGGTTTGTTTGGGTTTGTTTTTCGCGCCGATCCTTTGTTTTCAATAACCTCTCGGGTTCGTTTTTCAAAAAAGGTATTCTTTTTTTATTTTTAGCACCCAAACCCGGCGCCCTCAAGGCTGAAATAAGACTACCATGCTAGGCCACAAATGTCAAGCAAAATCGGCGTGAAGTCCCCGCCCCTCGCTTGTGCCTGGCTTCCCTGCCCCCTCAGTGATCTCCTAAGACTTCCCCGAGGTGGAAAGCGTACCGGGGGAGGACGGCGGGGGCGTGGTCCCAGATCGCTTCGTCGGTGGAATTTTCCCGGTTCCAATGGCTCAGGAGGCGTTCGCGTACTTTGCCTTTGCCGATGAAAAGGACTTTGCCTTCCTTGTCACGGAGGCAATAGACGCCTGGGGCGTCAGGAGCTTTGAATTCGATCCACGACTTGCTCCAGGTATAATCGCGGCCTTTGATTCCCAACATAGCAAACCCTTCACAACAGGAGGCCGGGCGGTTCATATCCTCAGAGCACGCTACACGGTGGCACATAGCTCGCTCCGCCACTCAAAACAAAGCCTCAGCATTTTTCCCTTGACCCCGCCGCCCCCTTCATAGATGCGCCAGCCCCGTGTATTCGGGGCCTTTGATTCCAACCGTGGCAGACCTTCAAACAAACGTTAAAGCAGTCCAAAATGCCGCATACATTCCAAATGCCGGAACGTATGCGCCACCCGCGGAGGCAATAGACACCAAGGGCGTCAGGAGCTTTGAATTCAATCCACGACTTGCTCCAGGTGTAGTCGTGGCCTTTGATTCCTGACATGGCAAACCATCCAACAATGGCTAAGGCAGTTCAGAATTCCGCATACATTCTAAACTGCGGACCGTATGCGCCACCCGCGGGAGGTTCGTGCCCTTAGTGCCGGTTACACACCGGCAAATTGCTCTCTACGGGAGAGCGAAGACGCTACACAGCGAGCGTCTATGCCAGCCACGAAGTGCCTCTTATCCCGTAGCTTCGCTGCAATTCACACCCCGAACCCCACGGCACAAAATCGGTGCTGTGGCTACCTGCTCTTACCGCAAGCGATCGTAGGCCGCCACCGCTGCGAAAATGACCACCAGTGCTGCGAGCACCCCGAATCCAGCGGTAGCGCTATTGGAAGTTCCGGCCCACATAAGGAGTAGCGGAGCCGTCAGCGCCGCTGCACGATCAACCCAACCGAGACTATCCCGGCCGAGTCTCATCGTCAGTAAAGCGCACGCGGCCAATAATGCTGTGACGACTCCGGCTCCAAGTCGATTGAGTTCGAGCGACGGAGTCGGAGAATGGAACCCTCCGGCAAAGACAGCAAGAAGGCCCCCAAACGCTCCGTAGGCAAACAACCCAGACAGCATTCTAGCCCATCTGTCCAGGGTGACGACCAGGACTGCAAGAGCGATTACAACACATATTACGCCGACGAGCCGGGGAGGATAGCCCTTCAGGAAGGTGAATAAACTATTGTCCACTTCTGGAAAACGAAGCTTGGCAAAACCATACGCCAACAAACCCATTGTGCATATTCCAGCAACTGCGCCAGAACCTAGGCGCAGGCCCGCGTAGACGTGATCCCTTGTTTGTTCCTTCATTGACTTATACCACACCCCGCCGCCTCAGCAAGCGCAAATCCAATATCGATCCCAAGCCTTATCTCCAAACTAAGACCCATGTTCAAGCCCCTCTCGATTCCCCCTAGCGCACCCTTTGCTGCGAGATTCGTGTTCCAACCAAGTGCCGACGTTGCTGCATTACCAGCTTTGTTGAGATCCAGGGCCACGTTTGGAGCGTATCTGCCAAACGCGAGCGTGTTTCCCATTGCTCCCGCTGCGACCGTGGGCATTCCATGAACACCGGTCATCGCGGCTTCGCCCCCTGACCCAAATAGCATACCGGATACGTGATTTCCTGCCAAAAATGCTGTTACCGGATTGCGCTTGAGATTAGTTCCAAACGCCAGATCGATTACTCCACCTATGCTGTAATCCTGAGCATGCTGCCGCATGCAGTTGCCGAACGTTTGTCCTGGCGTACGGATCCCGAAAATTCTGAAATTGGGCCGAGGAGGTTGAGGATGCAGCATAACACTCGGTATCAGGACCAGTTCGTCCAATAATAGCTCCAAGACCGGACTTATTCCAGCATAGCTCGTTACACAAATTGCTCCCGGAGAACAGGACCAAGACCAGTCCGGGGTTGCCCCTCCGAAGAGGGCCGCGAAAAAGTCATCCTGCTGCCCGACCATACCAAACCCTAGAAGCCCCAGCGGGTCGGTGAGCGTAACGGGGTTGTTTAGGACGTAGGCATAGCGGTTCCAGCTTTGCGGGTTTGAGGGATCCGCTGCGGCCATATCCGCCGGATCGGGCGTCATCCAGCGGCCCAGAGCCGGGTTATACTTCCTGAAGTCCGTGGGATAGAGCAACTCGGGGCTCTCAAACTGATGCATACCAGCGAAGCGCATGTCGTACCCGAGCCCCGTCCTGGTCCACGATTGGCCCCACGGGTAGAAGAGCTGGTCCTGCAGTTCGGTGCCTGTCTGATCGTTGACCACCGTCGTCGTGCCCAGGTTGTTGGCGTGCACAATCCGCAGGGGCGAGCCGTACATAACCAAGACGCGCCGTCCCATCGGCACGTTCTGGTCGAACCACGCGGCGGTGCCCGCGCTGTAGAGGCCCAACTCCTCACCGTTCACGCCGAACAGGTAATCGAACGTCCACGAGCCGTTCGTCAGAAAACGCTCCACCCGCTGGCCCAGCGAGTTGTACTTCTGAGTTGCCGTCGATCCCCCGTCCACCGATACCATCCGGTCCTCGGCGTCCCACTGGTAGGTGTGCGTCCCGTCACTCGTCATGTTGCCCGCCGCGTCGTAGCCCGCATATAATATGCTGCCAATTTGGTAAATATGGTTTGTGCTGTAATCGAAGGTCACAACCGGACAATTCGAACTGCCGCTCACGCAACTCATGTTGCCGTACCGGTCTGTCGAGCCGGTTGCACCGTAAGTGTAAGTCTGGTTGTAGCTCACCGTGCCCGATCCAAAGGGTGTGCCCGTAGCCGTGGCCAGGCGATTGACTCCGTCAAAGGTGTATTGGGCTGAATGCTGCAGAGTCGGGTTGGCCGCGTCTTCGTAACGATAGCCCATGACGTTTCCGTTGTTGCCCGTCGTCCCCGGGCTGGGATTCGCTGTGCAGCTGGTCGGATTCGGCACGCCGCTGTAGTAATTATAAACCAGGCAGTAGTTCGCGGCGTTAGTGGTGGGCGTCCCCAGTTGAATCCGCACTGGCTGGAGGCGATTGTTGTAGTCATAAGTCTCCTGCCTTTGCACGCACCCCGTCCCCGCGCAGCCGTTGGTGAGATTGGCAAGCGCACCCCACGATTTCGACAGATCCCCTGATGGCAGTGTGATCTACATCACTGCGCATTGTTCATACCTGAGTCATAAGAATAACAGCCAGCAGTGTATATCTTTCGGGGTCTTGCGTTGGCCGGTGCTGGCGGAACGCTTGTTCTTTTGCCGTCTATTACGACCTAAACGGCGCTGTGACGACGGTAGCTAGGAGGTTTTGATATGTCCAGTCGAAGGGAATTTTTAAAAACTTCAGCACTGCTTTCCGGCACCCTGGGGCTCATCGGGAGCACCCCGGTTTTTGCGGCCGAAGAAAAACCGTCGGGATATTTTGGAGTTCACCCCTTTGTGGACCAGCACCCGGAAGCCGTCTTTATCATGCGGACTCATGTGGACCATAAGACGAATTCCGCCGCATGCAAGCAGGTGGGACTCGAACTTGGCCGCTCGCTGCTTGTTCCCATGGACAGCACCGGCGTTCCATTGACCCACACCATCGCAGGCAAACCAAACCTCACCGCCCACGAAACCGTCGACAAGAAGAGAGGACTGACCCTTGAAGACACGATGGGCATCACCACCGACGCCTACTTTGTGGAGGGGCTGTTCGAGTCACTGAAGGAGCTGGGTGTGGCAGGGCGCAGCCTGAACGTGCGCGACACGAATGGAGAAAGGGTGGTGGGACCGCGAGGATACGCCGCCATGGGCGAGCGAACCGGCGCCACGGTGCTCCCGGTGAGAAACAACATCAAGACGCCTGACGACGCGAATGACGACGAGGCATATGTGTGGAAGGAGGTTCCCGGCGGCGTGGTCAGTTACCAGATCCCTTACCTGTGGCCCTTTAACGCGAGTGATTCATGGAACCTGAACATGGCGAAATTCAAGGCGCACGAAATGGGTTTGACCCTCACCGCCAAGAACTGGCAGGGTAGCGATGCCCGGCCCTTCCAGCAATACTGCGGCAACTGGCGCAACATCCGGTCAATGCAGGGGCTCGAACAGGTGATCGAGAAGGAAGTCGTCAATCCGCACGTTTATGAAACTCTGGGCGAGAGTTTCAAACGGCACACGCAAACCATTCCCCGGTGGAACACCCCGGATTTTGCGCAGGACCCTTCCAGCCACAATCAGCAGTACTACTACAACTCCATGTGCATGGAGCTCTGGGCGAATCGGACCATTGACAACCATTCCGCCTCCTCCATCGGGCTGCATATCGTTGAGGGCATCTACGGCCGTGACGGCGACTTCAACTGGGGGCCGAATCCTTACGGCAACGAGAACAACTTTGACGGGAAAGCCTGGGACTACATGACGAACATCGTCATCTTCGGCAGGAACCCCTACCTCGTCGATATTGTGGGCCATTGGCTCGGCGGCCACGAGCCCGGGAATTTTGGCCTGTTCCACATCGCCATGGAGCGCGGGAAGCTCGCCATGATGAATCCCATGAATATTCCGGTGTATGAGTGGCTTGATGGCGTGGCTGTCCGGCGCCCGCTCACCGGTTTTACGCGCACTCCGCTGCGGACGTTTTACCTGCAGCAACGCGAGAAAGAAACGCTGTGGCACCTGTGCAACGAGCCTTTTGACTATTCCACCGTAAACGAAGCGAAACTCAGCATTCCGCCAAAGCCCACCACCCGCGTGCTGAACCAGCACTACCCCAACCGGAACAATCCGCAACTGGCCATTGA
>DATLWV010000087.1:0-4205 GCA_035576145.1 Terriglobia bacterium
CCCGCGATCTTTCATCTTTTCGCGAACCAGGGTGAGATTACTCCGAACAAAACCCAAATCGAGCATCGAGATTCCCTCAGTCAGAATAGTTGCCTATTTAAGCTACACTTCGATGGCTCTCGAATTCAAGCAGGAGGATACCCGAATACACGCACTATGGCCGAGCGGCCGACGAATGACTTCCCGTGGAAAGGACACGGTTTCGCTTCGGTTCAGAAGACGATGGTCAAAATCCATGGCGGCAGACCGGGACCCGGCGCCATGGGTCGAATGCTACATTTGGGCTTGCAGGAGCTCTCCTGGAAGGGGAGTCAGTCGGGATTTGGGCGGCGTGGCCGTATGGCCCTTGTTGGTTCTGGGGCATTCTTGCTTTTGGGACAGGCCCGTCCCTGCCTGGGCGCGCTCCATCTGAATGCCCAGCGCCCGTTCCAGCAGAAACAAGTCAGTCCGCTGATCGGTTGAGAACAGTGTGGAAGCAACGCCCCGCCGTCCGGCTCGACCTGTGCGCCCGACACGGTGAATGAAGTTTTCGGCAATATCGGGCAGGTCGTAATTGATGACGTGCGCGATATCCTGAACGTGAATACCGCGGGAAGCCAGGTCCGTGGCCACCAGGACGCGATATCGCCCCTTCTGGAACCCTGCCAGCGCGGCGTTCCGCTGCGATTGCGAGCGGTCACCATGAATCATGGCAGCGGTAAAACCGTTGCGATTCAGTGTTCTGGCCAGACGCTCGGTGCCGCGCTTAGTCCGGGCAAAAACAAGACAACGTCCTGTCTCCTGGGTTAGCAGCTGCTGCAACACCTCCTGCTTGCGGTGATGGGAAACTTCCAGGGCCTGGACATGCACGTTCTCCGAAGGTTTCAAGACTGACCCAAAGGCCAGCCGCACCGGATTCCGCAGATAGTCGTCAACCAAGCGGGCCGCCGATGCCTCAAGCGTTGCGGAAAAGAAGAGCGTCTGGCGCCCCCTGGGGAGGGCGGCCGCAATCCTGCGAATGGCGGGAAGGAACCCCATGTCGAGCATGCGGTCGGCTTCATCAAGCACCAACATCCTGAGCGACCGAAAACTGATCAGCTTGCGGTCGAGGAAGTCTTCCAAGCGGCCCGGCGTGGCTACCACAAGGCGAGCCCCTTTGCGGAGAGCGTCGAGTTGTTGCCCCTCCGATAATCCTCCCACGACGATGGCCGCAACGGGAAGCTGTTTGCCTCGCAGCCGGTCATACTGTTCTGCGACCTGCATGGCAAGTTCGCGGGTGGGGACAAGGACGAGCGCCGAGACGTCGGGCACCTTTTGCTTCAACAGGTCCTCCATGATGGGAACCAGGAAGGCCAGCGTTTTGCCGGTCCCGGTCTGGGCAGTTCCCAGCACGTCTTTGCCTTCGAGTGCGTGCGGAATGGCCGCAGCCTGAACAGGTGTGGGTGTCGAAAAGCCCGCCCGAGACAGCCGCTCCTTTGTGTATGTTGAAATCGATAGTTCTGAAAAATTCTGCACTAGTCTAATCTTCTCTCTTTCTGGCATCATCGGCCGTTGCGCGCACATTGAACCTGCGTGCGCGCAAACTGGCCAAGCCAGAGCACATTGATTTACGCTAAAAACATACGGAGGAAACTCAAGGCGGGACTTCTCAGATCAGATACGCAATCAATCGGAGCAATCGCACCACACAACCGTGGTGTTAAGCGTCAAGATATTATACCATCAAACGCACCAGGCCAGGGAGACTTTTAACGGACCGGCGAGAAACCATTGCCCGCGAGGAAGAGTGGTTCTCATAGTAGCCCGAGCTTTCCGAGCAAAATGGCCATGCAGACGACCGACAGGGCTGCGCCGCCAAGAACCATCAGAAAGGCGCGGCGTCGGAGGCTGCTTTCCAAATGCTTTTCAGTCTTGGAAGAGATCAGAAACTCCTTTTCGAGTGTGCCCTTGACAATCATGTTGTGGTCGTTTGCGTCCTTCGGGTGCGGATTTTCCACGCAAGTGCCGCTGATGTCATAGCTACTGTCAGGGACGATCAAATATTCCGTGAATCGATACCGGCCGCTCGCGGCGTTGAACAGGCCGGAGGCCGGTCCTCTGGCGCTGCCCAACGTTCTTGTGAGGGCGTCGAGGGGATTGGTTTCGCCCGGCTTGACTGCCATTTGTTCGGCGCGTCGCAGGCCTTCCATGAATTCCGGGCTGCCGGGAGGATGTTGGAGCGCCTCGAGGGCGTTTTGCCGGGCCATTTCATGGTTGGGATCGGACTGCGGGCCCATCGACTCAAGTTGCTGCTTGATCCTAGGCGCCATCATGGTCATCATCCCAGTCAGGAACTCCGGAGAGCCCGGGGTATGCTGGAAGACATCCATAAACCCCTGGCGCGTCTGCTCCTTTCTGGAGTCCCCGAGCGGCCCCACGGCCTTCAATCCGTGTTGGAACAATCCTCCGGCCCAGTGGGCGTCCGCCTGAGAAACGTATTGCAATAGTTCCTGCTGGGTAGCGGCAAACCCTGTGCCGGCGGTTCTCCCCGAACCTGCTTCGCAACGCGCGGACTGGGGCAGATCGAATTCAGCCCCTTGCGCGTCAACCAGCACCTTTCCAGTTCCGTCGGTAAGGTAGAAGCCCACGCCGTCGACATCGGTCCGATGATGACTCCAGTGGCCCCCGCGGCCATCAGAATCGGTTTTCCACCGTTCAATGACAACTTTGTAAGCAAAGCTTGGAGTGTGGCTGACGGGAGATGGGATTGTTTTCTCGCCCTGGGCTTTACCATAAACCTGCACAAAGCCCATGGGGACACTGCGGATGGGGATTTCCGGCGTGTCGGCGATCAGCAGGTAGTTTCGATACCGGCGGAATCCCTTATAGAACGTGTAAAGACCAATGCCAAACCCAAGCGCGGCATAAGTTATGAGGTCATCGTTGTGCGCCATAGAGGCGGCTCCGCGGAGGCATGCCGGCAGGGCGGCCCGGTTATGTTCTCTGTGACTACCCCGCGCTGTACTCTAGCACTTTTTGCCTTGGTTGTATATCCACTCTTCTTGATCCCAGGGCGTATGGCGGTGGCGCATGTGCTCCGTGACGCCTTACCCCTCTCTCCCATTCTCGAGGAGGGGATAAACCCCTGGCGGTACTGTCTGGAGGCGCGTGGGCGCTTGGCCTGAGAACTTACATGCAGCATCATTCGTCCCTACCATGCTTTTGTCGACATCGGCCTCCTTCAGTTCCCTGCTCAATATTCAGCCGGAAAAAGAAGGCCCGATGTCACACACGTGCCGGACGAGTTCATTTCGTTGACACCTTCGCTCCGCGCATGCTACAAGAAAAAGGACTCATATTTCCGAGCCAGCTTGGGCCTGTGGCGCAGTTGGGAGCGCGCATGACTGGCAGTCATGAGGTCGAGGGTTCGAACCCCTCCAGGTCCACCAACCTAAGTCATCGAAACTGAGTGATTCCACGACTTCAGTCTTGTCTCAAGATTCCACATTGGGACGACCCGATCCCCTTTTGAATAAAGTGTGAACGTCCAGCACCCGCTACACAAGTATGAGATGCTCCGCGGAAACGTGTCCATGCGAAAAGAGAGAAAATCCGGCAAGAATGGGAGCTTGAAAGGAGAGTTGCCGCGTGAAATAGACCCACTATAGAGAAGAGCCGATCACGTATGCCGCGCGGCAGCCGGAGAGGAACACGCCGGGTGGGGAGGTCATCCGCAAGAAGGACACCTCCGAGCAGACGTTTTATAGGTAGAAGAAGCAGTCCGGGCAGATGGACGCGGAGAAGATCCGGACGCTGAAGCAGCTTGCAGAGGACAACCGGAAGCTTAAGCAGGCCGTGGCGAACCTGACCTTGGACAAGGCGATGCTGCAGGACGTGTTTTCAAGAAAGTTCTGAAGCCCTAGTAGCGGCGTCGGGCAATCAAGCACTGGTGTGAGAGGCACGGGATCAGCGAGCGGAGGGCCGGGTGGGCTGCCGGACTTACCGGTACCGCAGCCAAAAGGATCCACGGATCGAACTCCGGACGCGGATCCGGGAGATCGCCCGGACTGGAGTGCGTTACGGATATCGCAAGATCCTAGAGTTGCAGAAGCGGGAGGCCTGGTAGGTGGTGAAATAGCTGTCGGAAGGATCTATGGGGAAGAAGAATTGAGGCCGCGGTAGCGGCGGAAACCTCACCGTCGGGTAGCGGAACATGGCCCCGAAAGGTTTCATCCGGTGGCCCCGAG
>DATLWV010000088.1:0-6629 GCA_035576145.1 Terriglobia bacterium
CGGCAATCTGCAGGATGGTTCTCGCCGGAGGATTCGGCCCAATCGTGTTCCAATAGATCTGATTCATGGCAGACAGATTGCCCATGTCAGTGAGGTACACGTTCAGCCAGACAATGTTCCCAAAGTCCATCCCTGCGCCTCGCAACACGCCCCTTAAGTTCTCAAGGGCCTGGCGGAACTGGCCTTGGAAATCCTCCGGCATGCTGCCATCCGCGTTCACAGGCCCCTGGCCTGAAACGTATAGGGTTCCGTCGGCAAGCACGGCAGGACTGAAGGGCAGGTTGTTGGACTTGTATCCTGCAGGGTATATAACCTTCAGCGCCTGATCCTGGGCGAGAATTAAATGGTTCAAAGTTCCAACAAACAACAGAAGCAGGAAGATGAAACTTCGCTTCAACAAGGTCCTCATTCGACGCTCCTCAATCGTTTTGGATTCTCACTACGCCAAGTCAGGGAAAGCGGCGCGATCCGGACAGTTACGGGTCTTAACGTACCAGAGGCCACCATTCTCTAATCCGACAAATACCCTATTCTTTCAACCGGTTGTTGATTGTATTCCCGTTCCGTCGTGTCCGTCTCAAATTTCTCGTGGGTGCTCTTCACGAGGCACTCGAACCTCCGTCGGATTGAATGGGTCCGCGGCTGACTGTCGAAGTCAAGACTCGGGTAAGGCAGAAAGGTCGAAAGAAACGAATTATTGCTATAAAGGCTCAGAAATGGTGGGCGATACAGGACTCGAACCTGTGACTTCTACCGTGTGAACCTAACGAGAATTGGTTCTACAACAACCTACAAGACTGCAGGGACTGCCAAAGTTCGCGAAAGCCCTGGAATGTCTCCATCATTGGTGTTCGGGTTGTGGGTTGGAAAATCACTCCTCGACCAACTCTCCGCACTCGCTGAGTGAAATATGCGGAACCGGCCGTAAAGGCACGCTCAGTTTATAGCGCGCGTGCCTGCGCTCCCCTTCCCGAATCAGCGCCCCTCTCTCAGTGAGGTCTACGAGGTCGCGCGTCGTCGTCGCCGGCGACGCTCCGGTAATGGTGCTGTACTTGCCAGCGCTAAGCCCTCCTTCAAAGCCTTCCGGTCCTTCCTTGAACATCCGCAGCAGCGCCTTTTGCTGTCTGTCATTGAGTTTGCCTTTGAGTCGGTCGAGCAGTTTCGTTTTGTCGATCAGGAATTCGATGAGCGCAATCGTGCGCCGTTGCGCTTCGATAGTAATCCCGGCAAACCACGCGAGCCACTCGGTAATCTCATTGCTCTTGTTGGCCACCTCCAGGGCAGCGTAGTAGCGGGGTCGCCGCGCCAGAATTGTTGCTGCAAGCATGATGAGCGATGCCTGGCCGAGACTTTGCCCGAGGGATTTTTCGGTAATCGCCCGCCCGATGCGTCCATTGCCGTCTTCAAACGGGTGGATCGATTCAAAGTACAAATGCGCAATCCCTGCTCTTGTGAGCGCGGGCAGTGGCTCTGCGCCTGCCGGGGCTGTCCGGTTAAACCAGCGAATGAATTGCTCCATCTCCAAAGGAACTTCTTTCGAAGAAGGCGCTTCAAAATGGATTCTCGGAGCGCCCATGGGTCCCGAGACCACTTGCATCGGCTCAGTACTGGTACGATAGCTGCCGATGTCCGTCAGGTTCCGCCTTCCGCTCATCAGCATCTGATGCCAGTTAAATAGCATCCCGTCAGACATTGGTGCGGAGAAGGTTTTGTAGAGGTCCACCATCATCTCCGACACGCCGTGCTCCGCGGGCCCAGCCCGCCGGCTGTCCGCCGCCAATCCTAACTGCCTCTGTATTGATGACTGAACACTCGCGCGATCCAGGATTTCGCCTTCGATTTCTGAAGTGGTCAGAGCTTCCGTGCTCATCGCTTCGACCATCAGATGTTTGCGGTCTTCTTCGCCCAGGTGCTTCATCGTACCGAAGAACACCCCGCCTCCAACAAGGAATTGCTGCTCCGCCAAGGCAAGCCTGCGCTGGTTCCAGGTGAATTCAGGCCAGTCCGGTTGTTGCCAATTCCACAACATGAGTGATAGCCGCCCCTCTCATCGCTCACAGTTTAGCATATTTATGAGCGATAGAATCAATTTCTATCGCTCATTCCCTCCAGACGTTCGGCCATAGGCTGTCTAGACTTTTATTTTTCAGTCGTTTACAAGACAACGTGGTCTGTCAATACCGACCATACGGCATAATGGGAATTGTAAGCTGGCTTGTGGGTTGGAGGTTCGGGACGATTTGCTTACTCGTGCAGGAAAAACATGGTGGGCGATACAGGACTCGAACCTGTGACTTCTACCGTGTGAAGGTAGCACTCTACCGCTGAGTTAATCGCCCGTGGTTATTCAAAATAGCAGATTTCCCTGTCGTGGTCCAGGGTAGCCTGCAACGAGTGTAAGCCTCCCGTCACTCAAGCCGGCCATCCGCCCCTATGGAGGCATTCCACTGTTAGTTTTGGCGCAGCACTGTTCGAGCCAGCGACTTCCGGTCGAGTCAGCACCCTTCGGTTCCCTGCTTTTATGGCAGGCAAACCAGGCGGGGGTGTAAACTTCTCTTACGCACCTCAATACTCTGATTTTCTCAAGAATCACGCGGTGCCGGTCGAAGTGTTGAGTGAAGGAGAGCCAAGAGTAACGGTAGCCTATGGGAATGGCAATTCAATCCGTCAAGCGGTTCGCCACTCGGATATCCGTCCCCGGCAATAAGGCGCCTGCCCGGCAAATGTGCGATGGACTTTGCGTCCCATCGGCGGCTTCAAAGTAGTATGGAAAAGACCTCGGCCAGTACAACAACCACCGAATCAGCAGAACTGCTCTCCCGGGTGCGCGAGTCCGTTCAAACCGTTATCCGTGGCAAGAATGAGGTTGTCCAGCTTGCCCTGGTGGCGCTGTTTGCCCGCGGGCACCTGCTGATTGAAGACGTTCCAGGCGTGGGCAAAACCACGCTGGCCCATTCGCTGGCGCGGTCGTTCGACTGCACGTTCCAGCGTGTCCAGTTCACGTCCGACATGCTGCCCTCCGACGTCCTTGGCATCAGCATCTACAACCAGCAGACCGAAAGTTTCGAATTCCGACCCGGCCCCGTCTTTTCCAACATCGTTCTCGCCGATGAGATCAACCGCACCACGCCCAAGACGCAGAGCGCACTGCTCGAGGCCATGAACGAGTTCCAGGTGACGGTGGATAACCACACCTATCCGCTGCCGCAGCCCTTTATGGTTGTGGCCACGCAGAATCCTGTGGAGCACCATGGGACCTATCCTCTGCCGGAATCCCAGCTTGACCGCTTCCTTATGCGGCTGCGCATCGGTTACCCTCCGGCGGAGAGCGAAAAGGAGATCCTGAAAAATTCCGCCCTGGCGGACCCGATCTCAAAGATTCAGCCCAGCATGACGGGGGGAGAAGTTGTAGAAGTTCAACAGGCGGTGCGGCGGGTCAGTGTTGACGACGCGCTCATCCATTACCTTCTTGCTATCGTTGAAAAAACCCGCCATCATCCCGACCTGATGCTCGGCGTCAGCCCGCGAGGCTCCATGATGCTCTACCGGGCTGCGCAGGCCCTGGCACTGGTGGAAGGGCGAAATTACTGCATCCCGGACGATTTTAAACGGCTTGTGCTTCCTGTCTTTGCCCACCGCTCGGTGGTGAGCTCGGGCTACGCTTCCACCCTGAAACGCTCGAACCATGCCGAAATGATTCTTAAGGAAATTGTGGAGAGCGTTCCGGTGCCCCTGTAGGCCGTTCGACGGGTCCATGTCCAAGCGACGTCAACCCGCCGGTCAAAACCTTGGCATCAGCACATGGAACTGGCATCCTCAAGCCTGCGGAAACTGTGCTTCTCTGTTGATTCTGGACACGAAATAGATGGCAAGGCCGGCCATTGCGCCCGCAAACACCAGCGGCGCCCTGCCCGAATGAAATTGCGGATTGGGCGATTCCGCGGCACGGATTGATTCCCGAATGAGGTAGACAAAAAAGAGGCTGGTTGCAACGCCCATCCATCCTGCCATCTGGTCGAGCAACGGCCAGACGCGCTCACGCTGTTCTGGTGTAAAGTCTCTGAGACTTCGGGTGCCAAGGTGGACGGAACCGGGAAACCGGCGGCCCCAGAATGAAATGGACAACATGAGAACTGCCAGCAGCACCTGAAAGGCCAGCAGAAGCCACAGCATGTGCGGAGGCCCCCATCCATTGGGCTCACCCGACATGTTGAAATGTGTGGGAATCCGTGCCGGCAAACGGGGAATGCTGGATTGGATCAGAAAGAAAGAATAAATTGCAAGGACGGCAGCAACGATCCTGGCCATTGCAACGCCTCCGGGCCCATTATACACCCCCGATTGCGTAGACCCTCAGAGCCCACGCAACTACGCGTTGCTTTATTGAAAATGGTTTCAGGAACCTGCAGAGTACGGAACGGTCCCCTTGGGGCGGGTCAACATCTTTACCTTCTTGCCGGAAGCCCGATGGGCGTCGGCGCGGGGATTCGACTCCCAGCGCTCGGCCAGTTTCTCGGCTGGGACGCCGGTCCTGGCTGAAAGCAATTGGAGTGAATCCACCTGATCCAGTCGGACAACTTGCGCTAAACGTTTACTTTGGTTTTTCGGTTGCATGCATTCAACCTTAATTCGTCGCGCGACAGTCTGTCAATCAGCAGGACCGGCCATCACGACATCCGCTTTTTCCCGGGCGCCACAGAGACAAAAAAGCCCGCGGCAGCACAACGGCCGCCGCGGGCTGGCAAGGGGCCAGGCAGATTTTTACGATTCAACACGCAAGTTATTTTTCAGTCCGAAGTAGGTGGCCGCAAAACGTGCGTCAAACTCAGCCCTCTGGCGATCGATATTGCTGTTAACAACGCCTTCGAGGACCACATTCCCGTTATCGACAACAATGTGGATGGACGGATTGGCCTGGTTTCCGTAATTGAAGAAGCCCGGATCGCCGTAAATCCGTCTCGCAATCGCAAGCCGGATATGGTTGTCATAGGAGGACAACGGCAACACCTGAATGTCGTTCTTCAGGTTCGTCACCCCTCGAATGTCGGCGAGGATATTGCCGAGATCAGACTTCTTGTAAGGCTGCGTAACCTGGCCTGACACCGTCAACTGGTTGCCCTGCGTTGACAGGGTAATGTTATCGAAAATCGTGTAGTACGGATAAAGGAGCACCTGGTGCCGTGCCTTCGCCAGAATCTGCTGGGGACTGACGTCCTCGGCGCTCACCTGAACCTTGTTCACTACGCTGTTCACACCCTCCTGGTGGCGGGCGGCGCGAATTGCGCGCAGTTCCTGCCCATAGCTGTCCACTGTGCCCGTCAGGGTTGCAACTCCATTCGTGACCTGTACGTTCACCTCGCCGTGCTTGAAAATGCCGGAATTGTACAGGCGGCTCTGCACGCCCGCGGTGATTTCAGCGTTGGAAGGCCCCACATCGGCCCGGCCGCTGACCGGCGCGAACAAAAACAGCAGCGAAATCAATGCCAGACAGCTTCCGATCGAAAAGGTCCTCTGATAGAGCTTTGGTTTGTACACTTCCTCCTTGGTCATAGTTCGTTACCTCGCTTTCTGTGGTGATCGCCCCATTACTTTGCTTTCCACCACACAACTGATTAGACGCAGGATACTGACGCAGCGTTTCAGGTCATGCCAACAATTTAAACAAACGGTTAAAATATCACGGGGATAGGCAAGACAGGCCCTTCATTCAAGATGAGGCTGGATTGTGCCGTAGAATAGATTGCAGGTGAGTGGATGGCTATCGATGCGCAATCCGGCAGAATTTCAGGCGGGACCCGTTCCACAGCTAGCGGATGGCTGGCTGGCGTTGACCGCACAGCCTGGCGTCGATTTCTTCTGGCACTTCTGGGACTCACGCTGGCGCTCTTCCTTGCCCTCTACGCCACGGCTCTCAGCCAGTCTGGCCAGTACACGCTGGCGGCCGCGATTGCGGGCTTCTCGCTGCTGCTCACCGCCTTGGTTGCCGTGCGCGTCGTTCCGGGCCTCGCCCGCCGCACCGCGCTCCAGTACTGGATGGCGAAAGTTGATTACGAGTTCACGCTCGAAGGAGCTGTTTACCTGGCCATGATCGCGGTGATTGCTGTGGCGGCGCTGAACACGGGAAACAACCTGCTGTTCATCATTCTCTCCTGCCTGCTTGCCGGCATCCTGGCCTCGGGTGTGCTGTCGCGAATCGTGCTGCAGGGCCTGGAACTGGACCTTTCCCTCCCCGAACACGTTTTTGCCGGGCAGGCCGTCTTCGCCCGTCTGCGGCTGGAAAACCTCAAGCAATTCCTTCCCACTTTTTCCGTCACCATTTCCGGCCGCGCAAACTTTCGCCATAAGCGCAGGCGGCAGCAGCCGGCATCAAAGCCCGTGATTCTCGACCAGGACGTTTATATTCCATACCTTCCCCACCGCTCCTCCACCGGTCGGGACGTTACGCTCACATTCCCGAAGCGAGGCAGTTATTCACAGGACAACCTCCGCATCAGCACCCGCTTTCCCTTTGGGTTCCTTCGCAAGACACGAAGAATTCCCTGCAGCCGGGAGGTGCTGGTTCTGCCAAGCGTTCATCCCACCGAAAGATTTTTCGAGCTCCTGCCGCGGCTCGGCAGCGAACTGGACAG
>DATLWV010000089.1:0-10044 GCA_035576145.1 Terriglobia bacterium
GGACGATTGGGCCTTAATCCCGCTTCGCAACAGCAAGTCCTCGACGTTCCATCTGCCGGCGGAGTTCCGGACAAGGTTGATGCTCGGGTTGGAAAGCCTGAGAGTCCCCAGATACAGGTGGGAAGTCCAGAGGCTTCGCCATCGGAGATCGCAATCGATGCGACCAACCCGGATGAACGGCTCCAGACCAAAGGCCGGATCTTCGTCGACCACAACATTTTCAACTGTGAACCCAGGGTGAGGAAAGAAGTGCAGTGCAATATGGCCGAGGGCCACTTTCCGTCCGAGAGATCGCTCGAGGCTTGCCTTTAACAGGGGACGGTAACGCCCCACGTTCAGGAACAGCGGCGCCACCCAGGCTGTCGCTATCAACAGCGCCAGCGCCAGCGCCGCATTTCGAAGATATCGCCGTCTGGTTTGGCTCATCAGTGCACAAGCTTGAACATTCTGTTCCAGCGGGTCCGGCTGAAGAAATGGACAAAAATACTGCCGAACTGACTGAGCCGGTCACTCAATGAGTTCTGTTCGTACTGACCCGGCGGAGTCTCGTAAGACCAGTAGACGATCAGCGGACGGCCGGAAACAAGATGCCGCGGAACAAAGCCCCAGAAGCGGCTGTCCCAGCTCTCTTCACGGTTGTCACCCATAACAAAATACTCATTCTGAGGAACAACCAACTGCCCGTCCTTCACATAATTCTGGAACTCGGCACGCCAGGTTGCGGTTGCGCCTTCCATCTCGTCCCAGGTTACGGGCGGGAAATCATCGCCGGGGCGCAGTTCGTTGGCGTGGCTCTGGCGGACAAAAGGCTCCGCCACGGCGCTTCCGTTGACGAACACCTGCCGGTGGAATACACGGACGCTGTCGCCCGGGAGCCCGATGACCCTCTTCACAAAATGCTCGCCCGGCTCCTGGGCGTCATCCGCCCTGCCTGGATATTTAAACACCACAATGTCGCCACGATGAATGTGCCTGTACGGAAGGACCCGGCTCAGCGGGCCGCGAGGATAAGCAAACGCAAACTTGTTCACCAGAAGATGGTCACCGATCAGAAGCGTGTTCTCCATCGAGCCGGTGGGGATCTTGAACGCCTGGACCACAAAAGTGGTCCCAAAAATCGCGAGGATCACCGTGACAATCAGCGATTCGAACGTGTCACGGGAAGACGATTTCTGGTACGGTTCAGCCATCTGCATCCACCTTTGCTGCGAGGATTGCCAGCGCTTGCTTGGCAGCCTGTTGTTGTGCAGCCTTCTTGCTGCCCCCGCTGCCCCTGGCCACCACGCCGGCGCCGGTTTTCACTTCCACGGTGAAGGTCTTCTGGTGTTCCAATCCTTCCTCTTCAACCACGCTGTAGCGAGCAGGTCCCTGGCGCACTGCCTGGAGACGCTCCTGAAGCGCCCCCTTGAAATTCGTCGCAAACAGATCGTCTACCCGTCCAGTAAGGTCCGCGGGCAGGATCACCTTCTCAATGATTCCCCGTGCCTCTTCAAAACCTCCGTCGCGGTATACTGCAGCCAGCAGGGCTTCAAGCGCATCTACAAGAATACCGGATTTGTTTCTTCCGCCGCTCTTTTCCTCAGACTGCCCCAGGCGTAAATATTCGCCCAGGCCGAGCCTGCTGGCAACACCGCTCAGGTACCGGGCGGCCACGAGGCTGGAACGCGCCAGGGAAAGCTTCCCCTCGTCGTACTCGGGAAAAGCTTCAAGCAACCTTATGGTGACCGCAAAACTCAACACAGCATCGCCCAGAAACTCCATCAATTCATTATCACGCGTTGGATGGGAAACTTCCTGGGCATACGAGGAGTGGGTTAGGGCTTCAACCAGCAGGTCCTTGTTGCGGAACTTGTAGCCGATACGCTTTTCCAGCCTGTTGAAGGAAGGTCGCGCCATGCGTCGGTGATGCACTCCGGAAAGTCCTGGCATCCGGCAAGGGCCGGAAAAGCGCACCAGCTTATGTTTTCTCCGGGCCGGACGGCTCACCACCTCGGCTCAGGGCTTCGCGGCGGCCTTGGGCGGCTGGGAGGCTTGGGCTTTCTTCAATTCCTCGACCTGTTGGTTAGCAAGCTGCTCGATGATGGTTCCCGGAGCCAACTGTCCGGCTTTGGAAAAAGCTGTGATTGCATCGCCGAACTTGCTTTGCCCTCTGTAAACCTCTCCCAGCCGGTAATAGTCTGCAGCATTCGGACTATCCGACTTGGCAATGGCGGACTTGTAGCTCTCCTCAGCCTTGGCCAGTTCGTCCTGGTCCAGTCCTTCAAGCGCCATTCTGGAGCGCTCGAGATGGACCATTCCGATGGAAGCATAGGCTCCGGATGCAATCTGGTCCTTCCGTTTCTGATAGTCCGTGTCAGATTCCTTGGACTGCTTTGGAAGCTGGTCAATTTCCTGGAGTGCCTTCTGCGCGTAGTCGGCCGCCATCCCAAGTCTCTTTTCCCTTTCGGCGTCGCTGACGTTGCTCAGCATCTGCGGTTGAGGAAGAACGCTCGAAACCATCAGCAAACTGATAAGGTTGTTGGGATCGAGATCCAGGCTCTTTTCCCCGTATTTCACAACGTTCACCGCGTCGTTCTTTGACTGGTAGGCACTCGCCTCGAGGGCGTAAACATAGGTAAGAAGAGGACTCTTGGCGTATTTCGCCGTGAAGTCGTCAGCAGCCTTGATGATCGCATCCGGGTCGGTGCTGCTCTTGAGCTTGTTGTAGTCTTCACCTTCTTCTGGGCTCACCTCGGCGGCTCCCACCTTCGAATTTCGCGTTGCGCGCATTGCAGGAGTGAATTGCTTCAAGTAAGTAAGCAGCTGGTCGGTGGCGCCGGCCTTGGTCACTTTCTTCTCAATGTCAGGCGTAAACTCAAAGTCAACTCCACGGGCCTGGACCTCATCCGCCACTTTCTTCATGTCCTTCTTGTTGTGCTTAAGGAGCTTGATCAACTCATCTTCGGTGAGGGGCGCCTGCACCGGGGCGGCAGTCTTCGCAGCTGGTTGGGCCTCCTGTGCGGCGCGCGCCGGGCGCCCGACCAACAGGACGCTTCCGGCCAAAGTTAAGGTCCAAACGGTTCCAAGGATGACGGCCTTATTTGTCCAAGACATAATTCACTCCCACGTTCATTTTAAACGCTGTTAGCATAAGTCAGCCTACTAGAAGCTTAATTCCGTGTCAACCAAGACCAGGCACTATTGACGGGACCGTGCGTAGCCCGACAAAACCGACTCAGTGCCATCACGCAACCGGGTCCGGCTTGCTTGAAATGCCTTCGATTAACAGCCACCTTGCCACTCCAAAGTTGAGTCATAGCCCCGCCGCCAGTACAATGTCAAGGTATGCAAACACGGAAACTCTTTGGCACAGACGGCATGCGGGGGAAAGCAGGACACTACCCGCTTGACCAGAAAACCGTTTTCAAGTTCGGAAAGGCGGTTGGGGCACTGCTCCAGAAAGTGAACAGCGGCGGCCAACCGCAGGTCGTTCTTGGAGAAGATACACGAGAATCGGGCCGCCAGATTTCCAGGGTCCTTGCTTCCGGAATCAGGTCAACAGGAACCAGGCTCTTATACGCTGGAGTCATCTCCACCCCCGGGGTCGCATTTCTTACGCGCCATCACGGGTTCACGGCCGGCATCATGGTATCGGCATCTCACAATCCTTACTACGACAACGGCATCAAGGTCTTCTCCAATTCCGGGCTCAAGCTTTCAGACGCCCAGGAACTGGAAATCGAGCGGACCATCGAGCGCGATCAATCCGCAGACGGTCCGTATCCGCAGGAAGACCTTTCCGCCGAGCCGGAGTTCCTTCGTGAATATGTCGACTATCTTCGCGGCCTTCTCCCCCCCGATTTGCCTTTGCCCAGAGAACCGCTGCTCGTGGACTGTGCGAACGGGTCGGCATCAAATGTCGTTCCGCTGCTCCTTAAGGAACTCGGAATCGGGGCGCGCATCCTCAACGCCGCGCCCAATGGCCGCAACATCAATCTGCATTGCGGATCACTTCATCCCTCCTCTATGGCGCGTGAAGCGCAGATTGCAAACGCTTACCTCGGCGTCGCTTTTGACGGAGATGCTGACCGTGCGATCTTCGCCACCAGGGACGGCTGCATCGTCGACGGGGACCACGTCCTGTATGCCGCGGCACCCTATTACCAGCGGCTTCAAAAACTGAAAGGCCACGCCGTCGTCGGCACGCTGATGACCAACCTTGCGCTGGAACACGCTCTCGCGCGATGCGGCATCGGACTCAGGCGGACGGCTGTCGGAGACCGGTATGTCCTGGAGGAAATGCTCCATTCAGGATGCAATCTTGGCGGCGAGCCCTCAGGCCACATCATTTTCGCAGACATTTCGCTCGCCGGCGACGGCATCATCACGCTGCTCCAGATCCTGCGCATCCTTGGAGAAACAGGTGCATCATTCATCGAGACCGTAAGCGGACTTAAACAGTATCCGCAGGTCATTCGCAACGTTCCTGTCCGTGAAAAGCGTCCCCTTGAATCCATCCCTGAAATTGCCCAAACCATTGAGGCTTGCAGCAGCGAACTGGGGGATGCGGGGCGCATCATCGTTCGCTATTCAGGGACTGAACTGCTGGCCCGGGTGATGGTTGAAGCCCAGGACACTGCCGCAGTTGAACAATACGCAGCCCGCATCACAAGAACCATCGAAGCCGCCATCGGGCCTGTGGCGGGAACACAGGGCCCTTGACGATGACAACCGGGCCGATCGACCTTGCGAAACATTCACTTTCACACTTCAGGCGCCGGGCGGCATTCAGACAAGTTGTCGTGACAAGGGCAACTCGCCGCTAAGAATCAACATCGCACCACCAGGTTTCAGACCATCCAGTCAGGAGGTTATTAAAGCATGCATTACTCCAGGCTTTTTCTTCCCGGCTTCTTTGTACTGGCATTCTGGCAACCGCTGGCCGCCCAAAACGCAACCCAGACGGATACGCCACCGGAGCCTGTTGCCACCGTCACCGTTCCTGCCGAGACCCATATCCCTGTGACCCTTGAAAATGCCATCAACTCGAAAACAGCCTATCAAGGCCAGTCAATTTATTGCCGCACCATTTTCCCCATCACCGTTGAAAACCGCATTGTGATTCCCGTGGGCAGCTACGTTAAGGGAGAAGTTACCCAGGTGGTCAAGCCCGGCCGGATCAAGGGCAAAGCAAAGCTTGGGATACGGTTCGATTCCCTGACGCTCCCCAACGGAGTAACCGAGCCATTGCGCGCCTCCCTCTCCTCCTATGGAGGAAGCGGCCAGGAAGGCTTTAACCGCAAAGAAGGCAAAATCGAAGGCCAGGCAACCAAGGGCCAGGACGCAGGGAAAGTGGCACAGACCACCATCACCGGTGCTGAAGTCGGCTCCCTAGCGGGGATATCGGGCGGGCATACGCTCAGGGGCCTGGGAATTGGAAGCGCTGCAGGCGCCGCAGCAGGCGCCATCTGGGTGATGGCCGGGCGTGGCAAGCAGATTTACCTTCCTCCGGGAACCAGCCTCGAACTCCAATTGGGTGCTCCGCTCCAGTTTGCGCCGGACCAACTCGACTTCAGCGGAGATCCACCGCCTGCGCCGGTTGTGCAGCCTCAGCCCGATCAGGAGACCAGGCCGAGGCGCATCCGCCGCCGCTTCCCGTTTGGGCCCAGGATCTTTCGTCCCTTTTAGTCGCGGGGTTTGGGGTGACGCTCCACTCGAGGACTCGACAGCCTTCAGGCTCAGGCGTGATGCCGATAGGGTCCCGAGTGTCTACTCGTCAGGGTGGCAAGCGAATCCAGGCCGCCGTATGCCTTTCACATGAAGACCAGCGACTGTCCCGTGATCTCGAACCTCTTCCGGCAGCGCGGGTTCTGGCACTGCACAAAGTCGTCACGCCGCAGCAGATATGATCTGGCCTTCTGGAACTTTGCCCGGTCGCGCTCGTCCGCGTTTCCACGCAAGCTCTGCTTCTTTGTCCGTTCGATCCAACGGACCTGGTAGGTGGCCGTCTGCCGGCAATGATGGCAGGAAAGATTGGCCGGTTTTGAAACTTCCTTTTCGTCGAAAAAGTCTCGCTCTTCCATAGGGCAGATATTCTAACGTGAATCCGGAAATGTTGCAGGAAGTTTCCAATACGCCGGAACACTCGCTGCCGGCTTCAGCGGTTCTTCATACTGATCGGTGCGCGCACGAACTCACTTACTTCGCGGGAGGCAGTGACTTCAAATAAGCAACCACCGCTTCCGCATCATGGCGCGACAGGCGATACGGCGGCATAGGCGGACCGGGAGGTTTATTGCTCCGGTCGAGGCCCGTCATCAGAAAATGCACAGCCTCGGTCTCGGTCCAACCCTCGAGCCCCGCGATTGGCGGCGCCACGGGCACCCAGCCTGGCACGGGATGGATGGGCTGGAAAGAAAGCGGCGCTCCCTGCAACTCGCGCCCCGCAATTTCCTGGCCTCGTTCGTTATGCGCCGAGTGGCAGTCAATGCATCCCGCCACACGCGTCACCAGATATTTGCCATGGGCAATCAGTTTCGCCCGGCTCGCTGCCGGCCGGCCCTGTGCGGCAGCCACCGATACCGTCAATAAAAGAGTTCCCCACAATATAAGAAGCCTTGACATGCGTCTCCCTCCACCTCGAATAAAAGTCGTCCTAAGATAGTGGGTTCCTTGTCGCAAGGCAAGAGGATAAATTAGCCTTCCTGCCGCACGAACTTCGGCCCCAGCCAGAGTAATGCGGCCGCATCAATCAGGAAATGTGCGGTCATCGACGGATAGAGCGAACCCAGCTGTACTACGGGCCACGCCAGTAACGCCCCCAGCAACCCCGCCCGGACCATTCCGTTCAGGCCCTGGTAGGAATGGGCGAAACCGAAAGCCACCGAGGAAACCGCCACGCCCCACGCCGCCGAGTGAAACCAGGCCGTCGCCTCTGCCAGCAGAAAGCCACGGTATAGAAACTCTTCGCACAGCCCCGCCGTGGGCGCCAGGCCCAGAATTGCCCACCACCTTTCCCCGCCATTTTGCGGCATCAGCAATTTCACCATCTCGGATTCTTTTGGCCACCAGCCGCGCTGCTCGAGCAGCAGCACAAACCCCAGCCCGGCCACCGATACCACAACCAGCAGAGCGGTCCAGGTGAAGAAGCCGGACACTTCAACAGGAGCCACGCCCACTGCTGACCAGTCGGGCCCTGCCGCAAACACCACCAGCGCCCCGATCACTGCCAGAATCCACTGCGAAACCACCGCGGAAAAATAAAGCGCCGTTTTAGGGATTCCCTGCAACTGCTCCGGCCGCGCGCTGCGCCAGGAAAGCAGCGGAACGCCCACGATGAGGAGCACTGAAAATCCAATCCGGACAGCGCTTGAGAACATCGATATTTCCATCAGCTGGTTTACCCAGGTGCGAGGGGGCTAGTGTCTCATTCGCCGGGCGGCGCGTCAACCGTCACGCGAGGCACGGAAATATTTCGGCAATAGGTGGGAGACATGGGAGACCTTCTGGCAGGACGCTTCGCCTTCAGAAGAGTTGCAGATCACTTAAACCCTTTCCATTGCGGTCTCGGGTTCGTTTTTTCACCATTCTTTATTTTCAACAACATGGCCGAGTTTGTTTTGGGTTTGTTTTGGCTTCGTTTTTTCCACAGTCACGTGTTTTCAACAACTTCCCGGGTTCGTTTTTGGGTTCGTTTGGGTTTGTTTTTGGTTGCCGATCCTTTATTATCAATAACTTCTCGGGTTCGTTTTCAAAAAAAGGTATTCTTTTGTCCCGTCCCATCAGCACCACAATATATAGATTTCAATGATTTCAATAACTTACGGCCCATAAACAGACCTCGCAGACTGGTTAAATTCTCCTATAAACGCCCCGCCCGGCGTTACCAGAAAGGCTAGCACAGTAGCGTAGCCCCTGTCAAGTTTTTTCTGCGCAGGATGTCGTTGCAAAGTGGGAAGTTCCTCACTGAGAAAAGTAGAAAACGCCGGCGGCCGGCGGTTCTTGAATTCGTGCGAAGATAGACCGCGGACCCCAAAACCGGGGGACCGCGCCACGCGCTTTGGACGGGAAAAGCTGTGGGAGGCCGGAGGGCTCCCCTACCACACCCGTTTATGGGTGCAGCAGGTAGGAACCCAGGACGGCTCCGCAGCGGTCGCGGAAGACTTCAACGGGGACAGTGCTGGAATCCATCAGCCACTGCAGGCAGTAGCCGTCAACCAGCGCGCGAATGGTGGCGGCGGCGTCCTCCGGGCGGACGCGGCGGAATTCCTGCAGCTTGATGCCCTCGGAAATGATCAGCGCGTCGCGCTTGCGGCACCGGACAAAGAAATCGTGAAACAATTTGCGGAAGCGGTCCGCGCGTGCGCCGAGCGTGACAAAGTCAAAAAGCACCAGGTAGAGCTTGCGATTGACTTCAGCGCTGTGAAACAGCAGCTCCAGTTCCGCCGCCAGGCGTTCGCGGGGTGATTCCTGGCTGGCCGCCACCTGGTCAAGGCTGCGCGTGAGTTCATTGAGCAGCCATTCCAGGACGGCGTAAAAGAGGTCTTCTTTGCTGTGGAAGTAATGGAGAGCTCCACCCTTGCTGGAATTGGCGCGCGCCACCACGGAATCGATGGTGGTGGCGTGCAGGCCTTTATCCAGAATTTCGGCGTAACCTGCCTTGATCAGAGCGTCGCGGCGTCGTGCGGTAAGCTCTGGATCAACTCGGCGGGGGCTCATGCATGTCCTTTCTCAACTCAAGGGGAAGCTTATAGAATGTAAGATATACTGAATTGGGCGTCAATGTTTACACGATACAAAACATGCAGGGATGCGTTTGTAACTCTTGTCTAAAATAACCTGCGGCCATGCCCGACGCTATAGTAAAGCTTTATGGAAGGTAACCTTTTCGGACTCAGCAAAGCGGAGCTTGAACAACTGGCGGTGGAGTGCGGCCAGCCGAAGTATCGCGGCAAGCAATTGTTTCGTAATCTCTACGCGCGACGCGCGCGTGATCTTAATGCTTTTACGGATATCCCGGCAGATTTCAGACAAGGGCTTGCCACGCGCTGCCGTGTGGAATGGCCTGAAATCAAGTCGCAGATTGCCTCGCGCGATGGCGCGGTGCGCTACCTGTTTGCGCTACATGACGGCGAGAACATTGAGACCGTCTACATGCCGATTGAGAACCGCGTGACGCTGTGCCTTTCAAGCCAGGTGGGTTGCGCGGTGGGCTGCTGCTTCTGCTTTACGGCGCTGCTGGGAGTGAAGCGCAACCTGACGGCCGGAGAAATCGTGGGCCAGGTAGCGGCCGTGCTCGAAGCCCAGCAGCCGCCTGCGGAGACTCCCATAAACCTGGTTTTCATGGGCATGGGAGAGCCGATGCTGAACCTGGATGCGGTGATGAAATCCGTCGGGATTTTTTCCGATTCGAACGGCCTGGCGCTGGCGCTGCGGCGCATGACAGTTTCAACCGCCGGCGTGATCCCGCAGATCCGTAAATTCGCGCAGCTTCCAGCGCGCCCCAAGCTGGCCGTCTCCTTGAACGCCTCGAACGAAGAGCAAAGGACGGCGCTGATGCCGTTGAACCGCAAGTATCCGCTGAATGAACTGCTCCAGGCCTGTCGCGAATTTCCTCTCGGACCACGGGAGTACGTGACGTTTGAGTACGTGCTGCTCGACGGAATCAACGATTCCGACGACGACGCCCGGCGCGTGGCGGCGCTGGTGCGCGGCATCAAGTGCAAGCTGAACCTGATCCCGTTCAACAGCGGAACGGAGCTGCCCTACAAACCTTCGCCGATCGAGCGGGTGATGGGCTTCCAGGAAGTTCTTCGGAGCCACGAGGTGCCGGCTTACATCCGCATTTCACGCGGACAGGACGTGATGGCGGCCTGCGGACAGTTGCGCCTGGGAGCGATTAACCAGGCAGCATCGCCGGTGGAAGCTTCTTTGTAGCGCTGGGCTCGTTGTGACTAGACCTGAAGCCTCGTCCCCCCTAACAGGATGTCGAGAAAGATTGTGGCGGCGGTGCCGCCTGGGTGGGACCGCCAGCCCATGTTGAAAGCCCTGACCTTATGGCGGGGG
>DATLWV010000090.1:0-11931 GCA_035576145.1 Terriglobia bacterium
CAGGCGCTACGGCGCTCCGGGTTTTTTGCCAGGCTTCGTGACCTGCCGCCCAAAGAACAGGAGCGCATTCTCAAGAATGACAAACGCTTCCAGAACCTCCCTCCGGAACGCCAGCAGCGGATCCGGGAAAATCTCCAGCGCTGGAACCAGCTCTCGCCGGACCAGAAGGAACAGGTCCGAAAGCGGGAGGAAATCTTCTCGCAGCTCACTCCGGAGCAGCGCCAGAACGTGCGGGAGATGTCAGGAGAGTGGCGCAACCTGCGCCCGGCGGAACGGGTCCGGGTGCGGATGGCGCTCCGTCGCATGCGCGGCATGACGCCGGAGGAACGGCAGAAGTTTCTCGACAGCCCGCAGTTCCGCGGACACTTTTCACCCGAAGAGCAAAAGATCGTGCGCGGCCTTGGCGAGCTCTTTCCTGACGCAGACGCGCCGGAGCAGTAGCTGAACACCACAGTATCTGGCCCAAACACGCCGGTCCTTTGCTCATTGGCAATTCACCGAAGGAAGTTATTTCTCAATCTGTTCCAGTACCTGCTTGATATCTTCTGCCGAACCCACGAACGGAATTGTGCGGTCCCATTCAAGTCCTGACAGCGAAGGATCGTAATTCCGTGCGAGGTATACCCAAATCGTCTTGGGCCGGTTGCCACCGACAATCGGTAATTGGGTGAAAACGTAGTACCATTTGTTATCCAATTCAAACAACGCATGACCACCATTTACAGCGGCCTCGTGGGATTCTGGGAACCGATTCAATGCAAAGACCAGTAGCCCCTTTTCTGGGATATACATGTAGGCGCATCCGTCCGGGCCGGAGATTTTTGCCATGCCGCGAGGCTTTACCAGTAACGCTGCCTCGGGAACCAAGACAGGCTGGTCAAGGACCAGTTGGTCCGGTGCCGGCTGGAGAGGGGTCTGCTGCCAGGAGAACCGGGAGAACTTCCCCCCGGTTTCACCCGTGAAGATGAGACTCTCGCCCCCACCTGCCGGGATCTTCAGTGTGGTTCCCGGTTTATAGCTGAATTCCTGTACAGAGACGTCAGAGAGAATCTTCCCGAGCTCTTGTGCCTGAAGCAAAGGAGAGGCCGTACGTTCGATTTCCTCCGGCGTCGTATCCTTTACAGCGAAATGTCTTACGCGGATGACAAAGGTTACCTGGTCGCTTTGAATACGGCGTACCTCTATCAATCCCGCTACGGTTCCTGCCCCTCTACCGGGGCCCGTGATGAAAAAGGGGGCCGGGTCTTCGGATTTCGCCTGAGGGCCAAATCCCATGCTCACTTGGGGAATGTTAGTTGGATGTATTGGTCCCTTGTACTGAGCCTGGGGCCAAACGAGTTCACAGTTAAACCAGAGTTGCTGACTTCTTCCCTGGGCTTCAAGGAATACGAGTCCGGCGGTGAGGCCCGCAATTAGTGCAACTGCAAGCGCGATCACAAAACGTGGAACTCGGACTTGAGCCCGCAATGCTCGCGTCCACCCTGGCCGGGACCTGATCAGCGAGGGTAATCGAACTTTCCCCGTTACTTTCCCGGCCCCCAATTGCGATCCGAGGAGGCGCATTTGAGCGCCCATGCCGGCGTAATCCTGCAATAACTGCTGGCACGTGTCGCACGCTCGAATATGCGCCTTCGCCTCTGGGGGTATAGCTTCACCGTCCTGCAGGGCCGAAACATGGATGCGTGCTTCTGTACAATTCATAATGTCTCCTAACGCCGCCTCCACATATCTCGCAAGTGTTCGCGTGCTTTAAACAGCCGCGACTTCACTGTTCCTACCGGAATCTCAAGCATGAGGGAAAGTTCTTGGTAAGAGTAACCTTCCACTTCGCGCAACCAAAGAAGGCTCCTGCTATCATTGTCGAGCCTTGCCAGCAAATCCTCGATCAGTAATCGCGCTTCGGAGCCTGACCGTGACGGAGGGGCGGGATTTTCGGTTCGCAGCGAACTATGGCGCCACCAGTCAACAACACGCCGACGAGCGATTGTGAACAGGTAAGTTCGAAGGCCGGAGCGGGCTGGATCAAAACCGTCGGGATGCTTCCATACTTGAAGAAAAGTTTCCTGGGCGATGTCTTCGGCTGCTGCCTGACTGCCAAGACACAAGATGAGATAGCCCAGCAGCCGCGGGATTTGTTGGCGATAAAACTCCTCAAATGCTGCCCGGTCGCGGTGGCGAATCTGCTCCCATAGCGTTTCGTCTGCGACCATGAGTGCGTCTCCAGACCAATATTCGTTTGAGGCCAGAAAAAGGTTCATCCGCATTCTAACGCGAAACCGTCCGCAGGCATCCTCGGCACCCCGCAGTTCCGCGGACACTTTTCACCCGAAGAGCAAAAGATCGTGCGCGGCCTTGGCGAGCTCTTTCCTGACGCAGACGCGCCGGAGCAGTAATTTTCTCTCTCATCAAACTGCAACCACCGCCTCACAAAAGCCAAGGGTTTCCCCTTCGGCGTTGACTTATCGTTTGCCGCTCCCTATGATTGGGGCACTGTTTCGTGGGGAGACGTTTTTTGGACGACAATAGCGTTTCGCATTATCGTGTACTCGAAAAGCTCGACGGCGGGGGGATGGGTGTTGTCTACAAAGACGAGCACACCACGCTTGGGCGGCTCGTCGCAAGGAGGTCCCTGGGATATGATTGTCAATATTAAGACTCATGAGCTTTCGCCTGATATTACTGCGATGACTTTCACCGGCCGCCTCATTCGAGGGAATAAGTGGAATGATGTAGAGTTTGTCATCCGGGAACGCATCAAGCAGGGGCTGAGAAACCTCGTACTGGATTTCAGTGAACTGAATTACATCGACAGTGCAGGTATAGGCTTTGTCGCCGTTTGCATCGGCTTGATAGAACAGCAGGGAGGCAAGCTCGCCATCTCCGGCGCGGCGGGGCAAGTGAAGCAGTTGCTGACGATGACGCATCTTGACCACACAGTGGGGATCTACCCGGACATCCCCTCAGCCCAGAGGGCCCTCTCCGAGCCAGCCGCGCCAACACAGGCGTAATTCGAGCATTCCAGATGGGCTTTGTCACACTCAAGCATCAACCCCGGCCGTCCTTTCGGCCCCTATGCAAAATCTTGCCTAAAATATTGATTCGAGGTAATACTTAGCTTGAGGGCCGTCCTGCCCCGGGCGCAGGATGCAACCAGGCCGGTACGGCTGACGTCTAAGACCGCTGAGGGGCAACAGTTTACCAGTTGAGAATGCGACTACGGCGATAGAGTCCCCAGCGAACCATTAGATGACGAAGAGGAGACTAGAATATGCCGGATAAGGAAGACAAACGCGATATCGGGCACGCCATGTTTGGGTTTAATGAACCGCGACCGTCCCGCAGCGATCCCAGCCAGCAGCCACCAGCACCGCCGGAACCCCCAGCGCCGCAGGCCGGGCCCACCCAGGGGCCGCCGCAGTGGCAGCAGGGGCCAGGGCAGCCTCCGCCGCCCGGACAGCCTCAATACGTTTACGTTCAATCGCCGCCGCCGGCGCCGTTGCCGATTCCGCAAGAGCCCGCGCCGACAAGCAAGCTGCTGATCGGGGTGCTTGCTCTCCTGGTGGTTCTTGCCGGGGTAAATCTCTATTTGGCGCTCAGCCAGCGGTCGGAGTTTGGAAAGGCTTTGACAAATGATGCAAACCGGTTGACGCTGCTGACAAAACGGATGGATTCGAGCGACGACCGCTACGCGACGTTGAAGGGGCAGTTTGACGTCACCAGCGAAAAGCTGGGCATGACCCAGGCGGAACTGACGCGCGCCCGACAGCTGACCGCAACTATTCAAAAGCAACAACGTGCAGCCGTCGATCAGTTGAACACGGCGATTGGCCAGAAGGCCAGCGCGCAGGAGCTGAACAATTTTCAATCCGATGCCAACAACAAGTTCGGCAACCTTTCGGGCGACATCGCAGGGAATAAAAAGGACCTTCAGGAAACCAAAGATGCCCTGATGGGGGCCAAGGGAGAACTTTCCGGCGCCATCGCCCGCACGCATGACGAGTTGGTGGCCCTGGCCCATCGCACGGATCGTGACTACTTCGAATTCAACCTCCAGCGGCGGCATGATCGCAAGAAGATCGGGAGCATCATGATCGAACTGCTGAGGACCAACCGCAAGCAGAACGTTTACACCATCGACCTCTTTTTCGATGACAAGCGCACACAGCGCAAGGACCAGGCGCTGGACCAGCCGGTCTATTTCTACGTTCAGGGAGCTCCCACCGCACTGGAACTGGTGGTGAACAAGCTGGACAAGGACAGGGTTAGCGGGTACATCAGCGCGCCGAAAGGGTTCTTCCAGAACACCCCGAGCGTGCTGAGCGCGCGGCCAAGTTAGGGGGCGGGCACAGCGCGAACCGCGGGCAAAACGCCCGGAGACCGCTGAATGCCGGCTATCCCGATAGCAATGCATGGAGCGAGGGCGTCCGTTTAATGGCGGACGCCTTCGTAATTTAATGGGCGGGCTTACTTGATGGCAACTGTCGAGTGGGTCTCGAGGACCTTGGCGAGCTCGCTATAGGGCCGGGCGCCGATCAATTGTTCAGCAACCTTTCCGTCCTTCACCAGGATCAGCGTAGGAATGGACCGGATGCCGAACTTGCCGGCGAGGTCCGGAACCTCGTCCACGTTCACCTTGGCAAAGTTGAACTGGCCGGAATAGTTCTCCGCCAGCTTTTCAAAGGCTGGTTCCATTGCCCGGCAAGGCGCGCACCAGGTAGCCCAGAAGTCCACGAAGGTAGGCTTGGGGTCTTTCTCAAGGATTTGCCATTGCTCGTTGTTCACATTCTTGACGTTTCCCATGTATTCTTGTCTCCTCAAAATAAACTGCCTCTTTAACAGATGCTGGCGGAGGCCAAAAGTTTCAGCGATAGTCTGCCGCTCCAGGGAATCGAAATGTGACGAAAGTCACATGTTTTGAATGACTTGAGCAGTCAGGCAGGTGCGGGTGGAAATGAGGAGGAATGGATGGCAAACAAATGGCTTTTTAAATCCGACCCCGAACACTATTCCTATCAGGACCTTGAGCGCGACAAGAAGACTGTGTGGGACGGGATTTCCAACAACCTTGCACTCAAGCACCTTCGCAACGTTCGCCGGGGCGACATGGTGATGATCTACCACTCTGGTGGGGAACGGGCCGTAGTGGGACTGGCGGAAGTGATGAGCGACCCTTATCCCGACCCGAAAAAGAAGGAACCTCGGCTGGTGGTAGTGGATATCGCGGCGCGAGGGACCGTCTCACGGCGCGTCGGCCTTGATGAAATCAGGAATCAGCCTGGGTTGAAGGATTTTGATCTGGTTCGGCTGCCGCGCCTGTCGGTGATGCCGGTTTCTGAAAAACAGTGGACGGCCCTGATGGTTCTCGCCAAAGGGTAACAGTAATTCGACGCTTCTTATTCCGGCGCCGGTCAATTCAAAATGGCTGAATCTTCGTCGCCCAATCTCAAGCTCGTTAATCTGCAACGGGAGATCATCCGATGCACGCGCTGCCCGCGGCTGGTGGAGTATCGGGAAAAAGTGGCGAAGGAAAAACGCCGGATGTTCCGCGACTGGGAGTACTGGGGAAAGCCCGTGCCGAGTTTCGGCGATCCGAACGCGGACCTGCTGATTGTGGGGCTCGCGCCAGCCGCGCACGGGGCCAACCGCACAGGGCGGATGTTTACTGGCGACCGCTCCGGGGAATTTCTTTTCCGCGCGCTTTATGAAGCGGGTTTCGCCAGCCAGCCGGATTCACACGACCGCGAAGATGGCCTGCGGTTGCGTCGTTGTTACATCACGGCGGCATTGCGTTGCGCGCCCCCTGCGAACAAACCTCTACTGCAGGAACTGAGGAATTGCCAGCCGTACCTGGAAAGCGAACTTAAATTCCTCAACCGGGTGCGCGCGGTTCTGGCGCTTGGCCGGATCGGCTTTGACCGATACCTCAACGTGATCGCGGAACGTGTGGACTTGCCGCCACGCTCGAAGATGCCATTTGCGCACGGAGCCAGCTATGCATTGCCGGGCGGACTGCCCCGCCTGTTCGCGTCCTATCACCCCAGCCAGCAGAATACGCAGACTGGCAAGTTGACGTGCGCAATGATGCATGAGGTGCTGGCCGCGGTTGACAGGTACCTTCGAGGGTCCGGGCGGGCACGCTAATCCATCAGCATGCCGCCGTTCACTTCAATGGTTTCTCCAGTGATGTAGCTGGCGGCTGGCGAAGCCAGAAAGACAGCAACGCTGGCGACTTCCTCGGATGTTCCGGCGCGGCCGAGCGGAATGGTGGCAACAAACTTCTTGAAGATTTCGGGAGGGCTGTAGCGTTCATGGTAAGGCGTGGCGATAACGCCCGGCGCGATGCCATTCACCCTGACGCCGTGGGGCGCCAGCTCCTTGGCCAGACTCTTGGTGTAGGTGATCATGGCGCCTTTGGCGGTGGCGTAGACTCCGGAGCCGGGACCGCCGCCGTTGCGTCCGGCGATGGAGGTCATGTTAATAATGTTTCCGCTTTTGCGCGCCGCCATTTCCTCCCACACGGCCTTGACGCAAAAGAAGACGCTTTTCAGGTTGAGGTCCATGATCTGGTCCCAATATTCTTCGGTCACGTCAGAAAGCATGCGTCGCGCCAGAAGATCACCGGCGTTGTTCACCAGGATGTCGATGCGCCCCCATCGCTTGCGCACGGCGTCAACCATTGCCTGGATATCCGCGTGGGAAGTGACGTCCGCCTGGATCGCTTCAGCTTCGCCGCCGGCTTTGCGGATTTCCGCCACGGCTTGATCAGCGCCAGCTTTGTTCTTATGATAGTTGATTCCAATGCGGGCGCCCTCGCGCGCCATGGCAATGGCGGTGGCGTGGCCGATGCCGCTTGAGGCGCCGGTGATGAGTGCGACTTGGTCTTTGAGAACCATGGTTTCCTCCGGAATGAGCTGTTTTCCTGCTGCTTTGATGATGATGAGAACCCGCGAAAAAACAAGTTCTCAGGAAAACACAAAATAAAGTGGTTGGCAACCTTTGTGGTTTTTTGGTAATCCTTATTATTTATACCTGCGTTCGCGGGTTTGTCTGTGACGGGCAGATTTCAAGACCAATGCAGGCCACTCTACTCAGGAAATGAGGATGCAGTCGTATGATTGAAGTTGAAAATCTGACGAAACGGTATGGTCCGACGCTGGCGGTTTCTGACGTCAGCTTCCAGGTGCAGAAGGGCGAGATCCTCGGGTTCCTGGGTCCCAATGGGGCGGGGAAGACCACCACCATGCGCATCATAACGGGGTTCCTTTCGCCCAGCGAGGGCCGCGTGCGCGTGGCCGGCGTTGACGTAACCGAGTCGCCGCTCGAAGCCAAGAGGCACATCGGTTACCTCCCGGAAAATCCTCCCGTTTATACCGATATGACGGTGAATGAATACCTCGCATTCGTGGGCCGAATTAAAGGCCTCCCGCGCGCCGATCTGAAGAAGAGAGTTGAAGAGGTCAGTGAGAAGTGTTCGATTGCGGATGTGCAGGGCCGCCAGATCGGGAGGCTTTCCAAAGGCTATCGCCAGCGCGTAGGACTGGCGCAGGCGCTGATTCACAATCCTGACATTCTGATTCTCGACGAGCCGACGGCAGGCCTGGACCCCAAGCAAATCATTGAAACGCGCGAACTGATCAAAGGGCTGGCCGGGCAGCATACGGTGATCCTCAGCACGCACATCCTCCCTGAAGTTTCAAAAACCTGCCAGCGAGTAGTAGTGATCAGCAAGGGGACCGTGGTGGCCATGGGCGCTCCGGATGAGCTTACCGCCCGCCTGCAGGGGTACGGTTCGGTTCTGGTAACGGTGGAAGGACCGGCGCCGGACATTATGAGCAAGTTGCAGACGGTGCCCGGCGTGAACCTGGTTGAACCGGTCGAGGCTTCAGGAGCCCGCGTCACGCTGGAAGTCCATACCGAAAAGAACCAGGAGATTCGGTCGGAACTGGCCCGTGCCATCGTTGAGTCCGGATGGGGCTTGTTTGAACTGAAAACCGGCGGCATGAGCCTGGAAGATATCTTCCTGAAGCTTACCCGGCGGGACCTGAGCGAAGAATCGCCGGCGGAAGAAGCCCAGCCTGCCGAAGTGCAGAGCCCGGAAGACCCGGGAGCATCAGGACCGATCAACTGACGCCACGGCTTTGATTCAGTGAAGGCCGGGCAGGAACTGAAAACAACCAACGACCCTGAGGGGGAAACTGAAATGCGCAACATTCTGGCAGTGGCGGGAAAGGAACTCCGCGCCTATTTTCATTCGCCGATCGCCTATCTGGTGATGGCGGTTTATGCCGTGCTCTGCGGGTTCTTCTTTTACAGCTTTGCCGCAACATACGTGGTGCAGACCTTCCGGATGCAGGCGATGGGCGGAATGGGCATGCCCAACATGACCATCAACGACTATGTCATCCGGCCCCTGTTCCAGGGAGTCCTGACGATTGTTCTGCTGCTGGTGATTCCGCTGATCACCATGAGGCTTTACGCCGAGGAAAAACGTTCCGGGACCATCGAGCTCCTGTTAACTTCTCCGGTCACCGATTTTCAGATTATCGCCGGGAAGTTTCTGGGCGCGCTGGCTCTGTTTGGCACCATGATCGTGATTACCTTTGCATACATCAGCGCCCTGTTCATATACGGGAATCCCTCTGCCAAGCCCCTGATTGCGCAGGCCGTGGGTCTTTTTCTGTTCGGCGCCTCGCTGCTGGCCCTGGGCATGTGGATTTCAACGTTTACCAAGAACCAGATTATTGCTGCGGTCGTATCCTTCGCGGCGTTTCTTCTCATCTACGTTTTGAACTGGGTGACAGCCTATTCGAGCGGGGCCGTCGGCAAGGTCCTATCCTACATGGCGATTACCACGCACTTTGACGGCTTCGCCAAGGGTGTGGTGGACCTGAAGGACCTGGTTTACTACGTGTCTGTGATTGTGCTCGGTGTTTTCCTGACGGCGCGGTCCGTTGAAGCTCTGAAGGGGAGGGTCTGACGATGGCGGAAAAAGAACGAACGAAAGGAGGGGGCACCCAGCGGGTTCTGCAAGGCGCAAACCTGGCCTTGTATACGCTGATCGGCATCGCGATCATCGTCCTGGTCAACTGGTTTGTGAACAACCACAACAAGAGCTGGGACCTGACTCCGAACAAGGAATACAGCCTGTCGCCTCAAAGCATCAAGGTCCTGAAGGGGCTGAAACAGAACGTCACCATCTATGCGTTTGATCGCAAGGACGCCTTTTCCCGCCGCCGTGATCTGCTGGGAGAATATGAAAGCGCCTCGAACCGCGTTGCCGTGCATTACGTCGATCCTGACCGGCAGCCCGCGCTGGCCAAGCAGTATGGCATTCAGACCTACGGCACCATCGAAGTGGTGTCAGGCACGCGGCACTTCCAGGCGCAGAACACCAATGAGGAAGGCGTAACCAATGCCCTGATCCGGGTTCTGATGGGTGAGAAGACCGTCTATTTCATGGAAGGCCATGGCGAGCGCAGCATCGATGATACAGGCCGCGAGGGTTTCGATAGCCTGAAGAAAGAACTGAACAATGAGAGCTACGAAGTCAAGACGCTGATGCTCCTGCAGAAAAACGAGATCCCTGCGAATTGTGAAATGCTGGTGATTGCCGGCCCCAAGCACGATTACCTGCCGGCGGAAATTGAGACCATCAGCAAATTTATCGAAGGTGGCGGGCGGGTGCTGTTCATGCTGGATTCGGGCGTCAAGCTGCCCAATCTGAACAAAATGCTCACAGGGTGGGGCGTGACGTTGCGGAACGACCTGGTGGTGGACCTGAACCGTGCGGCCCGGCTGTTCGGAACCAGTCCCGTCATGCCGTTGATTATCAATTACGGCTCCAATCCCATCGTCGAGCCGCTGCAGCGGACGGCGACTCTGTTCCCGCTTTCCCGGTCGATTGAAATCAGCAAGGACGCCAAAGGTGGTGCATCGCCCGAAATGCTGTGTGAAACGTCTGAGGCCAGTTTCGGCGTGGAGGGGTTCAACCCCACCATGCAGCAGGTCTCCGCGAGTCCTGGGCCAGGCGACGTTAAAGGACCCTTGACGGTTGCCGTGGCGGACACCATCAGCGGCCAGGATGGCAAGAAGGGTGAAGGGCGGCTGGTTGTGACGGGAACTTCGCTGCTGGGCGCCAACCCATTTATTGGGTTCCAGGGCAACAAAGACCTGGTGATGAACATGGTCAACTGGCTCTCGGCAGAGGAGAGCCTGATATCCATCCGGCCCAAACCTCAGGAGCAGCAGACGCTGAACATGAACCAGCGGCAAATGGGACAACTGCTTTACCTGGGTGTATTTGGCCTCCCGCTGGCAATTATTCTGGTGGGTGCGGGAGTGTGGTGGCGGCGCCGGCGATGAACAAGAAATACCTCCAAACCCTGATTGCACTGGCGGTCCTGGCAGGACTGTGGGGCATCTTCACCTACTATGGGCGCAAGAAGCCAGCAGCGAGCTCCGAGTCAAAGAGCACCGAGTCAAAAAAAATCTTCCCGGTGAAGAACAATCAGATTGTCTCCTTCACCGTGACCGCAACGGGTGAAAAGCCCGTTACGTGCACACGTGACGGCAACACGTGGGAGATTACGGAGCCTGCGAAGCTGGCTGCCGATTCTTCCACCATCGGCAGTTTCCTTACCAGCCTGACCAGCGCCGTACCGGACGAGGTGATCGACGAACAGCCGGGTGGCCTGAAGGAATTCGGCCTGGACCCTCCTGCGGCCACTATTGAAGTCAAAACGGATGCCTCGCCGAAGGAATTCACCCTGCGCCTTGGAAGCTCGACACCGACCAACAACGGCGTCTATGCGCAGGTTGCCGGCGAGCAGCGCATCATCACTCTCGCCAGCTATCTGAAGGACTCGCTTGGGAAGAAGCTGTTTGATTTCCGCAATAAGAAGGTGGTGACGCTGGCGCAGGACAGCATCCGCCGCGTGGACGTTACCTCGAACAAGGACAGTTACCGGCTTGTGAAGAATGCTGACGGCATCTGGGACCTGATGTTGCCGCCTCCTGTGCGCGCCGATCACTTTGCCGCGGAAGGCCTGGTGGATGAGCTGGGGAATGCGTCGATGCAGAGTGTGGTTGCGGAAACCAAGAAAGACCTGGGCCGTTACGGCTTCTCAAATCCCACCATGACCATACATCTTACCGGTGACACAGGCGGAGAGACGCTGGTGCTGGGCAAGAAAGACGGCTCCAATTATTACGCCATGAACTCAGCCGTGGGCCCGGTCTTCATGCTGGGGTCGGACTTCCTCACGCAGTTTCAGAAGCAGCCCTCGGATTTGCGCTCAAAAGACCTGTTCACCTTCTCCACCTTTGAGGCGAACCAGGTCACCCTGCAGGGTCCCAAAGGGCGGCAGGTGTTTGTGCACCACAAGAACGATAAATGGGAGCAAACTGAGCCGGCCAGCATGGAGGTTTCGAACGACAAGATGCAGACGCTGCTTCAGGACCTCCGCAACCTGAGCGCTCAGTCTTTCCCGAAGAAGAACCCAACCGATCTGGCCTCTTACGGGCTCACCAAGCCGGAGTACACCGTCCAGGTGCAGTTCGGCGAAAACAAGAAGACCGAGACGGTGCAGATTTCCCAGGTGGGCGGCAACGTTTACGCACGGCAGTCTACGGACTTGGTGCCCGCTGAGCTTTCGAAGGACGCCATCACCAACCTTCAAAAAAGCCTCGACGCGCTCAAGTAGCATTTCGCGTCGTCCCTTGATATCCTTTCCTGTTTCATGCAAGGCTTTTGCATGGGCACGTCCGTGCGTTAACTGTCAGGTTGCTGAAAGACTTTGGCTGACGAATGCAGCGGCGAGTTTATCTCACGGCTGTCCAAATTAGGGGAGGGGCTAGGCCGGTGGGATTGGAAAGGCAAGGCTTGCGAGCCCGAAACCGGTGATTGGGGGAGCAGGTTGTGAGTCTGAGAAT